>BNTT01000030.1 GCA_025996815.1 Bacteroidia bacterium
TGAAAGCTCCAGACCATGTTTCAAGAAAATGTTCTACTGCTGTTTGTTCCCTTTTGATGGGCTTCGCTAATCTTTGTGTCGTATTTATAGGCTTGCATAATGTTTTTTTTATTTTTTGCAAAGATACGAATTTATTTTGTCTCACTCTGTGATTTTTTTCAACTCATCCTGAATTGCTAATATAAACGCTGTTGCTTTGGCTCTGTAATCTGCTGCTGTTTCGGCATCAAAATAGATAAAGTCGGCATAATCACCTTCATTTCGACTGTTAAACAAATGGCTGTAAAAAACAGAATGTTTAATATCTATCCTTTTTGTTGCGATGAAATGTTGATGAAAGAGCGTTTTTGCGCCGTGGTGCCGTCTGTATTCAAATGAATGTTTTAAGAGCAATGCGCTAACGGCATAATAACAAGCATAATAGAGGCGATTGATTGCAGCATTATAGGCACTGTCGGCAATCAATATATCGGCGTGATGCAGACTCTCTTCCGCCCGTTGCATCCGATGAGTGATTACATCTGTTCTTTCTGTATCCGTCAATTGTGTCATAATCGTATTCCTTCATTAATCACGTTAATCATGAACGGCGTTCTAAATGGGACTTCGAGCCACTCTGCCTGTGTGCGAATTATTGGACTGATAGCAATGCCTGTTTTTGATTCTATATCATCCAGACTATGCACAATCTTGCCTTTCTCGTCATACGTTAATTTTTCCGTATCAACCAAAATAAGCAGGTCAATATCGGAGTCTTTCGTTTCTTCACCGCGAGCCACAGAACCATAAAGTATTATTTCAGCATTTGGAACAAGCCTCTGTAATACATTCTTTATATCAGGAATAATGTTTCTCTGTTTCATATTTTTTGCAAAGATACAAATTTATTCTGAAACAGAAAGCAATATCATCCCCGCCTCCGAAATCTTTGTGCCGTATTTATAGGCGTGCATAACGTTTTTTTACGGAGAACTCTATCTCTTAATTTTTAGCACTATTGATTTTTCTAATGTCTGAAAACCATTAGTAACTTGTCCTGTAATTTTTACCCCACAATCACCCTGAAATTGTGCGCCAGGATGAATAGTAAATGACGGCGCACTCGAACTCTGTCTCTCACCAAAATAGCTAATATCAGTCAATATCCCCGCTGAATATATTAACCCTTCTGCCGGGTTTTGCCATAAATACAATTTTGCATTTGAGGGAGTCCACGCCACTTTAAATTCTTTGCTTTCCGAGGAAAGCACGCGACCATCGCCATCCGTGTTTAGGATAATATCAGCAAGATACGGTGTACCTGCATAGTCAGAAAATGTGATAGTTATCTTTGCTACATCTGCCTGTTTGATAATGATTTTGCGTTTTAATCGACCTGCGGAAACTGTGATTTCTGCGGTATGACCTTTAATAGTATTTCCAAAATCTTCTTCATCGGTATTGTTTCCTGCATAATCCTTAACCGTAAAACTTAAAGTTTCTCCATTTTTGGAAGGAGTTACCCAATTTTTATTGGAAGACACTTCCCAAACAGGAGCGTTTTCTGTTGGGTAGTCGGTTTTTACGGTTATATTAATGTTAGTCGAAGCTTCTTTTGAAAACTTCAACGTCTCTACGGTATCAACCAATAAGTAATACTGACCATCTACCACCACATTCTCCGGTGCATTCTCCCATGTTTGTAAATCCGTCTCAATGTTTATTGATTTCCCCTGAAACGCCTTATCTCTGGTATCATAACCTTCGGCAGTAACTCTCGTGATGGTCACTTTGTAACAATGATTACGCAAAATATCAGCGTGTTTTTCTGGGTCGTTGAGGTCTACAAAATCAACACGGTAATAGCATGTTGTACCCTTGTAACGCCCAGCAATTATCAAGCAAGTGGCTTCGTTTGAATTAGTTGACGGAGCAGCGGTTTCAAAGGTGTAAATAGCATTGCTATCCCCTTTGGTCGTCGACATAATATATTTGATGTAAGCATCTTTGCCTTTGGTGCCAATTAAATCAGCATCAAGCGGCAGGGTCGCTTTATCCTTAGCCAACTCTAGGGTATCAGGTACAATGCGCCCCCCAATATTGGTGTTGTAAAGAAAGACTGAGTCTATTTCAAACTCGGTAACACTTTGGTCCAAAACAACATCAATCCGCGCCACCATCCGCAGCAACGACTTGACAGGAATTATGCCCGAGTTTTTGGTTATGAGAGTAGGGGCGCTTTCGCCCCACATTGGAAATGCCGTGAAATTGTCCGTGCCTGCAGGACCAGTGGCATTCCATTTGTCGTCGTTCAACTTCAACGAAAATGTTAGAAGTTCGAGCAATTTGTCTTTTAGCACGCCTTTGCTGGTGTTATCAACAAGTTTCCTAACTTCATCTCTGGCGTTCGTGATGACAACCAATTGTTGGTTAGCTTCATAATTTGTTTTAATTATCGCCGAACTGTCTGATAGAGTTCCTTCCACATGCTCACTATACACGAAAACACCTCCGGGAGACTCTTCTTTAAAAACCAACACGTCAATCTGCTTAATAGCTTGTTCTTCGGTGGCAGAAATCGCCCGCAATCCCGATTGAAAATTACTCTGTATATTCAATCCGAGGTGCAACTTCACTTGCTCGCCGCTCGGTTGAACGTGGTCGGCAGAATCAAATACCTCTCTATCTTGGCATGAAGAAAACATCACCGCAGCAAGAAGAGTAACACTGAAAAAACTATTTATCCGTTTCATAATTATATATTTTTTATCTTTATAAATCTAAAGTGAACCCCGGGTCAACCACATCCCAACCATTAACTGTAATTGTTACGCCATGCGCTTCATCCAAGTTAATTTTAATATTAAAATTGTGATTATCAAGAACTTTTTGATTAAATGTGTCGGTGGGGTTTGTATTTTTATTTTGATACGCGCCTCTAATCAGCGACACCAAACTCGTATTGTCAGGCATAGCAAAAACTCTTCGACCGTTTTCATTGGTGATGGTCAATTCCGGCTTGTGCGAGTCCGCAGATAACTTCAAAACACGCATCGTTGCTTCGATAGAATCTTTTCGGTCCGGGAAGTTCGTTACCCTCGAAACATGGTAAAACTCAGGATGTGCCAATACCTTATTGTCAAAAAATGAGTATTTTGCAGCCGTGTCGCTAATTACAAATTTGTAAACCTCATCTTCACCACCCGGTGGTATCACGTTTTCCCCTACTACCGTGATAGTGATGTCATTAGTCTGCTGAATGACAGGGATTTCTACCTTATTTGCAGCAGTCGATATAAGTGTCTGCGTTTTGAATCCACGAAAAGTCGGCAAAATCGGTGCTACTGGGTCTTTAATAGAATCGCCCTCCAGCGATGTTATGTCCATGTAAAACACAGGGAAAACGGTGTCGGTCTTAACTCTATAAGGCAGTCCATTGTCCTCTATATCCAGATTGAACCAAACCACAAAACGGTAGGTAGAATCCAATTTCAACCTCAACGCGCTCACACTTAGCATTTTGGGTTGAGGCACTTCCAACTGGCAAGTCGCAACCACAGTGTCTTTGCCGTCTTGCCCTTTGGTAAGCACAAAAAGCGTGGCGTTTTTCCAATCGGCTTCGGCATACGTTAGAGCAGGCTGGTCGGCTAACTGAATTATCAAATTGTCAGGGTTGTCAGGTTCAGGGGGCTCAGGGCATTCGTCCCATCCGCCGGTGATGCAGGCGGTGCAGAGCAGTGTCAGCACCGCGAGAAAGGATATATGTTCGTTTATTCGTTTCATTTTGCCTGTTTTATTTGGGAGTGGTAAATTCAATTATGTAGTCTGTGCGCCTCAATCGCGGATACAGGGCGGCTGAGATGTATTGATGGACGTGACCGCCGTCGAAGTCTTCCAACTTTTTTTTGCGCTCGGCAACGTTCGGCATTCGGAGGATGTTGAGCACCTGACTTTTGTTTGTAACATTGATGTCGGCTTCCACGAGGTCCGACAGTTTGTCCCAATCTTCGCCCATGCCTTCCGCTATGACGCGGACGTTGGGCGAGAGGTGATGCTTTTCGCTCACATAGGTGAGCAGAGCCATCGCCCGCCGCTGCGAAAGTGCCAGATTGTAATCCGCATCGCCCTCCGGAGAGGCATACGCCTGAATCACCAATGCCGAGAGTATCGCATCGGGGGTGTTTTTGACGTAGTTCAAAATGTTATCTATCTCTGCCAATTCGCCGGCATTGTCGGCGATGTCCGTCAAAATTTTTGCTTCGCCCTGCCTGAAATACAAAAAGGCTTCGCCCCGCTCGGCATGACGCTCCTTGTTTTGTTGCGGCGGCGTCACAAACCCACCCTCTGTCGTAACAAGCCTGTTCTTTTTGACAGGCGGCTTCAGACCGTTTTTTGCCTTCTCTTGCTCTCGGAGCAACCGCAACCGTTCGGCTTCCTCCTCCTCCTTGGTCCGTTTCTTGACGGGCGGAGTGGTGGTTTTTTTGGTGGGCGGAGTGATGCGCGCGGCAGCCATCGGTCGGATGCCGTCCGAAACCAGCAGTTCCTCGCGATAATGTTCGTCGTCGCAGCACTCAATCATATCCTTAATCAGATAAACGCTCGCGCCGTTCATCCACGGCTCAAACGAGAATGCCTCCTCGTAAGTAACCGTCGTGGACGCGGTATTGGAATTGACCGCCAGCACGGAATACACCGCCGGGTCGATATAGCCGTCGCCCAAACCGTTCAGGCTGAGCGAACGCTTGTATAAATTGTTGCGCGATTTGCCGTTCAAAACCACGGAGCGCAACACCTTTTGTTCCCCCGATTCGGAACGCAAAATGGGGGTGAAAACCAACTGATTGTCGCTTGGGACGAGCACATTGCTGAGCACGATGCTGAAATTCATTGTCAACACCTCACCGTTTGTCTGCGTGCCAAACTCCTCAACCCGAATGACCTGCTTCTGCGCGAGCACCTCGCCGGAAAACAAGAAAACAAGCATCAAAGCCGCAACCATACCGTTGAAATATTTGTGTTTCATATCGCGTTCTTATTTTATGAGGTAAATTAAAGAAATCCCCACCTGCGTAGGTCCAATATAGTTATCCTTATCGCTTCCTTCGTACCCGCAAGTGGTACAGTTGTAGCGGTCATAAACAGCGCGGGCATAGCCCAAGCCCAAACTTGCCTCCAAACTCCAACGGGGCGCGAGGTAGAAATCATAACCCGCCGACAGTCCGACACCATATATATCGCCCTCAAAGCGGTGGTCTTTGAGATTGCCGATGTCGTAGCCCGCCACATTAAACTTGGCATAGTGGGCGTGAACGCCAAAAAACCACCCCGTAAAAGGCTCACAAAGCCATCTCCGGAGTTCCGGCTGAACCAGCACAAATTTGAACTGCTTGATACTGCCCACTTCCTTGCCATATTGCCACGGGTTGTAGGCGATGGGCACTTTCAGTGTCCATTTCTTTTTAATCTGAAATTCCGCGGCAACATTCAAACTCGCGGTGGCATCATAAAGCAGATTGCTGCTCGCCGCCAGCGACGGCGAAGTGTTGGGCAGCAACTCCATGTCCTGCGCCTCCGCCGACCCAAACAATGCCGCCAGCACAGCCACAAACACAACGTGAATATATTTTTTAGATACCATCATCCCAAAATCATCATGTATTTCGGGTGCAAAGGTACAAATAAATTTTCAATTATTCTTTGTTAAAAAAATAAATTCACATTTTTTTTGCAATTCAAAGCGGATAAACGTATTGCATTGAGATAGTGCCGCTTACTCCGCGCGCGTTTTTGAAATTCCAAAGCCAGATTTTGGCGTATTTTTCGTCGGCTGTGCGCACTATGAACACTGCCTGCTCATAGTGCCAGTCGCTTGCCATCATATTGTGTAGCACCGCCCAGTTTTTCGTGGGCTGAGCCAATCCGGTGTGCACATAGCCGATATGTCCCAGCGTCATTTGGCTCATATCGTAAACGATGGAATCCGGCGCATCGGTCTGATAGCCGTCTTTCGGTGCCTCCGCTACGGCATCGAAATCGAAGGTGCTCTGCTCCAATTTCAAAATGCCGCCCGCGCCGCTGCCCGATGCGCCGCTGTTGGTTTGGATGTTTTGACGGTGGAACGCCAAATCCCAATCCATCCGCGTGCGCCACTGCGCGTTGGCATCCGCGTCGGCGGCATCGCACGTGCCGATGATTTCGCCCTTCGCAAACGAAAAGAAGTGCCACTCGGCGTAACTGCTGCAATCTACCACCAGCAGTGCGCCGGATTTTGGCGCAAGCTCGCGGTCGAACAAATAGTCTTTGTTACAGGAAGTTAACCCCCATACCAACAAAATACACACGACCGTTATTGCCCGGCAGTGCGTCCTGATTTTTATAGTCCAATACATTATTTATGCCTGTTTGCAAATGCCCGCGCCATTTGCCGCGCGACAGTTGCAGGTTATATACTAAATTGCTTATCCAATAGCCGTTTACGCGCGTCGATTCGGGGTTTAGCATCGCTTCGGGCGTGGGCGGGTAAATGGCGATGAACGACGACCGTGCGCGGGTGGAGATGACCACGCTTTGTTTTTTATGTGAGAATGTTGCGTTGATGGTGGCGGTGTGTGTGCTGTTGCCGGGCAAGGGGGAGCGATTGGTCGTGCCCCTACGGGTGGCATCGGCGAAAGAATAGCCGCCTTTTATGGCAATATGCTGATTCACAGTCCATTGTGCGGCTATGTCCACGCCGGAGATGCGGGCTTTTTCGATGTTGTCGTAATGCAGTTCAGAACGTTGCAAAGTGGCGTTCCACAGCCGTTGCGTGTGGATGCAGTTGGTGATTTGGTTGGTATAGATGGTCGCCGACACGTTGATGTCGTTGGTCAGATATTCCGCCGAGAGGGACTCATACCACGATGTTTCGGGCTTCAAAGCGGCGTTCCCAACCACCCAGAAGGGCACATAGTCGATGGGGTGCAAAAAATTCATATAGAGTTCTTTCAGCGTGGGCACTTTGTAGCCATTGCTGACACTGCCGCGGAAGCGGAAATCCTTCCAACTCTTCATCAGCGAGATTTTTGGCGAGAAGTGGCTGCCGAACTGCGAATGGCGCGTGTAGCGTGCGCCGGCAAGGATGTCGATGAAGTCCAACCGGTATTCGGCTTGTGCAAAAATGTTTTGATTGCCGGCTGCCCTGTCAGCCGCGGTGCCAAACTGACTGTAACTGAATGTTTTTTCCCAATTAAACTCAACACCTCCCACGATTTGCAAATGCTCATTCGCGTCCCACGTATCCGTCAAGCGCAGGGTGGAATACTGCGAACTGTTGGCGCGTGCCGTCGAATCGTTATGCAATTTAAATCGCTCGGTGCCGGTATATTTGTCGGTATTCCCTGCCAAAATCAGTTCGTTGGCGGCTGAAAAGCGGTATCGCCACTTGCCGTTCAGGGTGTAATTTTCATCCACGCGCGTCTCAAATTTATCCAAAAGCCACGTTTCGCCGCGATAGTATTGCCCTTTGATTTCGGCATCGGAGCGGTCGCCGAAAGTGTATTTAAGTGCCTGTGCCACAGCATAATTTGAATAGGGATTGAGCACCGCATTGCCGTCCGAATTTTTGGCGAAAAAGTTGGTTTTCGATGCCAGCCGGTCGCGTTTCAACCGCAGCGACACATCGCTGTGCCAGGTGTTGTCGGTGGAAAATCGGGTGCGCGCGGCGGCTTGCAACGGCTCTGTAACGTCCTGCGTGATGATATTGATGACCGCCCCGATGGCATTGGAGCCGTAGAGCACCGATGAGGCTCCGCTGATAATCTCGATGCGCTTGATATGAGCGGTGTTGAGGCGCGAAAAATTGACATTCTCCGTCCGTTCATTCACCAGTCGCTCGCCATCCACCAAAACGAGGATATATTTATTGTTCAACCCGCCAATCTGAATATTGTCGCCCATCGGATTGGGCGTGAAACTGACCCCGGGCACAAAATTTTCCAACGCCTCCAAAACCGTAACCGCCCCCGACTGCTGAATCTCTTTTTGGGAAATCAGCCGTGTCAAAACGGGCGTGTTTTTGAGCGTATGCGTGGTCTGCGTAGCCGTCACAACCACCTCGTCGAGCAACCGGTCGTCGTTTTGGGAAAATGCAAACGTGCAGTTCAGCAAAAAGATACCAACAATCAGTGTTTTATTGTTTAATTCTTTTTTCATTTTTTGCGATAAAGTCTTTCCAGCCGGAATATTGCTTCTCCGACTGCGGGCGACCGTTTTGCAGGTGGTGGCAGAGGGCGGCTGCAACGGCATCGGTGGCATCCAATTGGGGCAGGAGGTCTTCTTTGGGGATTTTCAAATAGCTTTGCAGCATATAGGAAACCTGCTCTTTGGTGGCGGTTCCGCTGCCTGTAACCGACATTTTTATTTTCAGCGGGGCGTATTCAAAAATGGGGATGTCGCGACTGAGTGCCGCCGCCATCGCCACGCCCTGCGCACGTCCGAGTTTGAGCATACTCTGCACGTTTTTCCCGAAAAAGGGGGCTTCGATTGCCAATTCGTCGGGCAAAAATTCGTCTATCAGGCTGATGACGCGCTCAAAAATGCGGCGCAGGCGCAGATAGTGGCTGTCGTATTTGTCGAGTTGGAGCACGCCCATCGCCAGCAGGTGGGGTTTATTGGTGGTGATGTGGAGCAAACCGTAGCCCATCACGTTCGTGCCCGGGTCGATGCCTAAAATTATTTTGTCTTTAACTGTCATTTAATACCTGTTTATTTGTTTCACGCCCTTCACGCCTTTCAACTTTTTGATGAGGCTGTTGAGCACGGAAGTGTCTGTCAATGAAACGGTTAGCGTGCCGGAAAAAAGCCCGTCCTGCGAATCGACGTTGATGGAGCGCAGCGACATACCGCTTTCTTTCGCGATGACGGACGTGACGTTGGTAACGATGCCGATGTCGTCGTTGCCCACGATGCGGAGCGACACCTGATGCCCCGAGCCGGATTTGCCCGACCAGCGCGATTTCACGATGCGGTAGCCGAATTTTTCGCGCATCTGTAGCGCGTTGGGGCAGTTCACGCGGTGGATTTTGATGCCTTGCGACGACACGAATCCGAAAATTTCGTCGCCGTGAATGGGGTGGCAGCATTTCGCGAGTTGGTAGTCGATGCCGGTCAGGTTGCTGTCAATCACGAGTTCGTCGGCACTCGTGGAGGTGTCGTTTTGCGGCGCGGGAGCCTCGTAGTTTTCGACGCTGCGGTCGGTCTGTTCCACCTCCTGCTCTTTTTTTATCAACTCTATATAGTTGTCAATCACCGTATTAACGTCTAATTGCTCCTTGGCGATGGCAACATAAAAATCGGTTACGGTTTTGTAGCCCTTCTTTTTGATGAGGCGCGAGAGCACGCCGTCGTCGGCATCAATCTTGCGATTTTTGAAGCGGCGTTGCAGCAGTTCTTTTGCCAAATCCACCTGCTGCGTCGCCATTTCTTTCAGCGATTGCTTGATTTTGAGGCGGGCGCGGCTACTCACCACGATGTTCAGCCAGTCCTGCTTGGGCATCTGATTGGGCGAGGTCTGAATATCAACCTGGTCGCCGCTTTGCAATTTATATTTGATGGGCACATTCTTGCCGTTGACCTTGGCAGACACGCATTTGGAGCCGACTTTGGTGTGAATCGCAAACGCGAAATCGAGCACCGTAGCCCCCTGTGGCAACTTGAAGAGGTCGCCTTTGGGCGTGAACACAACAATTTCGTCGTCGTAAAGCCCCATCTTAAATTCGTCAATCAGTTCCGTCGATGTATTTTCCTGATGTTCGAGCACCTCGCGCACGTTCGTCAGCCAGTCATCCAGACCGCTCTCGCCCTTCACGCCCTTATATTTCCAGTGGGCAGCCAGCCCCTTCTCGGCGATTTCGTCCATCCGCTTGCTGCGAATTTGCACCTCCACCCACCGCCCGCCGGGACCCATCACCGTGGTGTGCAGCGACTCGTAGCCGTTGCTCTTAGGCACCGACAGCCAGTCTTTCAGCCGCGAAGGATTGGGCTGATACATATCCGTAACCACCGAATAGACCTGCCAGCATTCACTTTTTTCCCTCTCACGCGGCGTATCCAAAACGATGCGGATAGCAAACAAATCGTAAATCTTCTCGAACTCGATTTTTTGCTTGAGCAACTTGTTGTTGATAGAATGGATGGATTTGGTGCGCCCCTTGATGTCGAAATTCAGACCCAAAGCCGTGAGTTTTTCCTTCAGCGGCGCAATGAATTGGGTGTTATAGGCATCACGGGCAGCCTTCGTGGCGTTCAGTTTTTGCTTGATGAAATCAAACGCCTCGCGGTCGCGAAATTTCAGCGACAAATCTTCCAGTTCCGACTTGATTTTATACAGCCCCAACTTGTGCGAAAGCGGCGCATATAAATAGGACGCCTCGGCGGCAATCTGCAAGCGATGTTCCTCATTCTCAATGTGTTTTGCCACGCGCATCAGATAGAGCCGCTCGGCAATCATAATCAGCACCACGCGCACATCCTCGGCAAACGAAATGAGCAGCGTGCGAAAATGCTCGTTGTGAATCGCGGCATTTTTCTTGTAGAGTTGCTGCGTCTTAATCAGCCCCCCAATGATGCCGGCGGTGTCTTTGCCAAACAGTTTTTCGACCTCCGCCACCGCACACAACTCCGCAGCCACCGGCGGAGCCAGCCACACCGCCAGCACGGACGCGCGCTTCACGCCAATTTCGTCCAACACAATCAGGCTGGTCTGCAAAGTGCGCAGCAACACATTCAGCCCATACAAATCGCGCCCATAGCCCCCCTGCGCCACAGCCTCGCCCACGATTTTCCGGAGTTTCCGCCTGTCATCGGGCAAGGCAAGCCCCTCAACGCTGTCCAACAATCGCCGATATGCCCGCAGAAACTCCGCCCGCTCATCTTTATTAAGTTTGCCTTCCATTTGGATAGCACAAAGGTAATGATTTTTGCAGAATAAACAATACAAAAAAATCGGTACACAGGTTAAACGCATCAAAATTGGTTCTACTGGTTGGAAACAAAATAGCAATATTACAAAAAAAATCGTACCTTTGCCCGCTCAATAGAAAAAACAAAAAATGAGGGATTTTTTTCAATTATTGCGGCGATTTGTGCCGCCTTACAAGAAATATCTGGGTCTGAATATTCTGATGACGGTGCTTTCGGGGCTTCTGACGCTGGTTTCGTTTGGTGCCCTGATACCTATTCTAAATATTTTGTTCAAAATCGAGACGCCCGATGTGAGCGGCTATTTGCCGCTGGATTGGGAGCACTTCTCGATTGATTCGTTCAAAGCGGTGTTGCAAAACAATTTGAATATGTTTATTACGGACTCCATGCAAGCGCACGGAGGCACTTATATCCTGATTATTTTGGGGATTTTTCTGATTATTACAACTTTTTTTCGGACGGCGGCAATGTATTATGCCTCCTATTTTATGATTCCGCTGCGCACGGGCGTGGTGCGCGACATTCGCAATCAAATCAATGAAAAAATAATCTCACTGCCGCTTTCTTTTTTCTCCGAAGAGCGCAAAGGGGACATTCTCGCGCGTATTTCGGGCGATGTGAACGAGGTGGAAAGTTCGGTGATGAGTTCGCTGGATATGCTGTTTAAAAATCCGATTTACATTATTCTTTACCTCGTCGGAATGTTTTTGATTAGTTGGCAACTCACTCTGTTTGTGCTCGTTATGCTTCCAATAGCGGGCTATGTTATGGGGCAAGTAGGCAAAAACCTGAGACGCAGTTCGGCTGATGGACAGCGGCAATGGGGCAATCTGATGTCGCAAATCGAAGAAACGCTCGGCGGGCTGCGTATCATCAAGGCTTTCAACGCCGAACGGAAAATTGAGGAGCGTTTTCGCAGGACGAATGAGCAGTTTAGGCACACGACTATGCGGATTTTTCGCCGTCAGCAGTTGGCACACCCGATGAGCGAATTGCTGGGCATCATCACGGTTGCAATAGTGCTGTGGTATGGTGGCTCACTGATTTTGTCGGACAACAGCTCGATAGAGGCGAGTTCATTCATGTATTATTTGACGATTTTCTATATGATTATCAACCCCGCCAAAGACTTGTCGAGAGCCGCCTATTCCGTTCAAAAAGGGCTGGCGTCGATGGCGCGCGTGGACAAAATTTTGATGGCAGAAACCAATATCACCGACCCGATAGCACCGAAACCAATCGGGCTGAACGAACAAATCAACTACCACGATATTTGGTTTCGCTACAAGGAAAATTGGGTGCTGAAAGGCGTGAATTTGACCATCTCCAAGGGGAAAACCATCGCGCTGGTGGGTCAATCCGGCTCCGGCAAATCCACGATGGTCGATTTGCTGCCCCGCTTCTACGATATTGAAAAGGGCAACATCACGATTGACGGCACAGACATCAGGGATGCCAAGGTGCACGACGTGCGCCAACTGATGGGTATCGTCAATCAGGAAGCCATCCTTTTCAACGACACTTTTTTCAACAACATCGCCTTTGGCGTCGCCAATGCCACGCCGGAGGATGTCGCCGCCGCCGCCAAAGTTGCCAACGCCTACGAATTTATCGTGGCAACCGCCGACGGCTTCGACACCAACATCGGCGACCGCGGCTGCAAACTGTCGGGCGGACAGCGGCAACGCCTCAGCATCGCCCGCGCCGTGCTGAAAAACCCGCCCATCCTCATCCTCGACGAAGCCACCTCCGCCTTAGACACCGAATCGGAACGCCTCGTGCAGGATGCGCTGGAAAAACTGATGCAAAACCGCACCACCATCATCATCGCCCACCGCCTCTCCACCATCCGAAACGCCAACCTGATTTGCGTGATGCACGAAGGCGAAATCGTGGAACGCGGCACGCACGACGAACTCATCGCCCTCAATGGCTATTATTCGCGCCTCTGCGCAATGCAATCGTTTTGATATTAAAAAAATTACTACCTTTGCACTATAACAAAAAAAATAAAAATTATTAAACAATGGTCTTTTTTATAGGTGTATTTATAATATTCATGGCAGTCAATGCCTACTTGTTTCTTCGCGGTTGGAAAGTTATGAAAACGACCGCTCGCCCTGCGAAGACAGTTTATTGTGTCGTGTTTGCGGTGCTGGCTTTGTCATTTTTGGTGGCGATGCTGGGCAGAAATGTGCTGCTGATTGGATTGCAGAAAGTTCTGTACGACATTGGGACGGTTTGGATGGGCTATATGCTGTATCTGACGATGTATTTTGTGCTGACAGACCTGATTCTTTGGGTAATAAAGGGTAAAAGGTGGAAGGTGGAAGGTGCAGGGCGTTGTGCGCAGGTTGTTTCCGGCTATGCGCTCGTTTCGGTGCTCCTCCTGTATGGTAATTATCAATTCAATCATCCGAAAATAGTTGAAACAGAGGTTGTTGTGCAGAAGGGGATGGCGGGTCAAGCCCGCAATGACACTGCCCTTTGCGGGACGAACCGGCAGACGCTGAAAATTGTGGCAGTGAGCGACCTGCATCTGGGCGTTCAGATAGACAAAAAGCGATTGCAAAAGTATGTGCAACTTATCAATGCGCAGCAACCGGATGCCATTTTCATTGCCGGCGACCTCGTTGATAACAATGTGTTGCCACTGACTCTCGAACACATGGAAGAAGAAATCAATCAGTTGCAAGCCCCTCTGGGCGTGTATTTCTGCCTCGGCAACCATGAATACATGAGTGGAATTGACAACTGCAAAGAATTTTTGGCAAAAACGAACATGACGGTGCTCATCGACAATGCCGCAATGATGACCGAAAACATCCAAATCATTGGGCGCGATGACATCAAAAAGGGTAATCGCCCCCGAAAATCGCTGGCAGATATTCAGGAGATTGCGGGTCAAGCCCGCAATGACATGACCACAATCGTGCTCGACCACGAGCCGTATAATTTGGAAGAAGCAGAGGCGGCAGGCATTGACCTGCAATTTTCGGGACACACACACGATGGGCAACTTTTCCCCTTCAATCTTCTCGTCGGAAACCTCTTTGAGGTCAGTTATGGCCACAAACAGAAGGGCGCGACCAATATCTTCGTCACTTCCGGCTTGGGCTTGTGGGGTCCGCCTTTCCGCATCGGCACGCAGTCCGAAATCGTGGTGGTGCGGTTAGTGATTGTCTAAAAATAATTATTTTGTAAATTAAAAATTTTAATGTTATGGCAACAATTAAACCATTTAGGGGTATTCGCCCTGTGAAACAGTTCGTAACTGACATTGTTTCACGTCCTTACGATGTTTTGAGTTCGGAAGAAGCGCGTGCTGAGGCGGCGGGCAATGAGAAATCTTTGTACCGGATTATCAAGCCGGAGATTGATTTTCCGGTCGGAAAAGACGAGCACGATGCCGATGTGTATGCGAAAGCGGCTGAAAATTTCAAACTTTTTCGCGACAAAGGCTGGCTGAAGCAGGACGCGACGGAAAATTATTACATCTATGCGCAAACAATGGACGGGCGCACGCAATACGGCTTGGTCGTTGGCTCCTATGTGCCTGATTATCTGACCGGTGCGATAAAAAAGCACGAACTGACGCGCAAGGATAAGGAGGAAGACCGGATGAAGCACGTGCGCGTGAACAATGCCAACATCGAGCCGGTGTTTTTCGCCTATCCCAAAAATCCCGCGCTGGATGCCATCGTGAAGGCGGAAACAAAAAAAACACCCGAATACGATTTTGTGTCCGCCGATGGTATTGGGCACACGTTTTGGGTGATTGACGATGCGGCGACCATCCAACGCATCACGGCACTTTTTGCGGATATACCTTATTTGTATATCGCAGACGGGCATCACCGCTCGGCGGCGGCGGCTCTGGTTGGCTCGGAAAAGGCGCAGCAAAACCCTCACCACACGGGCAAGGAGGAGTACAACTATTTTATGGCGGTGTGTTTCCCCGAAAATCAACTGAGAATAATGGACTACAACCGTTTGGTGAAGGACTTGAACGGGCTGTCGAATGCCGATTTCTTGGCGGAATTGGCAACGGATTTCACCATCACAGATAGAGGCGAGGCAATTTACCACCCGTCGCGCCTCCACAATTTTGCGCTGTATCTCAACAACAAACATTGGTATTCGCTGGACGCGAAGCCCGGCACCTACAACGACAGCGACCCCATCGGCGTGCTGGACGTAACCATCTCGTCTAATCTCATCCTCGACAAACTGCTGGGAATGAAAGACTTGCGCACCGACAAGCGGGTCGATTTCGTCGGCGGGCTGCGCGGATTGGGCGAACTCAAAAAGCGCGTAGACAGCGGCGAAATGGCAGCCGCCCTCGCCCTCTATCCCGTGTCGATGAAGCAGTTGATTGACATCGCCGATTCGGGCAATATTATGCCGCCGAAGACCACGTGGTTTGAGCCAAAGCTGCGGTCGGGGCTGGTAATACATTCATTGGATTGATTATGACATTAAAAGAGAACGATGTAATTAAAAAAATATTTTTTAGCGGTAAATTATTGATTTTCATCGCATTGTGGGGCTGCTACGGCTGCAGTTCCACAAAATTTGTGCCCGAAGGGGAATACCTTTTCGACAAGGTGAAAATAGAGTCGGACGTGCCCGGATACAAGAGACCTTGGGAAGTGGAACCGTATTTGAATCAACGCCCTAATTATAAGATGTTTGGACTTAACAAAACGATGATGCAGGTCTATAATTTGTCGGGTAAAAACTCCAACCGGTGGCATAACAGGGTACTCCGAAAGATTGGCGAGGCTCCCGTGATTTTCGACTCTACGGCGGTCGAAAAAACCGTTGCCGAGTTTGAAAGATTGCTGGTCAATGCGGGGTATGTTCACGCCACAGTGAGTTCAGAGGTACATCTGCGCAAGAAAAAAGCCGATGTCGTCTATAAAATCGTTGGCAACACGCCCTACCGCATCAACAATTATCAACTCTCCGCCAACGATTATCAGTTGCCAATCGCCGATGAATCAAGCATTAAGAAGGGCGATTTGTTTAACCGCACCCACCTGGATGCCGAGCGCAACCGCCTGACAACCGAGTTGCGCAATCAGGGCTATTATGCCTTCACCAAAGACAATATCATGTTTGATGCCGACAGTACGCAGAATGCCAACGCGGTGGATTTGGAACTGAAATTTCGCGAAATAGCCCGCGCAAATGTTGGCGACAGCGCATCGAGCACCTATTTCCCGTTCAAAAAATATTATTTCGACAAGGTGAAAATCCTCGTAGACTACGACCCGCTCACGATGCCCAGTGCCGCGAACTATCCCCGAAAAGACAGTATCGTGAGCGACGATTACACCATTTTTTTCTTGGGGAAATCGCCATCCCTGCGTCCTAAAACGCTTGTTCGCAACACGTTCATTGCCTCCGGACAGGAATATTCGCAGTTGCAGGAAGACCGCACCTACTCGGCGTTTTCAAACTTGCACGCGCTGAGCAATATCCACATCCGGTTTAACGAGAAAATGCGCAACGACTCGCTGTTTTTGGATGCCACCGTGCTCACGATGCCCACACGCCGTCAGGGCATCTCTTTTTCGGTCGAAGGCACCAACACGGCGGGCGATTTGGGCGTTGCCTCGTCGGCAAACTACACGCATCGCAACCTCTTTCGCGGCTCCGAAATGCTGCGCTTTAGCGTGCGTGGGGCGTATGAAACGATGAGCAATTTTTCCAATCCCTATTGGGAATTTGGGACGGAACTTGCGCTGCATATCCCCAAATTTATTGTGCCGTTTAGCGACCAAAAACTTGCGCGGCGGCTGAAAACGGCAACGGAATTTTCGGTGCTCTACAACTATCAAACGCGCCCCGAATACGACCGGATACTCTTTTCCGGCTCTATCGGATACAATTGGCAAAACCGCAACAAGTTTGCCGCCACCCACCGCTTCGATTTGCTGAACGTCGATTACATCCATCTGCCACGCATTGATGCCACTTTTTTGAACAATTTGCCCTCCGACGCGCGCTATTTTGGCTACACCGACCAATTTATCGTCAGCATGGACTATTCATTTCTCAAATCGACGTTCGACCCCTCCATCAAGCAGCACGATGCCTATTCGCTGCGCCTTTCGGTCGAATCGTCGGGCAATGTGCTGTATAGCGTTCGCACATTGCTGGGTGCCACAAAGAACGAACAAGGCTCCTACAAACTGTTTGACACCTATTTCGCGCAATTTTTAAAAGGCGATTTCGATTTTTCAAAAACCATCGTGATTGACCCCCAAAACTCGGTTGCGTGGCGCATCGGCGGCGGCATCGGCTTCCCCTACGGCAATTCGGACCTGCTGCCGTTTGAAAAACGCTACTATTCGGGCGGTGCCAACAGCGTCCGCGCGTGGTCGGTGCGCGAATTGGGACCGGGCGCATACGTCCCCAACTCCTCCTCCACCTTTTTCAACCAATCGGGCGACATCAAACTCGACCTGAACGTTGAATACCGCACGCGCCTTTTCTGGAAACTCGAAGCCGCCGCCTTCGTCGATGCCGGCAACATCTGGACAATCAGAGACTACGAAGGGCAAGCCGGCGGGCAATTCAAATTCAGCACTTTCTGGGAGCAAATCGCTGTGGGATACGGACTTGGCTTGCGCTTAGACCTCGACTATTTCCTCGTCCGCCTCGATGCCGGCGAAAAAGCCTACGACCCCTCCAAGCAGGGAAAAGACCGCTGGACAATCCTCCACCCCAATTTCCACAGCAATTTTGCGTGGCACATCGCGGTGGGGTATCCATTCTAAACGATGCTAAATAAATTAAAAAAAATTCTTACCTTTGCAACCTCAAATGAAACACATCTTATTTATCGGATTATTCATCAGCGTGTCTTTGGGCATATTTGCCCAGAACTATCCGTTTGTGGATATGTCTTACAACTGTATTCAGGTGCCCGGAGGCGATTCGGAGCGGCTCAATCGGGTGTTGCAGCGGTTAAATCCGAGGTCGCTGAAGCAAAACGGGCTTAATATACTGCATATCGGCGGCTCGCACGTGCAGGCAGATATTTTTTCCAATCAGGTGCGACAAAATTTGAAAAAGCGGTTTGCAAACGACGACGTGGCTGTTTTCAGGGGGTATATTTTCCCCTACACGGTGGCGAAAACGAACAATCCGAGCAATTATAAGGTAACCTATTCCGGACAGTGGAACTCGGCACGCAATGTGCAGCGGAAGCACGAAGTGCCGCTGGGCGTGGGTGGCGTGGCTGTTTACACCGACGACCCGGATGCGCAAATCAATGTCGCGCTCAATCCGCCGCTCAATCCGCCGTCCACCCCACCGTCGCCCCCTCCCAAGGGGGGCTGGGAGTTTAACATCCTCCGGATGCTGGGCTATTCGCTGGACAAGAGCACGGCGGTGAAGCCCGTTTTGAGCTATCAGGACAACCTGATTGAAGGCATCCCGAATGCCACGGGCACAAGTTATCTGTTTTTTGTGCCGCAATCGGAAAGTGAGTTTAGCATCAAATTTGTGCAGCAGGAAGATGAGCCGCACACATTTGTGGTGGATGGTTTTATCATCTCGGAGCGCAACACGCGCGGGCTGGTTTATCACGCCATCGGCGTGAATGGAGCCTCTGTGCCGTCCTATTTGCGCTGCGAAAATTGGGAGTCCGAACTGCACTATTTGAACCCCGATTTGGTGATTTTTGGCATCGGCGTCAACGATGCGGCGGGCGACAATTTCTCCAAAGAGCGGTTTATTGCCAACTACAATGCCCTGATTGAGCGCGTCGAGCGGGTCAATCCCAATTGTGCGTATATTTTCATCACCAACAACGACTCGTTTCGGAAAACGAGAAAGGGTCGCTACGTGGTCAATCCCAACGGCGTGATAGCCCGCGAGGCGTTCTATGAGTTGGCAAAACAGCATCAGGGCGGCTTGTGGGACTTGTTTGAATTGATGGGCGGCTTAGGCTCAATGCAAAAATGGCAAAAGGAGGGCTTGGCAGCCACCGACAAAATCCATTTCAAGCGCGACGGCTATCTCTATTTGGGAGATTTATTATATGAGGCACTCATGAATTATAATTTATCTTATGTTAAAGAATAAATTATGCTGGATTTCTTACAAAATATATTCGCCTTCAACTCCAACTCGCCGTTGCTGTTCACGCAGTTTTATTTCTGGGTGTTTTTTGCGCTGGTGTTTGCTGTTTTTTCGCGGCTGCAAAACCGGCAGTTGATGCGAAACACATGGTTGTGTGTTGCCAGCCTGTTTTTTTATTACAAAACGAGCGGCTTGTTTGTGCTCATTTTGCTGTTCACCACCGCCTTCAACTACAAGCAGGCGCGCCTGATTGATGAGGTGAAAAGCAATCAATGGAAGCGGCGCAACCTCATCATCGGGCTGCTGGTCAATGTGTTTTTCCTCTTTTATTTCAAATATGCGTATTTCATCACGGATGTTATCAACAATCTTTTTGACACCGACTTCCGCATTTTCAATGCCTTTGCCTTTGTTGGCAACGTGCTGAGCGGCTCCGAGCGGTTTGATGTGTCGAGCATCCTGCTGCCGATTGGGATTTCGTTTTACACCTTTCAAAACATCAGTTACCTGATGGATGTCTATCGGAAGCGCATTCGACCGATGCAGGAAATCCTGAATTTCGGTCTGTATGTGAGTTTCTTCCCGTCGTTGGTGGCAGGACCAATCATCCGCGCCGCCGAATTTGTGCCGCAAATTTATAAAAAATACCACCTCACGCAGAAGTATTTCGGGCTGGCGGTGTTCTGGATTTTGAACGGGCTGGCGAAAAAAATCATCCTGAGCGACTACATCGCCGTGAATTTTGTGGACCGCGTGTTTGAAAATCCGGGTATGTTTTCGGGCTTTGAAAACCTTGTCGCGCTGTTTGGCTACTCCTTGCAGGTGTATGCCGACTTCTCCGGCTACACCGACATCGCCATCGGCGTGGCGATGCTGATGGGCTTTCACTTGCCGAAAAATTTTAATGCGCCCTACAAAGCCTCAAACGCCGCCAATTTTTGGAAACGCTGGCATACCTCGCTCTCCAAATGGCTGCAAGACTACCTCTACATCCCATTGGGCGGCAGCCGCACGGTCACGTTTGCCACCTACCTGCTGATTATCCTTATCGCGCTCACAGCCATGATGCTGGCGCACAATGCGTGGGTGAGTCTGGCTATTTTGGCGGTTTTGCTGCGCGTCTTCTACCTGTTTTATTCCCGCCCCGAACTGCGCAAAAAAATCAATACCGACCTCAACCTGATGAACACCATGCTGCTGGGCGGCTTGTGGCACGGGGCAAGTTGGAATTTTATGATTTGGGGCGGACTGAATGGCGTGGGAATCGTGGCATACAAGTATTGGCGCGATAAAAGTGCGTGGCGCCAGGTGATGATTCAAGCCTCGCTACTCATAGGATGCTTCCTTTTCAAATACTTTTTTGATGCCCCGCTGGCGAATATCCTGCTCGTGTGGGTGGCGATTATTTTTGTGGGCACGCTCGTTCGCTATTGCTACGTTATGACGAACATCAAGCACAAATTTACATGGTTAGACAATGCGTGGGGCATTTTTCAGACATTTGTGTATATCTCATTCACGCGCCTCTTTTTCCGCTCCGGCTCCAATCTAAACCCGTCGGATGCCAACCAAACGGCTTGGAGCACGGCACAAAACATGGTCAATCAAATCGGCAGCCAATGGAATGTGTCGCAAATCGGCACCATGGTGTATGAATATCGCTTCGTGTTCTCGCTGATTATCATCGGAATGCTCATCCATTGGCTCCCCGACAAGTTCAAACGTCGCTACCGCTATGCCTTCGCCAAGATGCACCTCGCGCTCATGGCAACCATCGTGGTCGTGTCCATCTTCCTGATTTATCAATTCGTAACGGCTGATTTGCAGGCGTTTATCTACTTCCAATTTTAATCCGTCATGAGACGTTACGATAGCCGACTGCGCCGTATGCCGTAGCAGAAATAAATTGCCAAGCCCACCGCCGTCCAGATAATCAGCCGCAGCCACGTGCTCCACGGCAGCGAAACCATTTGCAGGATACATACGCCCGCGCCGAGCAGGGGTATCCACGGCACGAAGGGGACACGGAAGGGGCGTTTCAAATCCGGTTGGGTCTTGCGCAGCACGAGCACGGAGATGCAGACGATGGCGAATGCCATCAGGGTGCCTATCGACACCATTTCCACCAGCACGTGGAGGGGAAAAAGCCCTGCCACCAAGCTGCAGCCAACGCAGGCAAAGATGGTGGCGTTTTGAGGCACGCCGGTTTTTGCGTTCACTTTGGCGAACATCCGGGGCAGCAATCCATCGTGCGCAATCGCATAATAGATGCGCGTCAATCCATACGTCATCACCAAAATCACCGAACTGATGCCCGCTATGGCACCTATTTTAATGAACGGACTGAGCCACAACAAATTTTCTCCCGCCCGGTCAATCGCCAGCGCGATGGGCGCGTCCACGTCCAGTTCCCTATAATTGACCATCCCCGTGAGGACGGCTGTAACGGCTACATACAGCACGGCGCATATCAACAGCGAAATAAGAATGCCTTTGGGCATATTCTTCTGCGGGTTGCGGGTTTCCTGAGCGGCAGTCGAAAGGGCATCGAAGCCCAGATAGGCGAAAAACACCACCGCCGTGGCGCGCAAAATGCCGCTCCAGCCAAATGAGCCGAACGAGCCGGTGTTTTCGGGGATATACGGATGGTAGTTGCCGGTGTCGATATACGACATCCCGAAGCCGATAAAGAGCAGGATGACGCTCACTTTCACCACCACAATGACGGTGTTGATGCGCGTCGATTGCTTCACGCCCGCCAGCAGCAGCGACGATGCCAGGGCGATGATAAACACGGCGGGGAAATTGATGATGCTGCCCGTGAGCACCCAGCCCGCGCCCGAAACGTGGTCGAAGGTCGGCTGAATGAGATGCGGCGGGAGTTCCAACCCCCAGCTGCTCAGCAAGTTGCACGCATAGCCCGACCAGCCGACCGCAACGCTCGAAACGGCAAAGAGATATTCGAGAATCAAATCCCAGCCGATAAACCACGCGAAGAGTTCGCCAAGCGTGGCATAACTGTAAGAATAGACGCTGCCCGAAACGGGTATCATAGCAGAAAATTCGGCATAGCACAACCCCGCCAGCACACACCCGAAGGCGGAAATGAGAAACGAGATGGTGAGCGCCGGACCCGCATATTGAGCCGCCGCCTGACCGGTAACGACAAAAATGCCCGTGCCCACAATAGCCCCAATGCCCAATGTAACCAGATTGGTGGCGGAGAGCGTCCGTTTCAAGCCGCCACCGTCGGAGGTGTCCGCCTCCCGAAGCATCGCCGTGATGCTTTTCTTCCTGAATAAATCGTGTTTCATCTTTTGAAATAATTGAACGGCAAAGGTACAATTTATTTCATAGATTAAAAAAAAATATCTACCTTTGCACCAAAAATATTGAAAAAATGATTTACAGATTTATTTTAGTTTCAGACGAGGTGGATGATTTCCGGCGCGACATCACCATTGATTCGGATGCCACGTTTCACACATTGCACGAGGCGATTTTGGATGCCGTGAACTACCGGCAAGACCAAATCACGTCGTTTTTCCTCTGCAACGACGAGTGGGAAAAAGATACGGAAATCACGCTCATTGATATGGGTTCCGACTTCGAGAAAGACCTGTATATAATGGACAGCACCCGCCTCGGCGAACTGTTGGAAGAGGAGCACCAAAAAATGCTCTACGTGTTTGAGCCGCTCACCGACCGCTGCTTTTTTATGGAACTGAAAGAAATCATCCCCGGAAAAAACCAAGCCAAGCCGCAAGTAGTGAAATCCGAAGGCAAGCCCCCCCGCCAAATCGCCCCCGAAGAAACGATGGATTTCGCAAAAATCGCCGCCGCACCCATCCCTGCAGCGGATGACTTGCTCGACGACGATTTAGGCTTTGATGACGAGGAGGGTTACAATGAAGACGAATTGGCAGATTTCAACGAAGATGCCCTGTTTTAAGAGCTCCTTTCAAAATACTGCCACCCCAATCATCAGAGTTTCAACTGCTTGATGATTTCCTCCATAATAAATGCCATCTTGGGTTGGGCGATTTTCGCCGCTGCCTGCACCTCTTCGTGGCTCACTTCCATCACTTTTCCAATCACGCCGAGGTCGGTGATGATGGAAAACGCGAGCACTTTCAGCCCGCCGTGATGCGCTACGATTACTTCCGGCACGGTGGACATCCCCACGGCATCGCCGCCGATGATGCGGAAATAGTAATACTCGGCGGGCGTTTCAAACGTCGGTCCCTGCAAGCCCACATAGACGCCTTTTTGCAACTTGATGCGGTTTTTTTCTGCCACCGCGACGGCTAATTTGCGCAACTCCTTGCTGTAGGTTTCGCTCATGTCGAGGAAGCGCACGCCAAGTTCTTCGTAGTTTTTGCCGCGCAGGGGATGCTCCGGAAACAGGTTGATGTGGTCTTCAATCAGCATGATGTCGCCCACCTCAAACGAGCCGTTCATGCCACCCGCCGCGTTGCTCACAAACAGGTATTCAAAGCCCAGCAACTGCATCACGCGCACCGGGAAAGTTACCTGCTTCATGTCGTAACCCTCGTAATAGTGAAACCGCCCCTGCATCGCCAAAATGGGTTTGCCGCCCAATTTGCCGACAATCAGTTTGCCACTGTGCCCTTCCACCGTTGAAACGGGGAAATGCGGGATTTTTTCGTAAGAAATCTCTTTCTTGTCCGTAATCGCATCCGCCAAATCGCCTAAGCCGGTGCCCAAAATAACGCCGATTTTCGTGTCCGCAGGTATCTGTGGTCTAAGCCAAGCTGCGGTTTCCTTTAAAATTTGTAACATGTTCTTCTATTTTTTTTGTGAATAATTCTTCCTGATTGTTGCAAAAAACGACGCGGATGGGCAAATAATAGAGTTCGGATTTGAGTGTTTCCGAAATAAAAGGGCTACCCATCAGGCGCACGGCATCTTTTTCGGAGGTGATGAGCATCTTTTTTTCGTTCTTAATCGCCGCAAATTGGGCAGCGATTTTCTCCACGTCGTGTTTTGAAAAGTGGTGGTGGTCGGGGAAAATCAGCGTTTGCAAATCCTCCGTATAATTTTTCAGATACGCCGCCATATCCTCCGGCAGAGCCAATCCTGCCACCATCAGCAGGCTGTAAGCCTCTTTTTGCAGGCGTTCGAGGCTTTCTTTTTTCACCGGTGTGCTGTCCGGAAAAACGGGCAGCAGCCCCTTGTAATGGTAGCCCGTGAAATACAGTTGCTGCTGTTTGTGAAGCGGAATCTGCTCCGAGAGTGCCAGCAGGTCGTGTTCCGACAAATCTTCGTCGCATTTGGTGCAAATCACGATATGGGCGCGGTTGCTTTGCGCGGCAGGCTCGCGCAACCGTCCGGCGGGCAACAGTTCGTCCTTAGAAAACAGCCGTTGGCAACTTGTGAGCAGGATAGACAGCGATGGCTTCACATAGCGATGCTGGTAGGCATCGTCCAAAAGGATGACCTCCGGACGCTGATTGACAGGCAGCGCCAACAGCCGTTTGATGCCGCGCCGACGATTGCCGTCCACAGCCACCGTGGCTTCCGGAAATTTACGAAACATTTGAAACGGCTCATCTCCAACACTTTGCGCCGTCGATTGACCATCGGCTAAAAGAAAGCCCGAAGTGCGCCGCCGGTAGCCGCGACTGAGCACCGCAACCCTGTATTTCTTGCTCAAAAGCCGGATAAGATACTCTGTATGAGGAGTTTTGCCCGTGCCGCCCACCGCCAGATTGCCAATCGAAATGACGGGCACCGAAAACTGCTCGCTCGTCAAAATCCCGCAGTCAAACCACATATTCCGCACGCGCACCGCCCAGCCATACAACTTGGAAAGCGGCAGCAACCCCTTTTTTATACAAATCTCCTCCGACATATTTTTTATATTCGCCTGCAAAGTTACACAAAAAATTATAGCCTTGCAAAAAAAATCAAAAAAATCACGCTCCAACCAAACCGGCAACCCTTTTGACGGATTTAGCGGGTGCAATAACAGCCCTTTTTTTCATTTCGTACCTATGAAATTTCACTGCATCTACTGTGGCAGGTTTCTTACCAAGAAAATGTTCTTTTTCATACGCAACGACCAAATCCGTGAGAACATCTAACTCAATGTAATTTTTGTCTGTCTTGTCCGTCGTGTCGTCCACAATTTCTACAAGCCCATCAATGCGTTGCATGATAGCCTCATATTCCATTTCATTCATTATTTTTTGCATATTCCATAAGTTTAAATTTTTGAACAATCCTGTATTTTACTGTATTCTGCATGAGTTCCGATAAATCGAATGTACACAATTTTCGGCTCAAACAATATCAATGCAATCAATCTATACAAATTTCCTTTTATGTTGAACACATATCTTTTGCCACCAACATTATCAATACTATTAAATGTGGCTTTGGCATCAGCAAAACAATTCCATTTGCTCAGTTCTGTTTTTTCGTACCAATCATCTAACGCATTTTTTGCATCCGGATGGGTCAAGGAATATTCAATAATTCGTTTTCGGGTTATTACTCTCATCTTTTTATTTTTTGTGCAAAGGTAGTATTTTTTTTTGAAAAAAAGGCTGTTCAAAAATAAATATTCTTTATTAAAAGTCATAAAAAAGCAGTATCTTTGCATCGAAATTAGAAAAAAAATATTTATGGAAACAATAGTTTTGAATGTCCCCAAGGTTGGAAACAGCCTTTCATTTGACTATTCCGTTTATTTGGCGGCAAAGTTATACGAAGATGCGCTGTTGTCTGCCGGTCAGGCATCGGCGGTAGCCAATGTGTCCAAGCGGGCTTTTATCGAATTGATGGGCAGATACGGCGTTTCGCCGTTCAGCACCAAAGTGGAAGACCTTTTGGAGGATATTGCAAATGCCTGAAATCGCCGTCATAACAGATACAAGTTGCCTCATTGCTCTGACAAAGACGGATGCAATCGGCTTGTTGCGTCAATTATATCACGAAGTGGTGGTTACGGAAGATATCTTGGAGGAGTTTGGCGAGCCGCTTCCCGAATGGATTAAAGTAAAATCGGTTACAAACAAAAATTACCAGCAGTTGCTCGAAGCAACGTTAGACAGGGGCGAATCCTCCGCGATTGCCTTGTCCATTGAATTGGAAAATGCCCTGCTGATTATTGATGATTTGAAAGGCAGGAGAGAAGCCAAAAGATTAGGACTTAAAATGACAGGAACTTTAGGTATGTTGTTTTCTGCCAAACAAAAGGGTTTAATCCCTGCATTGAAACCGTATTTAGATAGGTTGCAAGCAGTAGATTTTAGAATTTCACCAATAATTGTTCAGGAACTATTGGTGTTGAGCAACGAAAATTCATGATTTTTTCGTACTTTTGCAGCTGAAAAAAAATACAAACGATGACACAAAATACAAACGAAGAAATAGCGGCGGAAACGCCCGAAAAATCCCTGCCCTTCTTTGCGGTGGGAGCGTTCTTTATCGCATTGAGCCTCTTCCTGTCTTTCGCGCCCGACGTGATACGCGGCTGGGGGCTTAACCACATTGCCTTTTTTGACCCTTGGGTCATTGGCGTGTTCTATGTGTTATTGGTCTGCTTTTTGCTGCCTTCCACCAATAAATATCTGGTGGCTCGAATCACGGCACTCAGTAAAACATCAATTGGTATAGGCGCTTAGGTCGCCCTTGTTAATGCATTATATTTCAATCTTATAGGCTCATGAAAGACCATTCTTTTAATGGTCAAATCAAAGATTGACCCCATAAAAGCCCTTCTATTGTACCGAT
>BNTT01000031.1 GCA_025996815.1 Bacteroidia bacterium
GAAAATGTGGATGAAGATGAAGCGGGCGTGAATGGGCGCATCACAGAGGATGACCAGAAAACAACACGTCGCTACACCAACCAAATTCTTCGCTTCAACAACTCGTTTGGCGTACACTCGGTGAATGCTTTGGTGGCTTATGAGTTCCGTGATTATGAATATAAGAGTTTGTCGGTGGCAGCTACGGGTGTTGCTCCCGGCTTTGATGTGTTGGACATAGCCGCTAAACCGGAAAAAACGAAGGGGGTAGTCAATACTTCCGCCGTTCAATCCGTCCTCTTCAATGCCAACTATGCCTACGACAGCAAATACTTGGCTCAGTTCTCTGCCCGCCGAGATGGCTCCTCCAATTTGGGGGACAACGCCAAGTATGGCAATTTCTTCTCTATCAGCGGCGGTTGGGTCATCAATCGGGAAGACTTTTTTCAAGCCGATTGGGTGGATTTGTTGAAAGTGCGTGCTGCTTATGGGTCGGTGGGTAACCTCCCAACGTCTTTGTATCCGCAGTATGACCTCTATTCTACTTCAACATCAGCCAGTTACAATGGAATACCCGGCTTTTCCCTTTCGCAAATAGGCAATAAAGATTTGACTTGGGAGAAGACCAACACCTTGGGTATTGGTGTGGATTTCAACTTCTTGAATCGTTTCCGTGTCAATTTGGATTACTACAACAAATATACCGACAACATTCTGTTTCAGGTGCCTGTTACCGGTCTTACCGGTGTAACGAACATCTGGCAAAATATTGGCGAAATGGAAAACAAGGGCTTTGAAGTGCAGTTGGGTGCCGATGTTATCAAAAGTAAGGATTGGAATTGGTCAATTGATTTCAACTTGGGCTTAAACCGCAATGAGGTGAAGAAACTGTATCAAGGCAAAGAACAAATAATTGTAGGAGATGGAAGCGGCATTTCCGGTTCAGCCTCAAAACTGTTGAAGCCGGGCTACGATGTAGATACATGGTATGTTCCCGAATGGGCGGGCGTGAATCCCGAAGACGGTGCCCCTCAATGGTATAAAACCGATGATGCGGGAAATCGTGTGATTACTTCTAAATATGCAGACGCCAACCAAGTGACGGCAGGTGCTTACACACCCGATTTTTTCGGCGGCTTCTCTACCAACGTGGCATGGAAGCAGATTGACCTGAATGCCGTGTTTGGCTATTCGGTTGGGGGCAAAATTTACAACTATTCCCGTCTGGAATATGACTCCGATGGTGCCTATACCGACCGCAATCAAATGAAGTTGATGGATGGATGGAGCCGCTGGGAAGAACCGGGCGATATAGCAACGCACCCCATAGCATCTTACAACAACAAATCCAACTCGGAGAAGGTGTCTTCCCGTTTTCTGGAAGATGGCGGCTACTTTAAACTGCGCAGTTTATCGGTGGGCTACAATATTCCGTTGCCTCAGTGGCAGATACAGAATGTTCGCCTCTCGTTTACCGCCGAAAACCTGTTTACCATCACCGACTACTCCGGCGTTGACCCGGAAATTCCAGTGAGAGAGGATAGCAACACGAACACGAGCCGAGTTACCGGTGTGACGGGCGTGAGCAATTATCCGATTACGCGCAAGTTTATGTTTGGTCTCAATTTTACATTTTAATAAATTAACAATATGAAAAAAATATATTTAATAATTGTAGCCGCAGCCTGTGTGTTCACAGCCTGCGACATAGACAGGTTCCCCTCCACCTCACAGACGGCGGAAGCAATCACGGAAAATCCGGATGCCACTTTCAACGGATTGTTGAATGGTGCCTATTCTCAGTTGAAAGGATGGTCAGACGTGATGCACCGTTGCGGTGAGTATGCCGGCGATAATATGATGATACGCGGGAGTTCATCCGATGCGTTTTACCAATTTATTTCCTATTCGCGCACACCCGGCAATGGACGTCTGCAAACATTTTGGGATAATAGTTACAAAGTAATCGCTCAGACTTCCAATATCATGGCATTGGTGCCTGAAGGAAAGGGTGATGCTATTGACAGCAAGTTAGGCGAATGTTATTTTCTGCGCGGCATGATGTATTTCTATCTGTGCCGTGCTTATGGTCGCCCGTACTATCAAAGTCCGGCAACAAATCTCGGTGTGCCTATTGTGAATGGCACGCCTGACGATATGTTTAATCTCGCGTTGCCCGACCGTGCCACCGTGAAGGCAACTTACGAACAAGCGGTCAATGACTTGAAGAAGGCAGCAGACCTCATCAGCGCGAATCAAGGTCCCTCGCGTGCGTCCAAAGAAGCCGCTTGGGCACTGCTCTCCCGTGTCTATCTGTATATGAGTGGCACATGGGATAGCCCCAATGCCGAATATGCACAAAAGGCGGTTGAATATGCCGACAAGGTGATTGATTCGGAAACTTATGAGCTGTTAGAGCGTACCCGTTTTATGAAGTACAACACGATACTTCCGGAAGAAAATGTTGAATCTATCTTCGTAGTAAAACGTGTAGCCTCCGAGTTTTCGGGTTATGACCATTATTATGGTATCGGTGGTATGTATGCCAATATCGGCGGTATGGGCTGGGGCGAAATGTATGCAAGTGCCAAATACATTGCTTTATTGGACGAAACAGGGCGCAACGACTGGTACAAAGGCAAAATTGTAGATGCCCGTGCCGCCTTCATCGAGCCGACTTATAAATCCGCAGAACAACCCGTTTTCCGTTTCATCAAGAATGTGTATAACACAGATGGTGTGCAGACCAACTTCAATTATGTGCAGGCAGACGTGGTTGTCAATGGTAGCACCGCCACTTGCAAAGAAACCGTAAGCGGGGTAACTACCGATTACACGCTAACTCCGGTAGATGTGGAACAGGGCATTTGGTCGATTGACTACAAAGATGTTAAACCGGACGGCACGTTTATCAAAGACGTAACCTATACCGGCTACATCGACCAATACATCAATCTAAACCGCGTCTATCCGCAGTTCTACATCGTGAAGTGCTCACGTGAAGGCGAAGATTCGCACCTGCATTCGCCGGTAATCTCGCGTTTGGCAGAGGTCTATCTCAACAAGGCAGAGGCAGCCGCCAAAACAGGCGATTATGCAACGGCAGTGGCAGCCCTGAACCTCGTGCGCGAACGTTCCCTCCCGGGCGAAGGCTACGCATCGCTGGATGCCGCCAATGCCGAACAACGGATTGAAAAAGAACGCACCCTGGAATTGGCTTTTCAGGCAGAACGCAGCTACGACGTGTATCGCAACGGTCGCGCCCTGACCCGTCAATATCCCGGTCCGCACGCCGCGATGGAAGACATACTGCCAACAGATTACCGCGTGGTGTATTACATCCCGCAAAATGCCATCAATTCTTATCCGGGAACGCTGACGCAAAATCCAACATCAAACTAAGTAATTTGTCTGTATGCTGATATAGTAATGAAAGAGGGCTGCCCCGCGTGGGTGGCTCTCTTTTTTACAAGGTCTTGCAAAAATAATTTGCCAAAAACGTTTGTGTATTCCAAAAATATGTTGTAATTTTGCATCTCAAATTAATAATAAAAATACAAAAAACCGATGTTAGCAACAAAAACAAAAAGAGAAGCAAGTGTTTTTGAAGAAAGTGTCTTTAATGAAATTGAGATACTCCATTCGGGGTATGCCGAGCAGCCCGAAGAAGAAGATTGGTTTGATGCCATGCCGGAGTATTGGCAACAACGCTTATTAGACAGTTTGGCACAAGCGGATGCGGGTTTGACAGTCCCTCATTCAGAGGTCAGAAAAAGATACGAAAAATGGCTTTGAATATTGATTGGACACTCATTGCCCAAGAAAACCTTGCGGCAATTTATGACTATCTGGAACAAAACTATACCGAACGAGAAATAAATCGTTTTTTCGACAAAGCTGTTTGATAATCGACAAAATCCCAATCGACTGGAATATCTGATAAAAACGGATTTGAGCAAATGAAACTATGCCAAGCGGGGCATAGAAATATGAATATTATTATAAATGATTATCGTATATGAACGCAAAAAACATTTTCATTTCAATGTTCTGCCTGCTATTGGCAGGGCAAGTGACGGCACAGGAAGCGGCGCGCATCCCGTTGGCGCACGGTGCGCACGGTGGCAAGCGCACCGATGCGGCAATGCAGCAGTGGCGCGAATATGGGTTGGGGCAATTTATCCACTGGGGCGTGTATGCCATTCCCGGCGGGCAGTGGAACGGCAAAACATCGACCGGCGCAGCCGAATGGATTCGCTCGTGGAAAGATATGCCCAATGAGGTGTATGATAATTTGTATAAACAGTTCAATCCCACGGATTTCGATGCCAAAAAATGGGCAGCACAAGCCAAACAAATGGGTGCCAAATATGTGATTTTCACGACCAAGCATCACGACGGTTTTTGTATGTGGCCCAGCAAATACACCAACTACACTATCGCCCACACGCCCTATAAAAAGGATATTGTGAAACAAGTGGTGGACGCTTATGCAGCTGAAGGCATTGATGTCTATCTCTATTTTTCGATTATCGACTGGAGCCACAAGGGCTATCAAGCCGCCCCCGCCGCCAACGACAAGGACAAAGCCCGTTACGAAACATTTAAAACGTTCACACGCAATCAGTTAATCGAACTTCTGACCAACTATCCGCAAGCCAAAGGGCTGTGGTTTGACGGCTCGTGGGACAAGGCGTGGATTGAACAGGCGGCTTGGGTGGACGATTTGGGTAAAGAACTGCGCGCGATGCACCCGGGCTTGATAATCGGTAGCCGCTTCCGCGCCGACGAGTTCGGAAAGCGTCACGAAGACAGCAATGGCGACCTGATTGACGACTACGACCAGCGTTACGAGCGCAACCTGCCCAATTCGTTGGCAGAACTGAAAGGCAACGATTGGGATTGCGCGATGACCATCCCCGAAAATCAGTGGGGCTACCACCACGATTGGTCGCTGTGGTATGTGAAAACGCCCTACGACCTGATTGAAATGATGGTGAAAGCCAATGCGCTGGACGGCAATTTCGTGATTAATTTCGGTCCCGACGGCAAGGGCAACATCCGCAAGGAAGAGACAGACATCGCTCGCGGCATCGGCGAATGGATGGCTGTGAACAGTGAAGCCATTTACGGCACGCACCACTCGCTGTTGGAAAAACAGGATTGGGGCTATTCCACCCAGAGAAACAACAGCATCTATTTGACGGTTTTCAACAAGCCGATGAACAATCTGGTGCGGGTGAAGTTGCCCAAAAACACGGACAAGGCACTTGTCTATGTCATCGAGAAGGCGCACCTGCTGTCGAACAAAGCCGCCGTCAAAATCAATGGCGACGGCAAGGCAGGCTCGTATTACCGCGACAAAACGGGAGCGTCGTATTACGACCTGCTCATTCCGGAGAGCCTCCAAACCACCACACAGCCCTTTGTGATAGTCATTCAACTCAAAGAGGTGGACAAAAAAAATCAGGATGATTATATGCAGGCGATAATTTAGGGGCTTCGCGGGTCAAAACCGCCACGATGCTATTCCAGATTGTCTTTGCTGACACCATATTTTTCGGCACACGACGAATCGCCCGTCGGCTCCACGTGCACCACGATGTCATAGACATTTTCGACGGACTGTTTGATGCTTTGTTCCACGGCTTCGGCTATTTGGTGGGCATCCCGGAGGGGCATTGCGCCATCGACTTCGATGTCTAACACGATGTTGTAGAGGTTGCCCACGCGACCGGAGCGGATGCGGTGGGGGTTGCTGGCTCCGGGCACAGTTTCCACTGCGGCGATGATTTTTTCATAGACCGAGGTGTCGTCCACACCGTCCATCAGCACCAGATTGGCATCTTTGAAAATGCCTATCGACGTGAAAATGATGTAAATGCTTATCAACAAGGCAACTATCGCATCCAAAATGGGCATATCGAAGAAATAAATCAACCCCAATCCCAGCAGCACGCCGAGCGAGATAATCACATCGTTGCGCATATTCACCGCATTGGCTTTCAGGAGGGGCGAATCAATTTTTTTGCCCTGCCGAAATTGGTAGAGAGCCAGCAAAAGTTTGCCGACGATGGAAATCAGCGTCACCCAAATGGCAATCAGCGGGGGCATAACCGCCTCCTGTGGCTGAAAAATATGCCGCACAGCGGTTAGAAACATCTGCCCGCCGGCGAAAAAAATCACGAAAGAGAGGATGGTGGACGCCACATTTTCCGCTTTTTTCTGCCCGAAAACGTAGCGTGCATTCGGCGGACGGTAGATTATCGGCGTGGCAATCAGCATCACCACCGACGTGACCACGTCTTGAGCCGAGTCTATCCCGTCGCTCAGCACCGCCAGACTGCCCGAAATCATCCCCACCGTTATTTTCAACAGCGACAAAAAGGCATTGCCGAGGATGCTAATCCACGACGTGCGCTCCATCACTTGCTGCTTATTGTCCGATGTTGTCATTCGCGGCTGGTGTTGGTTCCACATCTTCTTCCGGCTTCACATCTCCTTCTGTCGTCACATCTCCTTCCGGCTTCACATCTTCCGGTTTTACATCTTCCGGCTTCGCTGCCTCCACCTCGTCGCGCGCGAAAGAAAGCGTTTGCGCCTCTCCATCATACTCAATCGTGCGCACATTCACGAAGGGCAACGCATCGTCGATGCCTGTCGGATGGGCGCGTGTTACCAGCACCACCGTCATCGTGCGTTTGCGCGTCATACCCTGAAATTCGCCCGTGCGCGCACCAATGAGCAGTTTCTTGGTGGCATTATCGTATGTAAATGGGATTTGCGTATATCGCCCTTTGAGGTAGTTGTAATTGATATTTTCGTCCTCGTAGAGGCTAAATTCGCCCTCGCCGCCGTCGTAAACAAAGACCGTCAAATTTTTCTGCGCCCCTTTGGTGTTTTGAATCGTGTCGCTGCCGACCGGCAGGATAGACCCCGCGCGGGCAAACAGCGGCATACGGCTGTAAGGTGCTGAAACAGAGAGTTTTTGCCCCCCTTTTATCTGTCGTCCCGAATATACGTCATACCAATTTTGTCCGTTCGGAAAATACACCTCGCGCCGCTCACTTTTGTGCTGATACACCGGGCAAACCATCAGCGCGGAGCCAAACATATACTGGTAGCTCACCGTTTGGGAGGCACTGTCCGCCGCAAAATCCATCATCAGGGGGCGCGTCATCGTGTAGTCGTCGAAATGGCTTTTCGCCACCAGACTGTAGATGTAAGGCATCAGACGGTAGCGCAGACGGGTGTAATAGAGCATCGTCGAATAGGCATAGTGCCACTCCGGGGCTATATCCCAAGGCGCGCGGCGCGGCGCAGTGCCATTCGCCAGAAAAATCGGCGAAAACGCGCCAAATTGATACCAGCGCGTGTAGAGTTCGCGAAATTCTTCCGTATTATTGTTGCTTTCAGAGGATTCAGTGGCTTTTTCGGGGATAAATCCGCCGATGTCGGTCGCCCAATAGGGTGTGCCGGACGCGGAGGCAGTAATCCCCGCGCCGATGGCGTTTTTCAAGCCTTCCCAACTGCTTGTGGTGTTGCCGATGCGCGAGATGACGGAATATTGGTGCAAAGCGGGTGATGCCGAGCCGTCGAAAATCACGACGCGGTGAAAATTGTCGGTGGCGCGCTGCCCCTCGTAGAGGCTTTTGGCGGCGGGTGAGGCGCACGAATCGCTCAGCCACCAAGCGTCCACGCCCTTGCTGAAGAGGTCTTTATCCATCGTCCGCCAGTTGATTGGGGGGCGCACGGCGATGGCAAATTGCGCATTCAAACCGTGAATATCCTCAATCATCTCCGTCATATTATCAAGGGAGGTGGCGGTGTCGCCGGTCAGCACGATATTGTCTACAGGAAACCGGCGGTCGCGAAATTCTTTGACCTCGCCGCCACTTTGCCACAGTCCAAGTGCCCATTTGGGCAGGATTTGCGCCTTGCCGGTTACGGCACGATAGCCGCCAACAATCTCGCCCATCGTGTTTCCATACACAAGATAGTAGTCCAAATCGCCCTGCGGAGCGTTGTCGCGGAAAATGCCATACTTGTTGTTGCAAATGATGAACGACGGTGCGCTCGAAAACTGTTCGTCGTCCTTTTGTCCGGCTAAAATGATATTGCGGTCTTTGTCCATAAAAGTAACTTCGCCGTTGGCGAGCAGCACTTTCACCATCAGCGTGCCGGTTTTCAGGATGACATCATTGGAGGAGGACGAAAACGTCCACCCCGTCTGCATCCCCTGTGTGAACGTAGCCAACGCCGCTTCGTCGGTCGCAATCCGGCTGGCAGAGGAGGCTGACACGCGAATCACATGGTCGTTCACCACTTGCAGGCGAATGGTTTTGATGCTATCGTCGGGCACATTTTTGAGATGAATGGTCACGCCGAAAAGTTCTTTTTCGACCGCAGAGTTGCAAGCGACCAACAGCAGACAAAACGCGAGTAACAGATATGTGAATTTATGTTTCATTCATTTGCGCCATTTTGATGGCAGTGATTGCTGCCTCTACGCCCTTGTTTCCAAGTTTTCCTCCGGCGCGGTCGATGGATTGCTGCTCGTTGTTGTCGGTCAGCAGTCCAAAAATGTACGGCACATCGCCCTGCGCGTTGAGTGCGGCGAAGCCGTGCGTCACGCCCGAACAGACATATTCAAAATGCGGTGTTTCGCCCCGAATCACGCAACCCAAACCAATCACGGCGTTGGGACGCAACCTGTCGGTGGCACGCTTGGCAGCAAACACCAATTCAAAACTGCCCGGCACATGAATAACGGTGATGTTTTCCGCCTTTGCACCGTGCTCCAACAAGGTGTTGAAAGCCCCCTCGCGGAGTTTCGACGTGATATTGCCGTTCCATTCCGACACCACAATCGCAAACCGCATCGCCGAAGCATCGGGCACGGTCAACGGGTCGTAGTTGGAAAGCGGGTGGTTTGCTGTAGCCATAATTCAATTAAAAATTAAAAATTACGAATTACAAATTACGAATGGGAACAAACCGTAATTTGTAATTCGTAATTCGTAATTATTTTTGTTTTGCGCGTTCGATGTATTTTTCAATCGCGTTGGCGGTGGCAAATTCGGGGTATTCGGCTTGAATTTGGGTGTAGATTTTCAATGCCTTTGCGTTGTCGCCCAGATTGCCGTATATATCCGCTGCCTTGTTCAAAAACACGGGGCTTAATGCCTTGTTGTTGGCTTTTTTGGCTGCCTGCTGGAAATAGTTGATGCCCTCTGTCGGCTTTTCGAGCGAAACGTAGCAATCGCCAATAGCCGCAAGCACCTGTGCTGCAAACAGTTGGTCGGTTGCGTCGTAGTCCGTCAAATTTTCCAGCGCGGCTGTGTAATCGCCCAAATGCGCCTGACAAAGCCCTGCGTATGCCTTCGCCAAATTGCCGGAAGCGGTGCCGCTGTATTCGTCGGCGATTTCCAAAAATCCGGCGAACCCAATGCTGTCGCCATTCAGAGCCAATGCCCACTGCTGGTATTCAAACGCCGATTGTGCGGGATACAATGCCGCCTGAGCCTCATTTTCTTTCGGCACCAAATAGAGGTGGCGGAAAGCAAAATAGCCCACAATAATCACGAAGACAGCCACCACGACTGTCACCACGGTTTTCAAATGTTTTTCCAAAAACTTGTCAGTCTTGGAAAGGATTTCTCCGACACTCTTTTCTGCTTGTGCCACGCTGTCAGTGGCTGTTGTTGTTGTCTTATTTGCCATTTTATATCATTTTTTTTGTTTCAGGCTGCAAAGATACGAAATAATTATGAATTACAAAATAAGAAATAAAAAAAAATAAAAGTTAGTGTTTGTGTTACAAACAGAAAACAGCATACAGCGGCACGGATTTGATATTATTCTCAAAGCCAAAATTTTTGGCGGAAATGCGGATGGAATAATCCGGCTTATACTTTGCCACATAGAGATTCAAACTGCGCGAACGATTGTTTTCCGACGATTTTACCTCAACCGGAATGATTTTTCCGTTTCTATCCTGAAAAATAAAATCAACTTCCGCCTTACCCTCCGATTCCCAATAATGCGGTTCGTAACCGTTCTGATTCAATGCCATAAAAACATAATTTTCAGCCAATGCACCTTTAATAGTATCAAAACCCGAAAAATCGCTTAATAAAACATTGTGTGGAAGCGAATATTTCGACGACAGCAAACCTGCGTCCGTGAGATATGCCTTGAACGAATTGTGCTGCGCAAACAATTCCAAAGGGAATTTGCCTTCGGTCACTTTCACGCATTTGCGCACAATTCCCGCTGCCTGCAACCAGTCGAGCGGGGCTTCATATTCATAAGCCCGCGCTCCGGTTTTTATAATTTTATACTGAAACTTGTGATTTTCCTTTGCCAACTGCGCCGGAATACTGTTGAAAGCCGCCAAAATCCGGTTCGTTTCCGTCGGTTGCGCATATTTCACCATATCGGCAATGTAGGCATCGTTGATATTATGTTGCAAAACCGAAATAATGTCAAAATCCTTGTTATTAACATATTCACGAACGATTTGCGGCATTCCGCCTGTTAAAAGATAAAGTTTGTAGAAGTCCAAAAAATCGGTGTGAGCCGTGAATTTACTGTTTGTTTCAAAACATTCGCGGATAAGTTCCGCGCCGCTTTTCCTGCCCAAAGCCCAAAGAAATTCCTCAAAATCAAGCGGATAAAGCATAATCCTGTCAATTTTGCCGACAGGGAACGAAAATTTTGAGCGATTGAGCGTAACACCCAAAAGACTTCCTGCCGCAGCAATGTGATATTGCGGTGCATCTTCGCAAAAATATTTCAGCGAAGTCAAAGCCCGCTCGCAGGCTTGCACTTCGTCGAAAATCAGCAAGGTATCATCAGGAAAAATGGGTTCACCCTTTTTGACCGACAATTCCCGAATAATTCGGACAGGATTCAAATCACGCTCAAAAATCTCGTGCAATTCGGAATAATTTTCAAAATTTAGATACACGACATTTTTGTAATGCGCTTTGCCAAATTCCAACAAGCCATGCGTCTTGCCAACCTGACGTGCTCCGGTAACTATCAATGGCATTCTGCTTGCAGAATTTTTCCATTTCAAAAGTTGTTGTGTAAACTTACGTTCCATTTTATGTTGTTTCGCTACATTTTTATGTTCCTAAAAATGCAAAGGTACAACATTTTTTGGAACTAACGAAATTTTTGACTAAATTTTATCCTATTTATTTTCCAGCACTTGTTGCAATCAATTATCAATCAAATTACAGGCAGAAAACAGCGTACAGCGGCACAGATTTGATGTTATTTTCAAAGCCGAAATTTTTGGCGGAAATGCGGATGGAATAGGGCGATTTGTATTTTTCGGCAAATACACCCAAACTTTTTGAGCGGTTGCGCCGTCCTTTTTTGACTTCAATCGGGATTACTTCCGTTTCTTTTTGCAGCACAAAGTCAACTTCCGCCTTGCCTTCGCTGTTCCAGTAATACAAATTATATTCTTTCGCGGCAAAACATTGCGCCACATAGTTTTCCGTCATCGCGCCGAGAAAAGTATTGTCTTCGTCAACAGACGAAAGTATTGTTTGCAACGGCATTTCGCAACGCAGCGTAAGCAGTCCAATATCAGCCATATACAACTTAAAATTTATCAAATCCATATAGGCGTTTATCGGAATGTAGCCGTGTTCCAATCGCTGGCATTTCATTACAATTCTTGCCTGTTTCAGCCATTCTATCGCCTCGCCGAAAATCGTAGCCGTGCCGCCGCGCTGCACAACTTTGTATTGAAATTTGCTGTTTTCTTTGGCAAGTTGCGATGGAATGGAAAAATAGCACGCATTGATTTTAATGCTCGTGGCAGGCGTTGCGTATTTCGACATATCGGCAATGTATTCGTTAATTATCTTGTGCTGAACTTGTTGCACAGATAAAAAACTGTCCGTCTCAATAAAAGTTTTGACTGCGGCAGGCATTCCGCCAACGATAAAATAGTGTTGATATAATTGCAACGCCAACTCGTGCAGCCCTTTATTCATCGGCTCATTGGCAGCATAGCACTTTTTAATTTCCTCGCAAAGCAATCCTCTGTCTAACGCCCAAAGAAACTCCTCAAAATCAAGCGGATACATATTCAATTCATCGACTTTCCCCACAGGAAACGAGTATTTTTCGCGATGAATTGCCACGCCCAACAGACTTCCTGCCGTCACAACGTGATATTCGGGCGCAAGTTCGCAAAAATATTTCAGCGAAGTCAATGCCCGCTCGCACGCTTGAATTTCGTCAAAGAAAATCAGCGTTTTCCCTGCTGTAATCTTTTGCTGTTTAAGCCCTTCAATGTATTGAATGATACGTTGCGGTGTCAAATCCCTGTCGATAAACTCACGCAAAGTCCCTTCCATTTCCATATTCAGAAGCACATAATTTTCAAAATGTTCCTTTCCAAACTGTTCAATAATGTAGGTCTTGCCCACCTGACGTGCGCCATTTACAATCAACGGCATACGATTTTTGCTGTTTTTCCACTCAACGAGCGAATCCGACATTTTTCGTTTCATATTTTTGAAATTTTGAAATTCGCTGCAAAATTACTAAAATGTTCCTAAAAATCAAAATATTCTGATTTTTAGGAACGTTTTAATCAATTCCACTCAAAAATATCGAACAAACTGGTGTGATAATCATCGGGACAAGGCATAAACGTAGCGTGGACACTATGCTGAACTGAGGCTGCTAATTATGAATTACAAAAAAAATATTTTTATGATTTGCACAATAAAAAAATAACTCTTACCTTTGTGGGGTGAAGTACGTGAAAAAAAGGAACAATATATAGATAATAAATTATGGTACAGCAAGTTACTGGTGATAATTTCAAAGAGTTGTTGGAGGGCGGCAAGCCGTTGGTGGTGGATTTTTGGGCTGAATGGTGCGGTCCGTGCAAGGCGATTGCGCCCAGCATCCACGAATTGCAGTCGGAATACGCGGGCAAAGTGGAAATCGGCAAGTGCAATGTTGATGACGACGTTGATTTAGCCGCCGAATTTCGTATTATGAGCATCCCCACCATTTTGTTTTTCAAAAATGGTGAGTTAGCGGATAAAATCGTTGGCGCGGCAAGCAAGGATGCCATCGACGCCAAAATTAAAGCTCTGCTTTAATTGGAAAACGACATCAAACAAGCCATTGAGGTGTTGCGTGGGGGTGGAGTGATTCTCTATCCCACCGACACGGTGTGGGGAATCGGTTGCGATGCAACCAATGACGATGCCGTGCGCCGCATCTACGATATTAAGCAGCGGGCAGACACGAAGGCGATGCTCGTGCTGATTGATTCGACCGCCAAACTTGATTATTATGTGAGCGAATTGCCCGACATCGCTCTCGACGTGATTGATGTTGCCGACAAGCCGCTGACAATCGTCTATTCGGGTGCGCGCAATGTGGCAGCCTCGCTCATTGCCGCAGACGGCACATTGGGTATCCGCGTTACCCAAGAATCGTTCTCTCACGCCTTGTGTCAGCGGTTGAGACGACCGTTGGTGTCCACATCAGCCAACATCAGCGGGCAACCCACGCCGGCTAATTTCGCCGAGATTGCGCCCGAAATCAAAAATGCCGTCGATTTTGTCGTCACATACCGACAGTCCGACACAAGCAAAGCCACCCCATCCGCTATCATCCAATTAGGCGCAGGGGGACTTGTGAAAGTTATCAGGATTTGACTCCCAATTGAAAAACAATCGGGTGGTAGCACTTCACGCGCACCGGCTTGCCGCCTTCCACGCCGGGCACCCATGGGGGCATCGCCTGAAACACGCGCAGCACCTCCTCATTCAAGTCGGCAAACGCGCCCTGCTCAATGACAATATTAGTGACGGAGCCGTTTTTTTCCACAACAAACGAGCACCAGACGCGCCCTTGCCGTTTTTCGCTGACTGCGGAGGCGGGATATTTGGTGTGTAGAAACAAATAACGATTCAGTTCGCTCAACCCGCCCGGAAACGTTGGCATCGCATCCGGCTCGGTGGAGAGTGGCTCCGGCGGCTCCGGAGCGGGGGGGGGAGCGGGAGGCGGCTCTTCCGGTTGCGCCTCCACAGGCACTTCTTCGGGCAACTCCATAGGCTCTTCTTTCACCACCTTATAATCTTCGTGGACGATGGCGGGAGGCGTTTCGATTTTTTTTGGTTTCACTTCGGTCGCCTCAACGGCGGCAGGGATATTGGGCGTAACGATGGGCGCGGTCAATTCCGATTCGATGTAAATAACCGACAGGTCGAAATCTTCGGGCGAAGGCTCGGTGTCGAAACTCCATTCCAACGCCACAAACAGTGTGGAGAGGGCAAAAACCAGCCCCAGCACCAAAAAAGTGCCGCGCTCGTTTTCCAAATTTGCCTGTGCTGCCTTTTTTATTTCCATTTTACAGAATCGTCACCCAGCCATATTTATCCTCCGCATCGCCATATTGGATGGCGCGCAATTGCTTATAGAGTTTTTCGCAGATGACACCCGGCTTGCCGTCAGCCGAAAAGATATACGATTTGTTTTCTGCCACATCATCGACCCGCTGAATCGGCGAAATGACCGCCGCGGTGCCACACATACCGGCTTCTTCAAAGGTCGCCAATTCTTCGACCGGAACAGCGCGCCGTTCAACGCGCATCCCCGCATCCTCCGCCAGTTGAATCAGGCTCTTGTTGGTTATCGACGGCAAAATAGACGTCGATTGAGGGGTGATGTAAGTGTTGTTTTTGATGCCGAAAAAGTTGGCGGGACCACACTCGTCGATGTATTTTTTCTCCCGCGCATCCAAATACAGCACGGCGGAATAGCCGCCTTCGTGGGCTTTTGTGCCGGCTACCAAACTCGCCGCGTAGTTTCCGCCCACCTTAATCGTGCCCGTCCCCAGCGGTGCCGCGCGGTCGTATTCGCGATAAATCACCACCGGCGTGGTCTTAAATCCTTCCTTGAAATAGGGTCCCACAGGGGTTACAAACAGCACAAAGGTGTATTCTGTTGCCGGTTTCACGCCCACCTGCGCCGACGTGCCAATCAGCAGCGGGCGTATATATAAGGACGCACCGCTTTCGCAGGGCGGCACAAAGCGTTCATTGCGTTTGACCGCCTCCACAACGGCTTTTTCAAACAGTTCGACGGGCAATTCTGCCATCATAATGCCGCGAGAGGATTCCTGCATACGGAGGGCATTTTCACGCATCCGAAAAATGCGGATTTTGTTGTCCTTCCCGCGAAAGGCTTTCAGACCCTCAAACGATTCCTGCCCATAGTGCAGGCAAGTGCTCGCGATGTGCAAGTTCAAAAATTCGGAGTCCGTGATTTCCAAATCACTCCACTTGCCGTCTCGATAGTGTGAGCGGACGTTATAGTCCGTTTTCATGTAGCCAAAAGTCAAATCCGACCAATTGATTGTTTCCATATTTTTTTAGGTATTCTTCAAAATTTGCTGCAAAGTTACGAAATAATTAATAAATTTTTCGTACCTTTGCCCAAAATTTCTAATTAAAAACAAATTTATGAAACGAATTATTTTAGTAGCAGCGTTAGCTGTATGTGCGTTTGGAAATGTTCAGGCGCAGTTTGGGTGGGGTCTTAAAGCCGGTGTAAACCTCATTGATGCCGAGGTTAGCGGCGGTACTGAAAACTTTAAGTCGTCCAACTTGACAGGATTTCAGGTTGGTCCGATGATTGAGTTGATGGTGCCCGTGATTGGCATTGGTGTGGATGCCGCAGTATTGTACTCTCAGGACGGGTTTAAAGTTGCAGGAGAGGAGTTTACAAACAGAAACTTGTTAGTGCCGGTCAATTTGAAGTACAAATTGAGTTTTCTGGGATTGATTGGGGCGTATGCCACTGCCGGTCCGTATGTCAAACTCAAACTGAGCAGTGATGATTTTAACCTTGCAGGGTTTGAGAATGCTGCCAAAGCCAAATCGTTTGGTGCCGGATTAAATTTCGGTTTGGGCATCGAATTGCTGAGCCATCTGCAAGTGGGAGCCAATTACCAATTGGGATTGACGGACAACTACGGCGAGGCAACAAAACTTGATTTGGCAAAGGAGGCTATCGGGGGCAAAAGTAGAGGCTGGGTGATTTCTGCCGCATACTTGTTCTAAATTGTGTACATCGAAGTCATACTTCCGGTGCCGCTGGCAGACACGTTCACCTATTCCGTGCCGGCGGAATTGGAGGCGCAAATCGTCCGTGGCGGCTTGGTAGAGGTGCCTTTCGGAAAAAATAAAAATTATTACGGCATAGTCGCGTCCATCGGAGAAAAATCGTCGGTGGACGCGGCTGCTATTAAGCCCATTGTGGACATCCCTGTCATTGCGGGCGTGCCCCGCAATCCCCTCGTAGACACCCGCCAATTGCAATTTTGGGATTGGCTATCAGGCTATTACCTCTGCCGTCAGGGGGAGGTTTTCAAAGCGGCGTTGCCGCCGGCATTCATTGAGAAAGGGATTTTGCACACATTCCGCCGTAAGGGTATTGCGCGCCATGCCCTTACACCGCATACGCCATCCCTCCCGCCATTGCATACATTAAACGATTTGCAACAGCAGGCATTTCTTGAAATAAAAACCTGCCTCCAAGAAAAAAACGTCTGCCTCCTGCACGGCGTAACATCTTCCGGAAAGACGGAAATTTACACCCATCTGATTCAAGAAACGCTGGATGCCGGTAGGCAGGTGCTCTATCTGCTGCCGGAAATAGCCCTGACCACCCAAATCACCGGTCGCTTGAAGCAGTTTTTCGACGACCGGTTGGGGGTGTATCATTCGCAAATCAATCATCATGAGCGGAAGGATATTTGGGAGGGGATTGGCAATTACGAATTACAAATTACGAAACAACGTTCGGCGGTAGCCAATTACGAAATCGTGCTTGGTGCGCGTTCTGCGGTGTTTTTGCCTTTTCACAATTTGGGGTTGGTGATTGTGGATGAGGAGCACGAGCCGAGTTATAAGCAGCAAGACCCTGCGCCGCGCTATCACGCGCGCAATGCGGCGATTATGTTGGCGAGTATGCACGGTGCGAAGGTGGTGCTGGGTAGTGCAACGCCTTCGGTGGAGTCGTTTTACAATGCCCAAACGGGTAAATATGGCTACGTGCGCCTCGAAAAGCGGTTTGAGGATACCGAACTGCCGCGTATCATTCCCGTGGATGTGAAAGAATTGCGGCGCACAAGGCAGATGAAGTCGATTTTTTCGCCGCTGTTGCAGGGCGCGATGCAGGCAGCGTTGGACAGAGGCGAGCAGGTGCTGCTGTTCCAAAATCGGCGGGGTTTCGCCCCCGTGATGACCTGCAAAATATGCGATTGGGTGCCCAAATGCCGCTTTTGCGACATCAGCCTCACCTACCACAAGCAAAGCAACCGCCTGAAATGCCACTATTGCGGGCACGCCTACACCCTGCCGACGCAATGCCCCGAATGTGGCGGCGAATTGGGCTTCGTGGGCTACGGCACCGAAAAAGTGGAGGAAGAAATCCGAGCACTGTTCCCCTCCGCAACGGTCGAACGGATGGACACCGACACCACCTCGACGAAAAAAGCCTTTGAAGACATCATCGCGCGCCTCGAAAGCGGGCAGACGCAGATTTTGATTGGCACACAGATGATTTCCAAGGGGTTAGACTTCGACAAAGTGGGCTTGGTGGGCATCCTCAACGCCGATGCGCTGATGAACCACCCCGATTTCAGAGCCTACGAGCGGGCTTATCAACTGATGTCGCAAGTGTCCGGTCGCGCGGGTCGCCGCAAGGAGCAGGGCGAAGTGATTTTGCAGACGTCGCACCTCGACCACGCGCTGATTCAGTCGGTGTTGCAGCAAAACTACACCGAAATGTACACCACACAGATGCAGGAACGCGAACTGTTTCGCTACCCGCCCCTTTTCCGCCTCATCCACATCACGCTCAAACACCGATTGGACGACACCGTGAGAGATTTAGCCGAGGCTTTCGCCGTGCAGTTGCGCGAAAAACTGGGCGACCGCGTGCTCGGTCCCGACAAGCCGGCAGTAGCCAAAATTCAAAATCTCTACCTCCGCCAAATCGTGCTGAAAGTCGAAAACAAGGTATCAATGACCGTCTTGCGCGAAATCGTGGAGGGCATTCAAGCCAATCTTTGGGCACAAAAAGAGTTCCGCTACGCGGTGGTGCAGTTTGACGTGGACCCGGTGTAGCAAATCATTGCAGCAGATTGAACGGCTCATCACGAGCAGAACAGTTTAAACCCCTCAAAGCTCTATCATTCAGTTGATAGAGTTTTGATTTTCATTTTTCGACATAGTAACGGTCAATATTAAATTTATCAAAATCATAGATTTCAATTAATTCTACAAGACCATTTGGCATTTCAATGTCCTGCCAAGTTTCCTCAAACACTTCGCCTGCGTCAAGATTTGTATTGAATAACGTTTGTTTCTTTTTCGTTAGAAAATTGATATTAATAATATTTGTTCTAACAGGTCCCCTGGTGTTGGTTTGCTCATAGCCAATCAACTCAAAATCATTGTTTCTGTTTCGATAACGAAAAGTGTATCGGCACCACCAACCATCGCTACCGTGTCCACAATGAATTAGCAAATTGCCTTTTTCGATTGCAGCGGCAACATAACCGCCGTCATTTTGATATTCGGACGAAAAACAATCAGAAATTGCCTCAACGAGATTGTATTCTTCGCCCTCTTTTAATGCGATTACCATTCCACGACGGTTACAGTCTAATTCGCCATAATATTCGTCTGTTACAAAAGCACTCTTTTTTGTTTGTTTTGTGATTATCACGCAATCGTCTTCGTCGTCATTATTCAAATCGCCTGCAATTTTTTCAAAAACAGTGTCGTTGGAATACATCAAATCTTCAGGATTTTTTTCAATCCTGGCAAGGCTTGCTCCTTCATCGGTGCGGGAACATTTTGCTTTTGGAAATTTTGACAAATTCTCATCTGTAACAAATGTATAAATATAGTGTTCGACACTCCATTCAGCAATTCCTCTTTCTCTATCTAACCAAACAATGTTCCAATCAACCGCCCACCCTTGGTCTGCCGATTTTAGACTAAGTACAATAGTATCGTTTATTTGATATGAGTTTAAAATTTCAAGTTCCCATTTTACACCCACAACAAACGCAAAGGTTAGTTTATTTCCCTCTATTAGCAACACATCTGATTCACCATCACAGACGACAAATTCGCCATCTATACCTGTGGGCATCAAATTTGTCCATTTGGTAGGTAATGTACTGTAATCAAAAGAAACATTTTTGTTTCCATAACCACTTGCAGGTAATGCAAGAACGCTTAAAATGAGTGCTATTTTTTTCATTATCAATTTATTTTTGCAAATTTAACGCTGCAAAGTTACAAATAATTATTTTAAAAATGCAACTTTCAATAAAAAAAAGGGAAATTTGTCGTGCACCCCGACAGCATGATTGCGCCGTTTTTTAAAAAAAATTGCACTGTCATAAATTATGTGTAAATTTGCAACGCAATGAAAGAAAAAATACTTATTTATCAGGTGTTGCCGCGCCTGTTTGGCAACCATAAGCCGAATCCCGTCCCTCATGGCACGATTGCGGAGAACGGATGCGGCAAATTGTCGGCTTTCACGCCCAAGGTGTTGAAAGAGATTAGAAAGTTGGGATTTAGCCATATTTGGTACACGGGGCTGTTGGAACATGCCACGCAGACTGTTTATCCGGACATTCGCCCCGACCATCCGGCGGTGGTCAAGGGCAAAGCCGGCTCGCCGTATGCCATCAAGGACTATTACGACATCGACCCCGACTTGGCGGACGTGGTGCCCGACAGGATGAAGGAATTTGAAAAATTGGTCGTCCGCACGCACAAAGCCGGGCTGAAATTCATCATGGATTTTGTGCCCAACCATGTGGCGCGCGGATATAATTCGGACGCGAAGCCCGACTCGGTGATTGATTTGGGTGCCGCCGACAATCTGCACACCTCTTTTGCGCGGAATAATAATTTTTATTACCTGCCGGGGCAACAATTTCAAATCACACACGAATCGCGCCCCGCGAACTACCACGAATCGCCCGCCAAGGTAACCGGCAACGACTGTTTCAGCCCCCACCCCACCCCCAACGACTGGTACGAAACGGTCAAACTCAACTACGGCATCGACTATCTGAACGGTGGTCGCACGCATTTTTCGCCCATCCCCGACACATGGAAAAAGATGACGGACATCCTCCTCTTTTGGGCTTCCAAGCAGGTGGACGGCTTCCGCTGCGATATGGCGGAAATGGTGCCGGTGGAATTTTGGGAATATGCCATCCCCAAGGTGAAGGAGAAGCACCCGGGCATCATTTTCATCGCGGAGGTGTATAATCCCGAACAGTATCGCAACTATCTGCAACGCGGGCATTTCGACTTCCTCTACGACAAGGTGGGGCTTTACGACACCCTGCGTGCCGTCGTAACGGGCAACCTGCCGGCAAGCGCAATCACCGCCTGCTGGCAGTCCACAGGCGATATTCAGCCGAATATGCTCCATTTTTTGGAAAACCACGACGAGCAACGCATCGCTTCCGATTTTTTCGCGGGCGATGCAAAAAAAGCCATCCCTGCGCTGGCAGTAGCCCTTTTTATGAACACCAGCCCGTTTATGGTCTATTTCGGGCAAACAATCGGCGAGCGCGGCATGGATGCCGAAGGATTCAGCGGGCGCGACGGGCGAACAACGATTTTTGACTATTGGTCGATGCCCAACTGCCTGTTGCCAATCACCACCGAACAAAAAAAATTGCGCTCGTGCTATGCCGAATGGCTGAATTTGGCAAACAGCAACAGCGCATTGCGCGAAGGCGGTTTCTACGACCTGATGTATGCCAATCCGTCCGGCGAGGGCTTCAACCCCGACAAGCAATACGCCTTTCTGCGTAGCGACGGCAAAGATTTAGTGCTGGTGGTCGCCAATTTCGACGCTCAGCCAAAAGATGCCCGGGTGTTCCTTCCCGCCCACGCTTTCGACCACTTTGGCATCAGGAGTAAGGCGTTGCGCGATACCTACTGTGAATTGCATTTGGAGGGTTACGGTGCCGTTATCACAGAAATTTGTCGCCATACTTCATATTTACGTCCGCCAAAAACTGCTTGATGCGCTGCTCTTCAGACTTTTTACAAATCATTAACACATTGTCTTCGCCCACGACAACGTAATCGCTTAACCCTTGAATCACAGCAAGTTTGCCATCAGAAAGTGTTACGAGATTGTCGCTGCTTTCGATGAACAGCGACTGACATTTCAGCACGGCGTTGCGGTTTTCGTCTTTCTCCGCCAAATCGTAGAGCGCGCCCCACGAGCCAAGGTCTGACCAGCCGAAATCGGCTATCAGCATATAGGCGTTGGCGGCTTTTTCCATAATGCCGTAGTCGATAGAGATGTTTTGGCACTTCGGATAGTTCTCGCGGATGAACGCCTTTTCTTCGAGCGTATTATATTTGCCCTTGCCCTGCTCAAAACAGGCGAACATATCGGGCAGATACAGAAGAAACGCATCAATAATCGTTTGCACATTCCAAATAAAAATGCCCGAATTCCAATAAAATTCGCCGCTTTCAAAAAAAACTTTGGCAAGTTCGGCATTGGGCTTTTCGGTAAATGCCTTGACACGATGGATGGCTTGCCCATTGCTCTGCGTCTGGATATAGCCATAGCCCGTTTCCGGACGGTTGGGCGTGACGCCCAGCGTGAGCAGGGCATCGTTTTCCTGCGCAAATTCCAATGCCGTCTGAATATTATTCAGAAAATGGTGCTCCTGCAAAATCAAATGGTCGGCAGGCGTCACCACGATGCTCGCTTTGGGGTTGATAGCCTGAATATGATATGCCGCGTAGGCAATGCACGGAGCCGTGTTGCGGCGCGTAGGCTCCAAGAGCAACTGATTGTCTTTCAAATCGGGCAGTTGCTCCTTCGTCAGTGCCGCATATTGCTCATTTGTAGCAATATAGATGTTCTCTTTCGGCACGATTTTCGCGAAGCGGTCGTAGGTATGCTGCAACAGCGAGCGACCTGTGCCCAAAAAATCCAAAAACTGCTTCGGCTTATTCTCACGGCTAAATGGCCAGAAACGGCTACCGATTCCGCCACTCATAATCACACAATAGCTATTTTCCATCTATTTTTATATTTCAGAACACAAAGTTACAAGAAAAATTTGACTTTACCAAACAGTTTCGTAAAATTTATTTTATTTTAACCGATAACTCACAAACGCGACCCGCCGGCTGTCCGGCGACCACGAATTGACGTTGATGGTGCCCTGCCCGCCCAAAAATTGCACCAGCGTGAGCGGCTCCCCACCCGCGGCAGGCATCATCCGCAATTCCACCTTTTTGTTTGCCAAATGCTCGCTCGGTTTTGAAATGCCCGGGTCATAAGCGATGAAAATCACCTGCTTGCCATCGGGCGAAACGTGCGGAAACCACGAATTGCGGGTGGAGTCGGCGGTCATCTGCGTCTGCTCCGAGCCGTCGGCATTCATCCGCCAGATTTGCATCAAGCCTCGGCGCGCCGAATTAAACCAGATATGCTTGCCGTCGGGGGAATATTCCGGCGCATCGTCGTGCCCCGCGGCGGTGGTCAGGCGCACCTCCTTGCCGCCCGCAAAAGGGCACACATAGACATCATAATTGTTGGCACGGTCGGCGCAATAGACAAGAAACTTGTTGTCGGGACTGATGCCATGCACATAAGCGGGGCAAAACTCCACCACCAAATGCGGCATGCCACCCTCACACGGCACCGTGTAAACATGCGAGCCATGATTGCCGGAAGGGATGTTGCTGAGGGCGATATATTTGCCATCGGCACTAACCACATGGTCGCTGTTGCAAGTTGTTGCGAACCGGGTATCAATAAGCACCGGCTTTGCCCGCGGCTTTTCGAGCGACAGCCGGTAAAGTTTGCCCTCACTATTGAAAACCAGCCACCTGCCATCAGGCATCCAGTTAGGAGCCTCAATCAGGTGATTGAACTCCCTGACAACCTCCCGCACCCCGGAATCCACATCAAGAATCTCCAGCACGCTGACGACTTTGGGCTGCCGATTGGCAGCACCAATGAAGAAAAGAGAGCCGGCGATGGCGAAAAATGCTTTAATTTTCATACATTTATCCACTACACCCCCCGCAATCGCATGAGCGCAAACGCCGCAGGAGTGAGTTCCGGGATAGGTAGAAAGCAACAGAGTTATACTGTTTTTTCTTCCCTACGCTCCTTGTATCTGGCATAAAATGCCAAACCAATTAACACTGCTCCTGCTCCGTACATTACGGCAAGTACTTTAAATGCTTCCATTTTATTTATTTTTTATCGTTGCTACTAACTACATAAATTCCAACCACAATAAGAATAATACAAAACACAATTCCTCCGAAAATAAGTACGAAATTACTTGTATCCGTTTTTAAGATTGCCCCAAGAACCACTCCTCCAAATGTAAGTTCACCAAGCCTCATAAGGGTTTCACCATACAACTTCATTGTGGACTTTTTCGATTTTTCTTTTTTTCCCATCCGTGTTACTTTTTAATATTGCCCCGCAAAGGTAACTATTTTTTTGCGGAATATGCAAGACTTGTACCCCCGAGCAGAATCGAACTGCTATCAAAAGTTTAGGAAACTTGTGCATCAATTTTGAATATCAGCAAGTTACATCCACTTTTCACTTTTTTGTAAAACTATTGTAATACATTTAAGGGGATAATTAAACACACCAATTCACGCCGCAAAGGTACGATAAAAAAACGAATTATACAAAAACCATTTTTCAATAACCATCAAAAAGAGTGTTGCTATTCACTCGCTTGTAATTGTATGTCATCCACTCCTCCTGCATTCGTCTTGCTTCGGCTCTACATGCCGATACGAGCCGATTGACACGATGGATTGTCCAATTATGCTTTTCTGCATATTCCTTGATTGCGTCATTCGGATACATGGTGAGCATAAATTTGCCTTGCAGACCTGTGCACATGTCTAATAATTCAACTAAGTTTTGTTCGTTAAACATGCCGCTGTAGTGTCCCATATTAGAACCCACGTATGGCGGGTCAATGAAAAACCAGGCATCCGGACAATCGTAACGGCTGATGATTGCAAACGCATCATCGCATTCGATGGTTGAATGTTCTAACAACGTTTTTATTTCTGCACACAAAGCCATCTCTTTTGCATATTGTATTTTTAGCGGATGTTTCCCTTCGGACTTATCAAATCCGAAAGAAGACGATAGTTGCCCGCCAAATCCTAATTTACTCAAAATAAATACTGCCCACGCCCGTTGCACATTGGTAAAATAGTCAGGGTTGTTGTAAATATGCCATGCGTGTTCATGTTGACTACGGCAATGCAATGTTTGGGCGATTTCGTCCTGCAATTTAGGTAAATCGCTGACTACGGTTCGATAAAAGTTAATCAGTTCACCGTTCAAGTCATTAATGACGTTAATCTTTGCCGGATTTTTGTCAAAAAATACAGCTGCCCCACCGGCAAATGGCTCACAATATAAATTGTGGGCAGGAATAAGCGGGCGAATATGTTTCAACATATTTTGTTTCCCGCCATAATAAGTAATCGGAGTTTTCATTTTTTTTATTGTTTTAAAAATTATTACTACTTTTGTACGCTCTCAGGCAAATTACATAAAGGTGCACTAACACCTAACAGGGCTTTATGCCTCTGTCGTGGTGTTAGTGCACCTTTATCGTGTAGCCAGCCTGAGAGCCTGACCACATGGAGATGGGGGCTTTTCTTTGCCTTTGCCCCCTTAAAAAGGCTTCTATCTTTTTTTGAAATACAAAACAATCAGATAGACAAAAACGAATAGCAGCAGTGAGCGACCGAGCCAAATTTGAAAATTTTGCCAGCCGGTAATGTAATTGACCGGTACGCTCACTTCCACCGGATAGGGTACTTGGATGCTGTCCCTGATTACTACTGAATCGCGCACGAGCCTATCCTTGTACAGGTATTTGTAGCGTTCAAAAATCACGGTATCGCCCTTTTCTTTGACGAATACGGAATCATATCTCACAACACTGTCGTGGATGTAATTGTCGCGATACTCCGTTTTCACGGTTTCGACGGGCACATAAACAGGCATCTGCTGTGTTTTGCAACTGCTCAACCAAAGCATCACGAAAAATGCAAATACTGCCGTGTAAATCGTTGTTTTCATTTCAGATGCAGTATTTGTTGCCGGTAAGGCGTTGTGGAAATACCCACGTGAATCCACGTGTAGTCATACTCGTCAATGAGCTGGTCAAACTTCAAGCCCATTGCCTCAATCTTTTTGAACGCCGCCTCGTTGCGCACGCGGTCGCCCAGGGTGAAATCGCACGCCAAGCCTTGCAGATGCTTGGAGGTTGCCGCTCCCTTCACTTTGACATTCAACGCCGGACAACGATAGCCGCTATTGACAATCAACGGCACACCGAGCAGGTCGCGGATGGGTTGCATCACTTCCGTGATTACTTTGGTGATGTTCACTTTGATGGCTTCGCTCGGTGTGTTGTCGATGCCATACTTGGAAGCCGTTGGCGACTTCACAAACTCTTCTAAATCAAAATTTTTACTGATTTTCATAACTACTTATATTTTTAAAATGTTATTAATTTGCTTAAAAATTCAACAATGAACGTTTTGCTATCATCTATGAATAAGGCGATTATTCCAAAAATGATTGCCCACGTCAACTTGGATTTGAAAAACTTTCCAATTGAAGCCAACACTTTGTGGTTTTCGTCATAAGCGATGGCTTTCCTTGCGGTTTCTTCATTTGGTGACAACTTGGTCACAATCAAATCCAATTTTTCGGATATTGCATCAATGTCCGAAGCAACGGCAAAAAGCAATCTCTTTGTCATTTCGGGGTTCAATCGTTCACCATTGACGACTTCTAATGCTGTTTTTAATTTACACATATTTTTTATTTTTTAATTGTTTTGCAGATATTGATTGCCGAAAAGCCCTTAAAAGGGATGATGTTGTTTCTTACTATTTTCATAATCAGTTTTTATCCAATAACATTAAACACTCATTCTGAACGGCGATTGCCTTTGCAAACGACTCCTTGCCCGTCAAACCCAAGATGGCATCCGCCAAAGGCATATTGGATTGCGTATAGTTGATGTACTGCTGAAGTCGCCTTTGCTCGTCGCACCATGCCGGGAGAGTATCTTGCACTTCATTTACAAGCGCATCCAACTCAGGCTTTTCTTGTGGTGCATCTATATGCAATACTCCATCATCAATCCAACACTTAACCGGACTTACCGCTATCTCCTTGTAATTTTCAGGAAAAGGAAAATTTACTTTTTCCAAAAAATTAGCAAGCGGATTGATTTCGCTCACAACGCCATCTCGCGTCTTTAATAGCGCAATAGGGATGCCTGCCAAAACATAACCGTACTTTTTTACCACCTCATCAGGTGTTAATGGAAGACCTAATATCGGGTAAAGTGTTTCACCCTTCCAAATTTCTAAATGTAAACCTAAATTTCTATTCATAATTTTATAATTTTATTTTATTTTGCCGTAGCGGCGGCTAAATAAGCCCTTGCCTGCGACAAACTCACACCGGCACTTCCAGTGCCCGAACTATCGCGAATATCAACAACAACAGAAGGAAAACCAGCATCCCCCCCCCCCCGAAAATGGCATTGTTTCCAGCCGTGGCGGCGGCTAAACGCTGCCTTGCTTGCGATAAACCCGCCCCGGCACTGCCACTCCCCG
>BNTT01000032.1 GCA_025996815.1 Bacteroidia bacterium
ATAAATATCAGCCGATGCTTCTTGTTTTGCGTGGCTATATCGTATTCCTGTTCGGTAGGGGAAATCCCCATTTCATTTTCATAGCCATACAAATCGCCCAGCAGACCTACATATATATCGCAATTCGCCGCCTCAGAAAGAAAGGCTTGTGGCACAGAACAATTTTCAGCCGGAAGTTCTTCAAAAATGAACGGCTGAAAAAACTTGCCGAGCAAGGCATCGCCCCGAATATAATCACAAAGGGCGATTCTTTCGGTTGCAAATTCTGATTGCACGCTGCTGATGAATAGTTTTATTGGTTTCATATCTTATGCCTTTAAAAAACCATATTCGTACACTTTTGGCTCAATTTGCTTTGCCAAAATCTTTAATGCCTCCCGCAAATTGCCAATCAGGGTTGTGTAGTGCGCATCCTCGCTGGTATTGTTCATTTTGCCGCCCTCGTTGCGCCCTTGAAAGTATTCGCGAATGTCATAAAGCGAGGCGTTAATTTTGTTACCGGCATTTTCATGATAATACCTCCAAAGTTCCCGCCCTGCATCGAAGACGGCGGTTGCGGCGGGTGAAAATTCGCGTTTGATACACATTTTGTTTTCTTGCTGTTCAAAAAGGGTGGAATAGCCGTTTTGAACCAATTTGCCGGTGATAAAATCATGCATGAAATGGCTCTCAAATTTGTTTTTGGCGTTTATTTCCTGTTCTGCAAATGGGAGCCAGTGATTTTTACCATATTTTGACTGTATATTGTTGTTAAACAGCGTATAAGCTAAACAGTCGTTTTGAAATTCAAGGTCTTTTTCCCATTGTTTATTGGGATAAAGAAACTGGTCGCGGTCGTTGAGCCATGTGGCTTCTATTATTTTTCTGACTGAAAAATAAATGCACGATTGGATAAAATTCTTTATTGTTATCGGATTTGTGTGATTAAAATTATTGTCAGACGAAATGCGGATGTAATTTTGATTTTGAACATCATTCCCTCTTGTGTTCATTATTCCAAAAGATACATTTTCATTATCATAAAATTTTCTGTACCAATCATTTATATATTTAATATCTTTCCCATCAAAATATTTTTTCTTTCCGATAAACAAGCCTTTTGAATCGAATACATCAACATTCGCGGTTATAAAGTGTTCTTTTTGCTCTGTATTCCAAATAAGAAAACCAATCGGAAATTTACCATTTACATTATCGAAAGTATATGAAGGAATTATAAATCCATTTAATAATTTTGCTCTAAAGAAATTTCTAAATTTTTTGTAGTTTGCACCATTCAAATATGCGAGTTTTGAGAAAAAAGCGAGTTTTGAGTCCTTTATTTCATCATAAATTCTTGCAACAAATTGAGTTGATAGTTCATTGACAGCATTACCAATGATAGAGATATATTTATCGTGTGTTTTATGCGAAAGGGCTACACCTGTCTTATTGTTTCTTGTACCTCTAACAGTTGCCGAAGAAGCCGCTTCTGCATACGGCGGATTGATATAAATCACAAGTTTTTTACGTTTGTTCTCGTCTGATATTATATTGTAAAGTTCATCGGGCAGTTTGCCATTTTTTGATTGCGGTAAAAATTCATCGTTCAAAAAATCGAATTGAAAAACCTGATTTTTCCAAAGGTTCGCACCGGCTTTTATGCGGTCGTGCATCACGTCCACGTCTTGTTTATCCAAAGTTGATGCAAAAATTCTATCCTTGTTTACTAATCCCGCCAGCAAATTGCCTGTTCCTGCGGCACAGTCCCAAACATAGTATTCATCTTGCCAATCTTCGCCAAAGACATCGGCAAGATAGCGTTGTGAAAGTTCTACCCACTGTGGAGGTGTAAAATAACTGCCTTTGCGTTCGCGCACATCTTGTGGCACCAACAAATCTCGGCGGTTGACAATGTAGTCCCAATATTCCTCACGAGGCGGGCGTTCATATTTATTCCAAAAGTGTGTGTGTGCCTTTTGATTGTCGGAAAAATTGGCTCGACTGCTTGTAAACAAGCCTGTTTCGCTGATTTTGCGGTCAATTTCATAGAAATTGGAATGTAAAAGCACAAACAGATTTTCCTTAATGGTTGAATTTTCGGTCGAAAGCAGGTCGGCAAGATAAAAATCACCATCAATAATACCTGCCTTTTTCGTTGCGTCCCAATTTACAGCAATCGACGGTTTTACGCTTTCGAGCCATTTATTATAAATGATAATGAAATTGTTTTTGTCGATTTTAATTTTTGAAATGTCCGATTTTCCAACGATGAAATTTTCGCGGATAAATCGCCGCAATTCCTTCTCTTCGCGCTCAAAATCAAAAACATAAGTATCCCAAGGGGTGTCGTTGTTTAATATCTTGCTAATTTGCACATAAACCTGTTGAAACTCTTTTGTTTCAGTATTTGACGGCGTTACTTTCCAGTTAAAATCATTTTGATAGAAAACATGTTGAATTTCGGAATAGGGCACGAAGGCGATTTTTTCGCAGTCGAAACAGCCGAGAAAAGATGGCGGCATCATTTTGTCGAATGTGCGGGCTTTGCCGATGGTGAGCACGAGCTGGGTGAGCATCGCCACTATGTCAGTGGACTTTTGCTTTGCCTCAGCCCAAAGTAAATATTCATCGTTGAATTTCACTTTAACAGCAAAATCAATGAAGCCGACAATCTTGTCGCAATCGAAATCCTTAAATAAATCCGTTGCCACGCTGTTTTTTATCTCTTCCTCTCGGATATTAGGATATTTCATATTTATTTATAATTTAGTCATATTGTTTTAAACCGTCTTGCAAATAGCTCCTATGGTGCGCAGCTCGTCCATGAGGTCGAGCAGTCCGCCCTGAGGGTTGGGCGACAGGCACATAAATTCTTCCCAATCGCCCTTTGAGAACTTTCCAATGTCGTTTTTTGTCATCTGTGTTCATCTCAATTTCACTGTTTTATTTTCCCCAACAACTCCATCATCAAACGCCGCCTTTTATACATAACTCTGTAATTATCAATCATTTGCGGCACAACTATAGCCCCGTTGGGAAGTCCCTTTATCAATTCCAGCAACCGGCACACATAGTGATAACTCCTTTCACCGGAATCTGTGGCAGCCATATCAACGGCTTTTCGGAACAACTCCAACGTTTTTTCAGGGTATTTTTCTAAAAAATGCGTGTAATATTCTTCCATCAGTGCTGCCGACAGGTGCGTTTCGATGTAGTCCACCAATCGTGCCACAAGTTTTTCGGCAAGCAAGAGATTGGGAATATTATAGTTTTCTGAATGCCACCCATCTTTCGGTTTATCGTAATGTTTGCAAAGGTTTTCAAATGCGTCTTGCCATTCTGCGTCCGAAAATGTCGCCTTGTAAGTTTTATAGTATTGCTTATCAAAAGTATCTTTGATAAATTCAAAAGCAATTGTGCGTATAGCGGGAACATCTTTTTCTGCTTGGGCAATGGTCAGCAGATAGCCATTCCATTTGCTTTCGTAGGAAGTATCAGGCAGTCTCTTGAATTTTGAAATCAACTGTTTGGCTTCGTCATAACGCTTTTCGGCAATCCGTTTTTCAACCGCCAATTTGAAAAAATACTCAATTTGCCAATTTTCTTCCATCAATTCGTCTGCTTTATCTTTCTGATTGTTAGACAAATAGAATTTATGCAACCGCTTCACAATTTTTTCTGCCTCTGATGAAGTTTTATTTGAAACATTTTCCAACAATTCGTTTTGCAATTTTACAAATTCGTCAGGGTTCGCCGCATTAGCCACCAAACCCATCAAGTCGTTAAACATATTGTCTCTGTCATAGAAGCTATCTTTATGTTCTGACAATTGCTGCTTGCAGTATTCATAAAGTGATGGTTTGTCAATCTGCTCATTTTCAGCCATTTTGCCCAACAAATCAAAAAAATCTTGCTGATAATCGGTGAAAATATTATCACATATTTCGTCGTCCGCCTCCTCATACCAATCGGTGTAGGCTTCAACCACGGCTTTGCAAACCAACAAAGCATCATCGTATTCTTGCTGCTCGACAAATTTTTTCGCCTTGTTGAGCCAATCGTCCAAAATGCTCAAATCCACTTCTCTCTCATTGTCATAATTATAATCATAAAAACGCTCTACATCAAACTCAACCTCTCTCAAATCGGCTTCAACGAGCGGTTTATAGAAATTTTCATCTGTTGCTTCGTCATCTGCGTTTGCATCTATCGTTTTGGCAGGCTTTTTGGCAATCTTTTTCAATTTCTCAGCAAATTCAAAGGTAATGGCTTTTGCCAAGTCATTGTTGTACTTCGCTTTTTTGACAACAAACTCCCGCAATTCGTCAAGCGAAACATATTGCAAAATAGCTTCAACAGTCAGTTCATTTTGCGCGTGCTTCGCGTCAAACTGCGCAGTCTGCGCTTGTATAGCAGCCTCCAAATAGCCAATATGCTTACACAGATGATGGTCGCTCGGACACGAACACGAAAAATTTCGCCGCCGCCCATCACCGTCAAACTCAATTTTAACGGTATAAGTGCCATAATTGCCATGATAGTGGGCTTGCCACTTATTTTCGGCAGTCTGCTGAAGGTCTGAAAAGTCGTTTGCCATATTTATTTGTATTTTGTATTTAATTGCCTCATTTGCCAAATTTTTTCAGCCCTCCCCGCAAAAACTGCACATACTTATCCACATCCTCATCAAAGGCATACCACGGCGCAAGCGGCAACCCATCATTGTCCACCAGCACATAATAGGGCTGCGCATTGGCTCCGAATTTGTGCCTTTGCAGGTAGCTCCACTTGTCGCCGATGGTGCGCAGTTTGGTTTCTTTGCCGTCTTCTTTGATTAGGATTGGCTCCGGCAGCTTGGTTTTGTCGTCCACGTAGAGCGAAATCAGGACGTAGTCGTTGTTGAGGATGTTTTTTACGCGCGGGTTTGACCATACTGCGGCTTCCATTTTTCGGCAGTTTACGCAGCCGTAGCCTGTGAAATCGAGCATTGCCGGCTTGTTGTGCTTCCTTGCATACGCCATGCCTTCGTCGTAGTCGTGGAATTTGGGGAGCACTTCGCCGTCGTAGAGGTTGAAATCTTGCGTGTAGAGCGGCGGCGAGAAGGCACTGATGGCTTTCAGCGGGGCACCCCACAGCCCGGGCACCATATATATTGCGAATGCAAACGAAATCACTGCCATGAAAAAGTGCGGCACAGACACGTGTTGCACCTCATCATCGTGCGCAAAGCGGATTTTCCCCAGCAGATAAACGCCCAACAGTGCGAAAATCACTATCCAGAGCGCGAGGAATGTTTCGCGGTCAAGGATGTGCCAACCATACGCTAAGTCAGCCACCGACAGGAATTTAAGTGCCAATGCCAACTCCAAAAATCCCAGCACCACCTTCACCGTATTGAGCCAGCCGCCCGACTTCGGCATTTTTTGCAACATGGACGGGAAAATCGCGAACAGCGCAAATGGAATCGCCAACGCCAAGCCGAAGCCAAACATCCCGACAGCCGGTCCCGCCAAACTGCCCATGCTCGCCGCTTCCACCAGCAAGCCGCCAATGATAGGTCCCGTGCACGAAAACGACACCAGCACCAGCGTGAATGCCATAAAGAAAATGCTCAAAATGCCGGTGGTCGCCTCGGCTTTGCTGTCCATCTTGCTCGACCACGAAGCCGGCAAAGTGAGTTCAAACGCACCCAAAAAAGACACCGCAAACAGCACCAGCAGCGCAAAGAAAATCAGATTAAACACCGCATTGGTCGATAAATCGTTCAGCGCACTCGCCCCAAAAATGGACGTAACAACAAGTCCCAGAGCAAGATAAATCACGATAATCGACAACCCGTAAATCAGCGCATCGCGCACCGCTTGGGCGCGGTTAGACTTCGACCGCTTCAGAAAAAAACTGACCGTCATCGGGATAATAGGCCAGACGCAAGGCGTGAGCAGTGCCAACAAGCCGCCAACGAAGCACAGCCAAAACACCGACCACAGCGAGTTGTTGCCGCCTGTTTGACTTTCGCCCAATGCCTGCAACTCTTTGATGACCGGTCGCCACAAGTCCACAGTGCTATTGTCCGCAGCCTTGTCATCACTTGCCGCCTTGTCATTGCCGCCCCCTGCCTTGTTATTGCGGGCTTGACCCGCAATCCCTTCTTCATTTGCGCTCTCTGTCAGGGGATTGCGGGTCGTGCCCGCAATGACAGAATCACCCTCCGAATGCGTGTCTTTTTTCAGGGAAGTGCGGGGCACACTTGCAATCACGGCGGCAGGGAGGTCTTTTTTTGTCAGCGAAAATTCGAGTTGTCCGGGCAGGCACGATTCGTCGTTGCACGTCATATACTCCACATAGCCTGTGATGGCGAATTTTTCGGGGTCAGTGATTTTCAGCCGTTGCACAAACGTGGGGTTGCTGCTATACCAGCTCACGTTCATGTCGAAACTCTCGTCCCACTTGGTGGTAATTCCCGTCGCAGTGGTAACTTTGCCGAGCCTTTCCGCGCCGGCGATTTTTTCGATGTGAAACACCGTCGGATTGGGTCCGCCTTCGGGCTGATTCATGTCGTAGAGGTGCCAGCCGCGGTCTATCGACGTTCGGAACACGATTTCTGCCTTGTCGTTGATGGAATAACTCCAACGAACTGCCTCCTGCATTTGCGCCATGAGCGGCGGCAAAGAAACGGTACTCAGCAACAAAGATGCGAGTAATGTGCGAATTGTTTTTTGCATTATGACTTAATTATTATGGGTTATGTATTTCGATTTTTTATTCAAAAATGCCAGACTTTCTTTCAGCATCACCGAATTGGTGCACCACAAAATAAGAATGTACAGTATTCCCGAAATGACGATTTTAAGCGAGATGAGCACGTACAAATTGGTGATGCTCCGCGTGCACAGCCACGCCACGAAAAAACTGACGAGCGTGACACCCAAATAGGGAAAAATGTCCCTCAAAACGTCCTTAAACCGCAGCCTGACCAATGTATGCACAAAATATTGCCACATCAGCAGGCTGACAAAATTCATCGCGAGGTAGGCAATCACCATCGGAAAAATGCCAAAAGGATACATCAAAAACACCACCGCCAACTGCAACAGCCCCGTGATAATCGTGCCGTACATATACAGATTGGACTTGCCGTGGGTGATAACCAAATTGGTGTAAAGCGTTGATAAAAACGACACAGCCCCCCAGACGCAGAACAATTGGAGAAACGGCACGCTCTCTATCCATTTCTCGGTGAGGGTAATCACGATAAATTCGTGTCCGATAAATGCCATACCCAGCATCAACGGGAAAGACCCGAATGCGCTGAAGCGGATGAGTTTTCGTAACATACTCACCTGTCGTGTTTTATCTTCGTTTGCCTGCACCAGCACCGGCTGTGTGACGGAGCCAATCATGCCTGAGATAAACATACTGCCCCTGCCCGCCCATTTCTGCCCCTGGTCGTAGATACCCACCTGCTCTACGCTGTAAAATTTGCCGAAAATGACCGCAAATATATTGCTGTTGATAATCCAAAAAACACTGGTGACAAACAATTTTACACTAAACGCAAGCATAGGCTTTATCGGTGATAAATCAATCTCAAAAGTAGGCTTCCACGGCGCAACGACGATGGTCAGTGTGCCGTAAAAAAAGCCATACAAAACAGACTGAGCGGCGATTGCCCAATAGGCATACCCCTTTAACGCCATCACCAAGCCCGTAACAAGGGATAGTAACAGCGCAATAATGCTGATGACCGCCGTTTGCTTGACCATCATTTTTTTGAACATTATGCTTGTCGATGCTATTGAAAAGCCATTAAACAGGAACGAAAGAAACAGAAAGCGGGATAGCCCCGTCAATTCCGGCTGGTGATAAAATCGGGCAATCAGCGGGGCACAAAAGAACAAAATCACATACAGAGCCGTCCCCACGAACACCGTAAACCAAAACACCGCATTGTAATCCCGATGGGTGGCATCCTGTTTGTTGACTAATGCGGTATAAAAACCGCTGTTGATAATGATGCTGGCAATTCCCGAAAAAATAGCCAGCACGCCCACCATCCCATAATCCGTTTGGTTGAGGATACGCGCCATGAAGATGCCGAACACCAGTCCGAGCAACTGCTGAATGCCGTTGTTGATGCCTCCCCAGAGAAGCCCGTTTGCCGTTTTGTGTTTTAAATTTGATTCTGCCATGCCTGCAAAGGTACAAAAAATCTATGACTTGCGCATCGCCTCCAATTTCAGCAACTCGTCGCGATATTGCGCCGCTTGGAGGAAGTCGAGTTTTTTGGCGGCTTCCTGCATCAGTTTGCGCGTTTGGTCGATGGTTTTTTGCAACTGCTTGTCGGTCATGTGGTTGAGGACGGGGTCGGCTGCCATCAGAATGTCCGCCTGGTATTCGGGATATGGGTGGGAAGCCCCTCCGGATTGCTTGGCATACGGATTTGTCAGGTGCGAATCGCCGCCCGATTTGCGAATTGGCGTTGGCGTGATGTTGTTTTGTTCGTTGTAGAGAAGTTGTTTTTCGCGCCTGCGGGTGGTTTCGTCGATGGTTTTTTGCATGCTGTCGGTGATTTTGTCGGCGTAGAAAATCACTTTGCCGTTGATGTTGCGGGCGGCGCGACCTGCCGTTTGGGTGAGCGAGCGGTGCGAGCGCAAAAAACCTTCCTTATCGGCATCGAGGATAGCCACGAGCGACACTTCGGGCAAGTCTAAGCCCTCGCGCAGGAGGTTTACGCCAATCAGCACGTCGAAAATGCCGTCGCGGAGTTTGTCCAAGATTTCGATGCGCTCAAGGGTCTCCACATCGGAGTGGATATACGCCGTCTGGATGCCTGAGCGGATGAAATAGGTGTTGAGTTCCTCCGCCATACGCTTGGTGAGCGTGGTAACGAGGGTGCGCTCGCCTTTTTCGGCGCGTTGGGCGATTTCTTCCATCAGGTCGTCAATCTGGTTGAGGCTGGGGCGTATTTCGATGACGGGGTCGAGCAGTCCCGTTGGGCGCACAACTTGCTCTACCACAACGCCTTCGCTGGCTTCCAACTCAAAGTCGGCGGGCGTGGCAGAGATGAAAATCTTTTGCGGCGTGATGGATTCAAACTCGTCGAACGTCAGCGGGCGGTTGTCTATCGCGGCGGGAAGCCGAAAGCCGTATTCCACCAGATTGATTTTGCGCGAGTGGTCGCCGCCAAACATCGCGCGAATTTGCGGCACGGTAACGTGGCTCTCGTCAATCACCGTCAGAAAATTCTTGGGGAAATAGTCAATCAGGCAAAACGGGCGCGTTCCGGGCTGTCGCGCATCAAAATAGCGCGAATAGTTTTCGATTCCCGAACAGTAGCCAAGTTCCTTAATCATCTCCACATCGTAGGTAACACGCTCATAGAGGCGTTTGGCTTCCAACATTTGCCCGCCGTCGCGAAAAGCCTGCACCCGCTCGCCCATATCCAGCACGATTTGGTCGACCGCCATGTTGATACGTTCCTGCGTGGTAACAAACAGTTTGGAAGGGAAGATATTGTACGTCTCAAAAGTCTCAATCCGCAGCCCTGTGTCGGGGTCGAAGGTGTAAATTTCCTCAATTTCATCGCCCCAAAACAGCACGCGCAACGCGATGTCGCCATACGCGGGAAACACATCGACCGTGTCGCCATTCACGCGAAAATTGCCCCGCCCAAATTCCAATTGATTGCGCGAATAAAGCCCCGCCACCAACTTACGCAAAAAAGCATCGCGCGACAAATTCGCACCTCTGTTTATTGTTACCACATTTTCGCGGAAATCTTCGGGGTTGCCGATACCGTAGAGGCACGACACGGACGACACAATAATCACGTCCTGCCGCCCCGAAAGCAGCGACGAGGTGGCAGCCAGCCGCAATTTATCAATTTCCTGATTGATAGACAAATCTTTTTCGATGTAAGTGTTGCTCGCCGGAAGATACGCCTCCGGCTGATAATAGTCGTAATACGACACAAAATATTCCACCGCATTGTGGGGGAAAAACGCCTTAAACTCGCTGTACAACTGAGCGGCGAGCGTTTTGTTGTGGCTGAGCACGAGGGTTGGGCGGTTCACCTCCTTGATGACATTGGCGATGGTGAACGTCTTTCCGGAGCCGGTCACGCCGAGCAGAGTTTGGTAGGGCAACTGCTGCTCCAGCCCTGCCACCAACTCCTTAATCGCCACCGGCTGGTCGCCGGTGGGCTTGTAATCCGATACCAATTCAAATTTCATTCGCTTTATTTTCCTCCTCAGATTATTTCCATATCGGTGCGTAGGCACTCTCCTTGTCGCGCCAATAGGATTTATACAGTTTTTTCGGCAGTCGCGGATTGAAAAAAGCCAGCCCGATATGTTTCAGGTCGAGGCAGGTGCTTGCCTGACCGCATAGTGTCTGCCACAGTTGCTTCATCTCCGGCTGCTTGTAGATATTATCCACCACGACAAGCGTGTTTTCGCTGATGGTCGGGACGAATTGTTCAATCGTCATGCCCGCCGGCAATTTGTGCACCACAATCATATCCCACGCGCCAACGGTGCTCGACCGGTTGAAATGCAGATTGTGCCAATGCTGCGACTTGGCAAACGCGCGCATCGGCTGCAACAATTCTGTGCGCTCCTCCTGAATGTAGCATTCGCACTCGGTCGGTCGCGCCGATGCCAGATAGAGGGAGGCAATGCCTGTGGATGCGCCTGTTTCCAAGACTGTTTTGCACTTGAAACAGGTTACGAGGCGAAACATAAGTGCGCCGTAGAGCGCCGTGGCGGCTTCCTTGTCGGTGATTTTGCTCAATGCGTCCCCGCGCGCGAGGAGTTCTTCCCTGAAATTTTCGATGACTTCAAAGGCGTAATACGGAAGTGTTTCTTCCACCACTCGCGTTATCAGATTATAGACGAAAGGCGAGTGGATGCCGTGCCCTTTGTGGGTTCTCATTGGGGGATAAGTTTAAATTCATATCCCTGTTGCAGCAGCCAATCGATGGATTTCGGCAGTGCCTCTTCCAATTTGCCTTTGGAGCGCAGGGAGTCGTGAAACACAATCACGGAGCCGTTGCGCGTATATTTTGTAACATTTTCAAAGACCTGTTCTGCCGTTTGCCGGTTGCTATAATCGCGTGATACCACGTCCCACATCACCACCTTGAAGCGTTTGAGCACTGCGCGCAACTGCGATGGGCGGATATGTCCGTGTGGTGGGCGAAACAGCGGGCTGTCTATCAACTCCGCCGCGGCTTCCACGTCCTTGAGGAAGGTTTCCGTATTCGTTTTCCAACCTTGCAGATGGTGGTAGGTGTGATTGCCGGTTTGGTGTCCGCGCTGCAAAATAGCGCGGTAGATTTCGGGATATTTGCGTACATTGTCGGCGACACAAAAAAAAGTCGCTTTGATGTGGTATTTGTCCAGCAAATCGAGCACCCAAGGTGTCATTTCGGGAATCGGACCATCGTCAAACGTCAGATACACCGCCTTTTCGCCCGTCTGAAACCGCCAGTGCGTTTTTGGGAAAAAGGCACGATAAAGCAACCAAGGTTGTTCAATCAGCATAATTTTTTTAATCGCATTTGTTTTTCGCGCGCAAAGGTAGGCTTTTTTTTTGAAAAATTCACTGTTTTTGTGATTTGTCTTATAAAAAATGCTTACCTTTGCACCCAATTATGGCAAAAAAAGAAGAAATGATACCTGACTTCATCTTTGAAACAAGTTGGGAAGTCTGTAACAAGGTGGGCGGGATTTATACCGTCCTTTCTACGCGCGCAGCCACTTTGCAGGCACTTTTGAAGGATAAAACGGTCTTCATCGGACCCGATGTGAAGCCCAACAATCCCGATTTTTTGGAGGAGAAAACCCTTTGGAAAGAGTGGAAAACGCAGATGTTGCAAAAACTCGAACTGCCTGTTCGCGTGGGTCGCTGGAATGTGCCCGGGCAACCGCTCGTTGTTTTGGTCGATTTTCAGTCGTTGTATGCAAAGAAAAATGCGATTTATTTTGAGATGTGGGAGAAATACGGCATTGATTCCACGGTGGGCTATGGCGATTATGACGAGTCGTGTATGTTTGCTTACGCCTCCGGAATGGTGATGGAAAGCCTCTACAATTTCTTGAAGGGCGGGCAAACCCCGTTGCCGCAGGTGATTGCACATTTCAATGAATGGACTTTGGGCATGGGCTTGCTGTATGTGCACAGCCACGCGCCGGATATTGCGACGGTTTTCACCACGCACGCCACTTCGGTGGGACGGTCGATTTGCGGCAACGGGAAGCCTTTGTATAGCCACTTCGGAAACTATAACGGCGACCAAATGGCTCAGGAGTTGAATATGGTGGCTAAACACACCCTCGAAAAGACGGCGGCGCACTATGCGGATTGCTTCACAACCGTGAGCGAAATCACCGGCAAAGAGTGTGGGCAACTCTTAGACAAGGCACCGGATATTATCACGCCCAATGGGTTTGAAGCGGGTTTTGTGCCGAAAGGGACGGCCTATTCGAGCAAGCGCACTGCCGCGCGGAAGGCACTCATCAAGGTTGCCGAACGCCTCACGGGCACTTCTATCCCCGACAATGCCTTTCTGATTTCCACCTCCGGACGCTACGAATACCGCAACAAGGGGCTGGACGTGTTCATCGAGTCAATCAATCGCGTCCGTCAAGCCAATCCGGAGCGGGCGATTGTGGCATATATATTGGTGCCGGCGTGGATGAAAGGGGCGCGGGAAGATTTGCAGGAGCAGTTGCAACAGAAAAAAGCAGGCAAGGAGCCGCTCTACGAGCCTTTTTATACGCACGAACTGGTGCAGCCCGGAACCGACCCCATCAGCGACTACCTCTACTATTTGGATTTCACCAATTGGCAGGACGAAAAAGTGAAAATCGTGTTTGTGCCGTCGTATCTGCACGGCGACGACGGCATTTTCAATATGCCCTACTACGACTTGCTGGTTGGGATGGATTTGACCGTTTACCCCTCCTATTATGAGCCGTGGGGCTACACGCCGCTGGAAAGCATCGCCTTTCGCGTGCCCACCATCACCACCGACTTGGCAGGTTTCGGCATTTGGGCAAAACATTCGGGCAAGGGCGCAGAAAAACGCCTGGGCGTGGAAATAGTGAAGCGCACCGACGACAACTATTCCGAGGTAGCCGAAGCCATCAAAAAAACAATTTTGGCAAGGCTCACCGAAAGCAAAGAGCAGTTGCTGGAACGTCAGGAAGCCGCACTATCCCTGTCCGAAAAAGCCTCGTGGACACATTTCATCCACTATTATTTGGAGGCTTATGCCATCGCATTGCAAAAGAGCAGTAAAAAGAACAAGAAAAAAACAGAAAAAAAAATAAAAAATTAATAAAAGTATAGACAGATGAAAATCAAAGCGAGTTACGCCAATGAGGGCGTGTGGAGAGAAGGAAGCGTGCGCGCGAAACTTCCCGACGAGTTGAAAGTGCTGGACGAAATCGCCCGCAACTTGTGGTGGGTGTGGAACTACGAAGCCACAGAGATGTTTTCCCGCTTAGACAAAGAACTTTGGGAATACACCGGAGGCAATCCCGTGCTCATGCTGCAAAGTTTGACGGTGTCGCAGTATGACGCCATCTCGAAAGACCGCGACATCATGGCGAGCATCCATGCCGTGTATACGAAGTTTCGCGCCTATATGGACGAGCCATATAGCAAAACAATCCCAAGCATTGCCTATTTCAGCATGGAATATGGGCTGTCTAACGTCCTGAAAATCTATTCTGGCGGGCTGGGCATTCTGGCGGGCGACTATATCAAGGAGGCGAGCGATGTGCACGCCGATTTGACGGCAGTCGGGTTTTTGTATCGCTACGGCTATTTCACGCAGTCGCTGTCGATGGAGGGTCAACAAATTGCCAATTATGAGGCGCAGGATTTTGACAAACTGCCTATCGAACAGGTACTTAACGACCGCAACAAGCCGCTGGTGCTGGATATTCCCTACAATGCGTTTACCGTCAAGGCACACGTTTGGGCGGTGAATGTCGGTCGCGTGAAGCTCTATTTGTTGGACACCGATTTGCCTCAAAACAGCGAATGGGACCGTTCTATCACGGCTCAACTCTACGGTGGCGACAATGAACACCGCCTCAAGCAGGAATATCTTCTGGGCATTGGCGGCATCATGCTGCTCAACCATTTGGGCATCAAAAAGCAGGTCTATCATTGCAATGAAGGTCATGCGGCGTTGATAAATGCGCAACGGTTGGCGGATTACATCGCCGGCGGGTTGAGTTTCAATGAGGCGATGGAGGTGGTGCGTGCTTCGGCTTTATACACCTGCCACACGCCTGTGCCGGCAGGGCACGACTATTTCGACGAGGCTTTGTTCAAGAAATATATGAGCCATTTCCCCGAAAAATTGAAGCTTTCGTGGCAAGAATTGATAGATATGGGGCGTGCCCATCCGGGCAGCGACGAGAAATTTTCGATGAGCGTGTTTGCGCTCAACACCTGCCTCAACGCCAATGGCGTGTCGTATTTGCACGGCGAAGTGTCGAAAAAGATGTTTGCACCCGTTTGGAAGGGCTATGCACCGCAGGAATTGCACGTTGCCTATGTTACGAATGGCGTCCACATGCCCACCTGGGCAGCCTCGGAATGGCGCAAATGTTATGAAAAATATTTTGACAAGAACTTTTACAACGACCAGTCGAATCCCAAAATTTGGGAAAAGGTCTATGACATCCCCGACGAAGAAATTTGGGAAGTGCGCATGGCAATGAAAAATCGCTTGGTCAAATACATCCGCGAATCGTTTACAGAAAGTTGGCTCAAAAATCAGGGCGACCCCTCCAAAGTGGTTTCTATCCTCGACAAAATTGACCCAAATGCGTTGTTGATTGGCTTCGGACGCCGATTTGCGACTTACAAACGCGCGCATCTGCTGTTCACTGATTTGGACAGGCTGGCGGCAATCCTGAACAATCCGGAATGTCCCGTGCAGGTGATTTTCACGGGAAAAGCGCACCCTGCCGATGGGGGCGGGCAGGCGTTGATAAAACACATCGTGGAAGTGTCGCGCCGCCCCGAATTTTTGGGAAAAATCATCTTCCTCGAAAATTACGATATGCGCTTGGCAAAACGCCTCGTGTCGGGGGTCGATATTTGGCTCAATACGCCCACGCGCCCGCTGGAAGCATCCGGCACTTCGGGCGAAAAAGCACAGATGAACGGTGTGCTAAACTTCTCTGTATTAGACGGTTGGTGGTACGAAGGCTATCGCAAAGAGGCGGGTTGGGCACTGACCGACAAGCGCAGTTATGAAAATCAGCAATACCAAGACCAGTTGGATGCTGCCACGATTTATTCCATGCTCGAAAAAGAGATTATCCCGCTGTATTACAAGAAAGATGCGAAAAACTACTCATCGGAGTGGGTGAAATACATCAAAAATTCGATTGCACAAATTGCACCGCATTACACCACCAAGCGGATGTTTGACGATTACGACAAGCGTTTCTATTCCGTATTGGCAGAACGCTCTAAGACGCTGGCAGTCAACAACTTCGCCAAAGCGAAAGAACTCGCCGCGTGGAAAGAGGAAGTTGCCTCGCACTGGGACGAAATCGAAGTGGTGTCCGTCAAATACGACCAACATACATGGATGCGCGGCATCGAAGTGGGCGATTCGGTGGGCGTGCAAGTGGTGGTCGACAAGCACAATTTGCGCGGCGGTTTGGGCTTGGAACTCGTTTCTGTTCAAACAGATGTGGCAACCGGAGTAGATAGATTCAGAGTCAATTCCGTCCATTGGAACAAGAAAGAAGGCACTCTTCGCTATTTCTCAACGCAAATTGTAGCCGAAGAAGCGGGCAATTTCCGTTTCGGCATACGCATTTATCCCTACAATGAAGACATCCCGCACCGTATGGATTTTGCATACGTGAAGTGGATAAATATCTGACAGGCATGGAGAAGAAAACGATACCCGGCTCACAGGCGTTGCTGGAGGCGTTGCTCCACGAGGGAGTGGATACCATTTTTGGCTATCCGGGGGGGCAGGCTATTCCCATCTACGATTCGTTGTATGACTATCGCGACAAACTCAACCACGTTCTCGTGCGCCACGAACAGGGGGCGACACACGCTGCTCAGGGCTATGCCCGCGTGTCGGGAAAGGTGGGCGTGACGGTCGTAACGTCCGGTCCGGGCATCTCAAACACCATCACGGGCATTGCCGACGCGATGCTCGACAGCACGCCCATCGTGGTGATTGCGGGACAGGTGCCCACGGCACTGCTGGGGACGGATGCTTTTCAGGAAATAGACGTGATTGGTGTGACCCTGCCGATTACCAAATGGGCGCATCAGGTGCGCACGGCGGAGGATATACCGGTGGCAATTGCCCGCGCGTTTTACATCGCCTCCACCGGTCGTCCGGGTCCTGTGGTGCTGGATATTACGAAAAATGCGCAGACCACCGTGGCTGACTACAAGCCGCACACGGTCAGTTTTATACGCTCCTACATTCCCGTGCCCGACATTAATGTGGCGAGCATTGAGGCGGCGGCAGACCTTATTCACACTGCAAAAAAGCCATTCGCCATTGTGGGACAAGGAGTTACGCTGGGGAATGCTGAAAAAGAATTGCTGGCATTTCTGAAAAAGGCGGATATTCCTGCGGCATCCACGTTTATGGGGCTTTCTACGTTGCCGACAGACGAGCCGCTCAACGTGGGCATCGTGGGTATGCACGGCAATGTGGCTCCCAACCTGAAAACCAACGAATGTGATGTGCTGATTGCCATCGGGATGCGCTTTGCCGACCGTGTGACGGGCGATTTGACCCGCTATGCCAAGCAGGCAAAAATCATCCATTTCGACATCGACCCTGCGGAAATCAATAAAAATGTGAAAGCCGATGTGGCGGTGCTGGGCGATGCCAAAGAAACGCTGCCGGCAGTGACCAAACGACTGAACGAAGCGAAGCACACCGAGTGGATAGCCTCGTTCCAACCATCTAAGGTTAAGGAAGTTACGGTGGTCATCGACAAAGAAATTGCGCCGCAGACGGGTCCGCTGAAAATGGGCGAAGTGGTGCGAAAAGTGTCGGAAGCCACCAACCACGATGCCGTTTTGGTAACCGATGTGGGGCAAAATCAGATGATGGCATTGCGCTATTTCAAATACAGACACAGCAAGAGCGTGGTCACGTCGGGCGGTTTGGGCACGATGGGCTTCGGCTTGCCGGCAGCGATTGGTGCCGCGTTTGGAGCACCCCACCGCACAGTTTGTGCGTTTGTGGGCGATGGCGGCTTGCAAATGACTATTCAAGAACTCGGCACGATTATGCAATACCACACGCCGGTGAAAATCATCCTGCTGAACAACGATTTCCTCGGCATGGTGCGCCAATGGCAGGAGTTGTTCTTCGACGAACGCTATTCCCACACGGAAATGCTCAACCCCAATTTCGTGCAAATCGCAACGGCGTACAACATCCCCGCCCGAGCAGTGGAAACCCGCGAAGAATTGGATGCCGCCATAAAAGAAATGCTCGCCACCCCCGGTCCCTACCTCTTGGATGCCCACGTCGTCCAAAAAGGCATGGTCTATCCAATGGTGCCCGGAGGAGCCGCCATCACCGATATTTTACTTGGAGAGGAAGAATATGGAAAATAACACATTATATACAATCACGATTTTTTCCGAAAATATGGTCGGGCTGTTGAATCAGGTTACGATTATTTTTACGCGGCGCGGGTTGAATATTGAGACGCTTTCGGTGTCGCCTTCTGCCATTGCCGGTATCCACAAGTTCACAATCACCGCTTTTGCCGATGAGGAAACGATGAAGAAGGTGGTCAAGCAAATCGACAAGCGGGTGGGTATCGTGAAGTCGTATTTCCACGCCGACAAGGATTTGATTCATCAGGAAATCGCTCTGTATAAGTTATCTACGCAAAAATTGCTGTCGCTGGGGTCGATAGAAGACATCGTTCGCCGCTACAATGCCCGCATTCTCGATATGACGGAGGTGTGGACGGTGCTGGAAAAAACGGGGCACCACGAAGATACGCAGGCGCTGTTTGAAGAGTTGAAAGAAAAAATCGGTGTGCTGCAATTCATCCGTTCGGGACGCATCGCCATCACCAAATCCAATGTGGAACGCCTCAGCGATATGCTCGCGGCGGTGGAAGACAAATTGAAGGAAAAATAAATTTTAAAAAAGATATAAAAAAATGGCAGTAATGAATTTTGGCGGTGTTGACGAACAGGTCGTAACCCGCGACGAATTTCCGTTGGAAAAAGCGAGAGAAGTGTTAAAGAAAGAGACCATCGCCGTGATTGGCTATGGCGTGCAGGGTCCCGGGCAGTCGCTGAACTTGCGCGACAATGGCTTCAACGTCATTGTGGGGCAACGCAAAGGCGGCAAAACGTGGGACAAAGCCGTTGCCGACGGCTGGGTGCCGGGCGAAACGCTTTTCGACATCGAAGAGGCGGTCGAGAAGGCCACAATCGTTCAGTATTTGTTGTCCGACGCGGCACAAATCGAGGTCTGGCCCCGCATCAAACCGCATTTGACGGCGGGCAAAGCCCTGTATTTTTCTCACGGCTTTGGCATCACCTACAAAGAGCGCACCGGCATCGTGCCCTCGAAAGACATCGACGTGATTTTGGTGGCTCCGAAAGGCTCCGGCACGTCTTTGCGCCGTATGTTTTTGGAAGGTCGCGGCTTAAACTCTTCGTTTGCCGTGTTTCAGGATGCAACGGGCAAGGCGCGCGAGCGCGCGATTGCGCTGGGTATTGGCGTAGGCTCCGGCTATTTGTTTGAAACAGACTTCAAGCGCGAAGTATTTTCCGACCTCACCGGCGAGCGCGGCACGCTGATGGGTGCCATCCAAGGCATTTTGCTGGCACAATACGAAGTGCTGCGCGAAAACGGACACTCGCCGTCGGAAGCGTTCAACGAAACCGTCGAAGAACTCACCCAATCGCTGATGCCGCTCTTCGCCGAAAATGGTATGGACTGGATGTATGCCAACTGCTCCACAACGGCTCAACGCGGCGCATTGGACTGGATGGGACCCTTCCACGATGCCTCCAAACCGGTATTCGCCAAACTGTACAGCGAAGTGGCAAACGGCAACGAAGCGCAACGCTCCATCGACACCAATTCCAAACCCGACTACCGCGCCGGCTTGGATGCCGAGTTGAAGAAATTACGCGACAGCGAAATGTGGCGCACTGGTGCCGTGGTTCGCAAATTGCGTCCGGAAAACAATTAAAGTGCAAGGCTCACGCCGCCCATCGCCCAAAAGCCGGGCTGCGGGATGTTCAAAAGGTCGTAATAGCCGGCGTCAAATAAATTATTTGCCGTCAGATAGACGTTCCAACCGCCTTGCTTCCAATTGAGTTTCAAATCCAGCAGGGCGACGGACGGATAATCGCCTTCGCGCTGTTGCAGGCGGAATTGCCAATCAGCCGTTAAGCCTTTATAAATCGGGTGAGCCAGCCCGGCGGTAAACTTATGTCGCAAATTTTCCAACACATATTTGGAAATCAATTTGCCCGTATCGTGCGTTTGCTCAAGAAACAGATAGCCCAAATTCAGGCGTGTGGTGGAAAGTTGCGGAAGCAGTTCTTGAAATGACAGGGCAACGTTCGTTTCAAAGCCGGTTTTATCGACGGAAGTCAAGTTCGCGGCTTTCCATTGAGTATCACTCGCATTGTTTTTGACCCAATCTATCAGCTCTCTGCCTTTTTCGTAGAAGCCATTCGCCGTGACGGAAAGAAATTTGTTGCCGTATTTCACGCCGAGTTCATACGACTCCGATTTTTCGGGTTTCAAATCGGGCTGCCCTTGCTGTTCGGGAGCAACGTAATACAAATCGGTGAAAGTGGGCAGGCGCGTGGCATTGTTCCACGAGGCAAACACTTTCCAACTGTCTGAAAACCAATAGGCTGCGTTGATGCTCGGATATAAATTCATATCGTTGGCATACGCGGTGTTGTAATTGGCGAGCACGCCCACGCCCAGCGTGAAACCTTGATAGAGGTAGTTGTGTTCGATAAAATAACTGATATTCGTGCGATTGTCCGATTTTTTATATTGAGCGATTGGCTCGCGCATCGGCACGCCCAAATTGCTGCTGAAAATGCCCTCGTTGCGCAGTTCGCCGCCAAAATTGGTGATCCCGCCCGCCCATTTATACTGCGTGTTGAGGTTGATGCCGAACACATCGCTTTGGTGGTGATTGTACTGATATTGGGATGTATCTCCCTTCACTAATTGAAAAACATCGTAATGCCGATTCCAATAAATCTGCGGGATAAATTTCAATTTGGTGCCCGATTCGCCCCGAATGGCGGCAAAAATACTGCGCGTGTCATCGAATTGATTGGGAAAATTCGCCGAATAGAACGTGTTGGCTCCGTAGGCTTTGTCGTTGATACCCAATTGGATGTCGAGTTTGGAATCATCCACGCGGAAATTGCTCTGCCACAGTGCATTGATGATTTGGTAATCGCTGTTGGGGATGTAGCCGGCGGAGCGGTTATACCCAATTGAAGCACTGTGATGACCAACAGAGGCACGTCCTTCCGCGCCAAATGTGTTGTGCATACCGCCTTCGGCTTTCAGGAACGCGCCGGTTTTGGCATCTTTTTTCGTTACGATGTTGATACCGCCCGAAAAAGCGCCTGCGCCATAGAGCAGCGAAGTGGGTCCTTGAATGATTTCGATGTGGTCGATGTCGGAGAGATTGACCGGAAGGTCGAAGGAGTAGTGCCCTGTGTGGGGGTTGGTGAGATTGGCACCGTTGAGGAGGATGGCTGCCTGGTCGAATGTGCCGCCGCGCAGCGAGATGTCTGTTTGTACGCCGTTGGCTCCACGCTGGCGGACATCCACGCCGGCAATGTTTTTCAGCAAATCGGGAATGCTCGCGGCGGGCTGTCGCGCAATTTCTTCGCGGGTGATGACCGTCACGATTTTTGCCGTCTGATTGAGCGTCAATTCGGCTTTGGAAGACGTAACGACCACCTCGTCGAGCGGCTGGTCGTCGCCAATCGCATCATTTGTTGCCACCGTCTGCGCCTGTGCCGACGTGCTTGTGGTGTGTGCCAAACTAAGCACCAGACCACCCACAACGCCGATATTGACGGCTTTGTGCATACTGTTGAAAGCCGCGTAGGCTTTCCGCGCGAAACGTTTGAATCGAAACGTTTGCTGCGCATTAAATTTTTTTTGTTTCATTTTTTTTTTGTTTTTAAAATTAAATTTCAGAGGCAAAGGTACAAAATAACTTTCATTATTTCAGTGCTCAAAAGATTGTTGATAAAAAAATCTCAAAAATGTTGGTGCAATTCAAAAAAAAGCAGTACCTTTGCGCTTTAAGAGTGAACGGTTATTTTATATGCAATGTCTTCAATTTTATTGGTTGGAGGAACACTAATAAAAAAATATGAAATCAATACAAGCAATTTTGTTGCTTCTATTACTTTGTTGTATTCCTATTAGCGGGCAAAAGAAAGTGTCCCAATCGCCTGTGTGGGGGATTAAGACGAATCTTTTGTACGACTTAACCTCTTCTATCAATTTGGGGGCGGAAGTCCGCACCTCCGACAAATTCAGTTTCGACCTTTCACTCAACTATAACCCCTGGAACCTGCCTGATTACTCCAAATTCAAACACCTGCTGGTGCAACCCGAGTTGCGCTTTTGGTTCGCAGAACCGTTCTCTGCACATTTTCTGGGAGTCCACGCCATCTACACATCCTACAATATCGGCGGACTGGATATTGGCTCAATGAAATTCAGCGGGATGGACTTCAGCAAATTGGACAACAACTATTATCAAGGCACAGGCATCGGGCTTGGGCTTGCTTATGGCTACGATTGGACTTTGGCTCCCCATTGGAAGTTTGAGGCATCCATCGGATTGGGTTTCCTCTCTTTCAACTACAGCCAATACGAATGTCGCACCTGCGGCGACTTTGTGGGGAAGGAAACGCACACCTACCTCGGACCCACCAAACTCGGGCTGTCGCTGGTATATACCCTCGGCAAAGCCGTGCCCTCCAAGCCCACCGTGGTAACCGGCATTCAAAAGAAAGACCTCTTTCCGACGGGGTATAAAGCAGTCAAAAAGAAATGGATGGAACCTGCCCCCCTACGGCATGGTCTTTGTTGAACGTGGCGTGCTCACGCTGGGAAATCCTCTGAACGACCCCGTTTGGGAGATTCGACCAAACCAAAAAACCGTTACTCTGGAGAGTTTTTGGATGGATGCCACCGAGGTTACCAACGAAGAATACCGCCAATTCCTTTACTGGGTGCGCGATTCCATCATTCGTGAACGCTTGTTCGACCCCGCTTATGGTGCCAACGAGGCGTTTAAAATCACGGAAGATGCAGACGGCAACCCGCTTGAACCGCCTATCCTGAATTGGAAACAACCGATTCCTACCGAGAAAAAAGCCAGCGAAGAAGAGTTGCGCGCACTCAAAAGCGTCTATCGCTACGACCCCGCCACGGGTATGGTGAGATTAGACCCCCTTCAAATGATTTATCGCTACGAAGTGTATGACGCCAAGCAGGCGGCTCTGCGGCGCAACAGCCTCGACCCCGATATGCACAACCTCAACAGCGACCTCCCGCCGGAAGAAGTGGTGATGATTTCCAAGGATACGGCATTCATCAGCGACGACGGCAGGATTGTGCGGCAAACCATTGAGCGACCGCTGTCGGGTCCGTGGGACTTTATAAACACCTACATCGTTAATATCCATCCGGACGAAACGGCTTGGGTGAACGATTTTTACAACTCCTACAACGAGCCGTATATGCGGCAATACTTCACCTATTCGGGTTATGACGACTACCCGGTGATAGGCGTGTCGTGGGAACAGGCACAGGCTTTTTGCAATTGGCGCACCGAGCGGTGGAAGCAGTCGATGGGTGCGGCGGGCACGGGCAATGTCGAGCCATTCCGCCTGCCCTCCGAAGCCGAATGGGAATATGCGGCGCGCGGCGGCAAAACAACCAATCTCTATCCGTGGGAACAGATGGACGTGATGGATTGCGACGACTGCTTCCTCGGCAATTTCAAACAGGGCGACGGCGACTACATCGAAGACGGATTTATAATTACCGCCAAAGTGGCATCGTTTATGTCCAACGAATTGGGATTATACGATATGGCAGGCAATGTGGCAGAGTGGACATCCACCGCGTTCGTCGAGTCGGGATTCCAACTCATGAACGACATCAACTCGGAATATCGCTACAACGCAGAGCGGAGCGACCCCTATATGCTGAAGCGAAAAACAGTGCGCGGCGGGTCGTGGAAAGACGTGGCGCATTCCCTGCGGTCTGACGTCCGCACGTTTGAATTTCAAAACGAACACCGCTCGTATATCGGCTTCCGATGCGTGCGCACAGCAGTAGGACAAAAATAGAAATATATTAAGTTAAATTATAAAATAGATATTGAATAGAATATGAGTCACACACCACCACCGGCACCGGGGGCGCCGCTGCCACCGAGGGTCATAAAGAAAGTCAGCTTCATGTCCACCCCGATAGCCAAGAAGGGATTTCAAATTCTCTATGGCTTGGGGGCTACCGTCATCATTCTTGGAGTGCTTGGTGAAATCATGCACTGGCCCGGCGTTATCGGGCACCTTATGCTCAACGCAGGATTTATTACCGAGGCATTTATCTTTGCCATGTCGGCATTTGAAGACCCTCCCGCCGAGCATCCTCACGAGCATTGGGAAACCTATTATCCCACCCTTTTGACCGACCCCGATGATATATTGTACGATGGCGTGCCCGTTGTTCCTCCGATTGGTGCAGGCGGCGGCGGTGGCGGCGGCGGAGTAGCATCTGCCGCGATGGGTGTGGGTGTGGGTTTTGCTGCCGGCGTAGCAGCACCGGCAGCAGGCGGAGCGGCTCCTGCGGCAGGCGGAGTGGCTCCTGCGGCATCACCGGCGGCAAATGGAGAAACACCGGCAGCAAATGGAGAGACACCGGAGGCAAATGGAGCGGCATACGCTCCGCCCGCCAATGGCAACGGCAACGGCAACGGATACGCCAATGGCAATGGCAATGGCAATGGATACGCTCCACCACCCCAGCCGAATGGATACGGCACGTCACACAACGAGCCTGATTACAACAATTTCGTGAGTGGCAATTTCGGTAGCCGATTTGACAGTTCTTACTATGATGAAGTTATCGAACAGCGCATCAACAAGCGTGTGGGACGGCGTGCCAGCGGCAATGTGGAACGTTTCATTTCGGAAGAAGACAACGTGGCTCTGTCGAACAGCATCAACAGGATGGTGGCGGCGGCAGAGCAATTCTCCCAAATAATGGAAGATATGCAGCGCGTGCGCGTAGTATCAACTTCGCTGATGGACTTCACTGCCGGACTTACCAACTCAACGAACAGCTACTTCGAACAACTGGACTCCCTCAGCAGGAACGTACAGGGCTTGAACAATATCTACGAAAGGCAGATACAAACCATCAGCACCCAAATTGATTCCATCAACCAGATAAACGTCGGCTTGAGGAACATAAAAGACCTTTATGATACTACTTCGCTGAACAGTACGGCCATTCACAACGAGTCAGAACGTATGGCGCAACAGTTGCAAGACCTCAATAGCGTGTATGGCGGGCTGCTCTCGACGCTGGGGGATAACAGGAATTTCAGTAGAACCTTTTAATTGATTGAGTTATGTCAGGCGGTGGAGGTCCAAGACAGAAGATGATTAACCTGCTCTATGTAGTTTACATTGGGATGATAGCCATGAACGTGTCCGGAGAAGTGTTGAAGGGCTACGCCATGGTGGAGAGCGGGCTGATGCGGTCTATTGCCACCACGAGCGAACAAAGCACCGACCTTTTCAACAAATTGACCGAAATTCACGCGGTAAGTCCCACAAAAGCCCAAATTTCGTATGACAAAGCCACCGACCTCCGAGCAAAAACACAGGAATTGACCGACTATCTCGACGGGATAAAAAAGAAAGTCGCCGAAACCGCCGACCTCAATCCGGATGCCGACCCTGAAAACCTTGTGAACAAGTCGGATTTGAATGCGGCTTTTGCCGCGATGCTTGTCGTTCCCGTAGGAGGCGGCGAGCCGGAGGAAGTGGAATTTTTGAAAAGGATTGAGGAATACCGCACTTACGCAGGCTCACTGCTCACCGACGATGACATTAAGGCGGTGATAGATACCTGTTTGAGCACCGAGCCTTCCGCCAAAGCGAAGGAAACCCACATGTCGTGGGCAGAATCCCTCTTTGCACACATGCCGGCAGCGGCGGTGGTGGTGTTGCTTTCCCAATTGAAATATTCGGTGATATATTCGGAGCAACTCGTGATGCGCGAATTGCTGCGGACGGTGGATTCGGGCGACTTCCGCGTCAATAAACTCTCGGCATTCGTGATTCCCGAAGCGCGGGTAGTGCTGCGTGGCGGCACCTACAAGGCAAACGTTGTCATAGCAGCCGTAGACTCCGCCCAGGAGCCAAAGATAACGGTGAACGGCAAAGAATTGCCGGAAGATGCACACGGGCAATACTCCGTGCCGACAAGCTCCATCGGCACATTTCCGCTCAAGGGCTTTATTGAGCTGACGAGTGGGGAAGGAATCACAACGAAACTTGAGTTCGCTACGGAGTATATTGTTACCGAGCCCTCGGCAACGGTTGCCCCGCTGATGATGAACATCCTCTATGCCGGTATCGACAACGACTTGAGGATAGCAGTGCCCGGTGCCGCCGATGTCAATGTAACGGCAAACATATCCGCCGGCTCATTGAGTAATAAGGGCAACGGCATCTGGACGGCAGTTCCCAAATTGGGGACGGAAGCCATTTCGGAAGCCATTATTGCGGTGCAGGTCAAGATTGGAAATAAGCAGCAGGAAGTGGCGAGAAACACGTTCAGGGTGCGCCCGCTGCCTCCGCCCACGGCTTTCCTGAATGTTACTAATCCGGACGGCAACAAGACGATGTATAAAGGCGGACCGCTGGCGAAAAATCAGTTGCTCAACACCCCCGAATTGAGCGCGGCGATTGACGACGGTATTTTGAATATTCCCTTTACCGTGTTGGGCTTTGAGGTGCAGAAATTTGACGCGCTGGGATTTGCCATCAAGGAAGCCTCCGACGGAGCCAAGTTTTCAAAGCGACAGCAAGACTTGATACGAAGCATGGTGCGCGGGCAAACGATATTGATACGCGCCATCTCGACGAAGGGTCCCGACGGCGTAACGCAAACGCTCAATGCGCCGATTGAAATTATAGTTACTTAATGAGAGTGGAATATATATGAAGAGTAATAATTTATTAAATTGATTTGAGTTATGTCAGGTGGTGCAGTAAGCCCAAGAACTAAGATGATAAACCTGCTCTATGTAGTTTACATCGGTATGATAGCCATGAACGTGTCTGCGGACGTGTTGAAGGGCTATGCCATTGTGGAAGACGGGCTGATGAAATCTATTGCCACCACCGACGGGCAAAATGTCGAACTCTACGAAAAATTGTCCTCCATCCACACCATGAGCCCTGCGAAAGCAAAGATTTCGTATGACAAAGCCACAGAACTTCGGGCAAAAACGAAAGAATTGACGGAGTATATCGAAGAGATAAAAAAGAAACTCGCCGT
>BNTT01000033.1 GCA_025996815.1 Bacteroidia bacterium
GATGGCAAAGCGGTGGTGCCAAGTGTCAATGGCGAGCGCAACCGCTTTGCCATCGAAGTCATATCCATCGGTCAAATCGATTTCCGGAAAATTGGGGTCTATAACGCCTACGTTTTCCAATCCAAATTTCACCTGCGACATCGCTTGTTCCTGCATACCGAGCATTACCTTGAAATTATGGTCTTGATTCAAAGTAAAAGCATATTCGGAGTAAGCGTTAATGCCAAGCAAGTCGTCTTTCTGTTCTTCTTCGTGCACATTCGATGATTTGCTCCAAGCAACAGGCTGATTGTCAATGTCATAGCGGTAAGTTACAAACTTATCCCAATGGCGGTTGTAATTCTTGATGGAGTAGTTGACTTCCACATTTGTCCGCCAATTTTTGATGGGTTCCAAAGTCAAAGTTGCCTGTTGGTAGGTGTTGTCGGTGATGGCGCGGTCGTTACCCGAATCGCGCAAGTTGAGTGCATGACGCTGGAAGAGATTGCCGTTGGGGTCGTACATGGGCAACATCGCCCATGCGTGCCGTCCGATGTCGGTAAACAAACTGTTGGTCAATGCGGCAGGACGTTCGTAAGTATTGCGCACGAAACGATTGCTGTAGCCCAATTTTGCCCAATCATACAGTTGATAATTTACACGTACATTGGACGAAAAGCGGTCGTATTGGTCTTGGTTAAACTCCATCAGACCGTTTTGGTCGAGGTAGTTGACCGAGCCAAAGAATGTCAGTTTGTCGTTACCGCCACTGATACTCAAGTTATGTTCTTGCGAAGAAGCCGTTGAGCGGTAAAGTTCTTTGTAATAATTTCGGTTGTCCACACCACCGATATTCTTTGCATAACCCGGTACAACACTTCTTGGGTCAAATCCTTCTTCCCATTGTCCGGTAGTTCCGCTTTCATAAATAGGAGAAGCAAGCGTGCCATCGCGATAGTCTTTAATGGCTTGCACCCAATCGTCATTAAAGTGAGGCGCATCCCCACCGTTGGTGAGAGCCTCATTCAAATAGAGAGCAAGGGTGTAAGAATCCATCGGTGTGGGCATCAAAATCGGTGAGTTGTAGCGGAAATTGTTGCTGTAATTGATTCGCGTTTTGCCGGCTTTACCGCTTTTAGTGGTAATAAGGATAACGCCAAACGAGGCTTTTGCGCCGTAGATAGAGGAGGCTGCCGCATCTTTCAAGATAGACATCGTTTCAACATCCGCCGGATTGAGCGCGTTGATGTCGCCCTCCGCGCCATCTATCAACACAAGCGGGTCGCCCTTAATATCGTCGTCAATGGTGCCACGACCACGAATTTTGATACTTGCCGTGGCATCCAGACTTCCGCTGTTCTGCGTAATGGTCATACCCGGAATAAGACCTTGCAGTGCTTGTGCCACTGACGTTACAGGGCGGTCGGCAATGTCTTTTGCCGTAGCAATACCAATCGCTCCGGTCAAATTGACCTTCTTTTGGGTGCCGAACCCAACGACCACCACCTCGTCGAGAGCGTTAGCCTCTTCTGCCAAGGTAACATTAACACTTGTTCTGCCACCCACAGGCACTTCCTGCTTGGCATAACCCAAATAAGACACTTCCAACGTGGCATTAGGCGACACGCGCAGCGCGTATTTCCCGTCCACATCGGTGGCAACGCCATTACTCGGGTTGCCTTTTTCAATCACACTCGCGCCGATAACGGGACCATCGGCATCGGACACCACGCCTGTTACGGCGATTTTAGCGTCTTGAGGATTTTCAGCCCGCAAATACTGTAATCCCCCCATCAAGACCAGGAAGCCGTACAGAAGCGACACAAATACGAAATTTCTCTTGTTTTTCATACAATCAATTTTAAATTATAACTTTCATTAAAAACTCTGCTGCAAAGTTGATAATAAAAGAAATAAAACAAGGTGATTTGTTGTTAAAAAAGGTGGGATTAGGCGTAATTATTGATAATTCGTCCTTTTTTATGGATGGTTCGGCATGGAAAGAAAATATATACAAACTATAACAATCATTTTTTCCACCCTTATATTTTTCCTAAGCCTGCAACACCTCTAACAAAGCATCCGGAGAAAGTGCAGGTATTGGTGACAGCAAAAAGTCTTTTGTGTTGCGGGTAACAATGTATTCAGCAGAAATGTTATGGGCGGTTTCAGATTGAACGGCATCTTCAAAATCGTGAGTATTTGATTCTATGGCGTGTAGCAGAATGTTCGTTGTGGTGTCTGCAACCTCAAAGGTTGAAACAATTTTGCGGATATAATTTAGTGCTCTATCGTGGTTGAAACGTCTATTTAAAATATAAAAAATATCAGTTACAGAACTTGCAGAAATGTATCCATCAAGATTACCGGACTCAACAAAATTAACAACGCGCTTTGCTGCATCAACAAACGGCTCACGCTCAGCCAGCCAATCTATCACAACATTAGTATCAATCAGAACTTTCATACTAATCCATATTTTTCACTAAGTCTATCCTCGCGAATGTGGTCTAAATCGCCTTCATACCCTTTCAAAATTCCGCACAATTCATTGGCAATAGACACTTTACATTTCACAGATGCTTTGTGTTGCTTAGTAGCAGCAGCCTTTTTCAGACGCAGAGCGTGAACAAAAGCCTCTATTTTCATCAACTCCTCCACATCGTAGGACTTTATTCTATCCATAACTTCTACCATAATTTCTTCATTTTATTTGATTGTGCAAAGGTAGTGAATTGTTTTTGATTGCACAAGATTAGTTTGCCTTGCCCGCCATCACCACATCCGGATATTCGCTTGGCAGGATGCCGAACTCTTTTTTGAAGCAGGCGGAGAAATATTTGGGGTCGTTGAAGCCTACGCTGTAGGCGAGTTCGGAGATGCGGATGCCGCGTTGGTCGATTATTCTTTGTCGGGCTGTTTTGAGGCGGATGTGGCGCATAAACAGGGAGGGATTTAGCCCTGTTTGCGATTTGAGTTTTTTGTAGAGGGTGGATTTGCTCACTCCCAAGGCATCTGCAAAGTGCTGTTGGTCGAAATCCACGTCCGCAATGTGCGTGTGGATACATTCAATGGCGTTGTTCAAAAATTCTTCATTGATGTTTGTGAAGTTCATCTGCTTCGGCTCATAGACGAACTGCTTTTGAAATTCGTGCGCCGCCCGCTCTTTTGCCAATTTCACGCCGAGGTAAATAGCCGCCGCAATCAGCAGTGTATAAAGGAGATACGCCCACCACGTGAGATACCAGGGCGGCAGGACGACGACGGTGAGGGGGAGGGACGACTTCAACGCGAAGTGGTAGGTGCCCGGATAGAGGTTGTTGTAGGACGCAAAGCGGCGGGTGTCGTCCGCTTGCCGCCAATCTTTATCGAAGCCGTCCAATTTATACGCATACCGCTCTTGATTGGTATGGGCATAGTTCAGGGCGGCAAATTCAATCGTGAAATTGTTGCTGCTGTACGGTATTCGGAGCTTTTTTGTGTAGCCGGCAGTCTCGGGGGACACTTTTTTGCGGAGTTTGGGCGGCAGATTTTCCAGCGAGGTGTTGAACAGTTTGATGTCGGTGATGACCACGGGGGCGGCGAACTTGCGATTTTTCAGTTCGGCGGGGTTGAACGAGTTGTAGCCCTTGTGCCCGCCGAAATACAGGCGACCGCCCGCAGCCTTGAAGGCGGCACCGCGATTGAAAGCGTTGTCTTGCAGCCCGTCGGCGACCGTATAAATATGCGTAACCTCCTCCGTCAAACTCACCAACCCCGCATTGGTGCCCATAAACAGCGTGCCGGCATCGTCCTCTTCGATGCTGTAAACAATGTCGCCGGGCAGGTTGTAGTCTTTCTGCACGCCCACAAAGGCATCTTTTTCCCTGTCGAACAGGCTCAATCCACCGCCATTGCTACCCAGCCACAAGCGACTTTGACTGTCCTTGTAGATGACGTGGATGTTGTTGCTATTCACCTTTCCGGTAGCCGTTTGGTAGTGCCGGAAATTGATTATTTTGGATGTCATCGGGTCTTTTTTCACGCGAAACACGCCGTGTGCAGCCGTAGCGAGCCACATCGTTGCCGCGTCTTCCTCCGCCATCCCAACCACCGAATAGTGCTCGCCGGGGTTGGACGTTTGCCCCAAACTCGGATAAGAAATGCCCGTATTCGTCTGCGGATTATAGACGCCGATGCCATCTAACGTGCCCACCCACAGCAAGTTATTCGTATCTTCGTAAAGGTCAAACACACAATCATTCGCCAGCCACGGATATTGGGGATTTACGCGGATATTCTGCACCTTATTCGTCGGCGAAGCGGGGTCATAAACGAATATGCCTTGCCCATAAGTGGCTATCCAATAGGCATTTGTGCTGCCGAGTTGGATGGTCTTATAGACCGTGGAGGCGATGGGATTGTTTTGAAAGCCCGGATGGTCGGTCTCCAAGCCGTAACTGCCGATGCCGAGCCATTTGTTGCCCGCTTTGTCCACATAAATACTGCGCACCGAGTTGCTGGAGAGCCGTTTTTTGACTTCCTCCAACGTATTCAACTCAAACGGTGCGGGGCGGGTGTTCACTGTGCTCACCCCGCCGCCCAGAGTGCCCAGCCACATCAAGCCCGACTTGTCGCGGAGGATGGAATTAACCTCATTGTAGGGCAGCGATTCGTTGGATTGGCTCGGAAGATGGTTAGTGAACGAGGCGATGTTGTCTTTATTGTTCAGCACGCTCAAACCGCTTCGGGTGCCCACCCAAATCGCCTGTGTATTAAGGTCTTGCGCCAAAGCATAGACGATATTGTCCGACAAACTGCGCGGGTTGTTGCGGTCGTGACGGTAGTTTATGTACTTGACCTGCTGCGGGTTATACGGATTTTCCAACCGAAACAAGCCATAGTCCCAACTGCCTACCCAGATGTTATTGTCCTTGTCCTCAAAAATCACGTGTGCCGAATTGCCGGCATTGAGGCGGGGATAGTTCAGAAAACGCCCTTCGGCAGGGTTGTAGCGCGTGATGCCTTCGCTCCACGTGCCTATCCAGATGTTGCCTTTGCTGTCTTCGATGAGCGATTTGATGTCGCCGGTCTGCAAGTTATGATGCGTGCTGTTATATCGTATAAACGAATCATTTTCAGCAACATACCTGTTTAATCCGTTCGCCGTGCCCACCCACACCTGATTGTCGCGGGTAGCCAAAATCGCCTGTATATTAGCCCCTGACAGCCTTTTTGGGTCAATTTGCGTAATCTCGCCCGTGATTTTATTGAGCACATTCAAGCCGTTGCTCGTGCCAATCCACAAATGCCGGTTGTTGTCTTCCGCAATCGCCGTCAAACTGTTGCTCGACAGTAAGTTAGGTGTATAGAGATTGCTCTTATAGGTTTTCAGTTGGTGCCCATCGTAGCGGCACAAGCCATCGTGGGTAGCAATCCAGATATAGCCCTCCCCGTCCTGAAACACCTGCTTCACCTCATCGGTGGGCAAACCGGTGAGCGTAGAAAGCCGGTGCGTAGAGTGCCAATTTTCCGCCTCAAGCCCCGCACAGACTGCGAATGCAAATAAAATAGTGAGCAATGCGTTTTTCATACGGCAAAGTTACACATTTTCTCGAAAAAAATTACTACCTTTGCGCCATTATTATATACATAAAAAAAATAAACACAATGAAAAGGACAAATCAGTTATTGAATTTAGTGCTCGTGGCAATTCTTTCCGTTTCCTGCACCTCTAAAAAGGCGGAGACAAGTTCCGAATGGACAAATCTGTTGGACGAAAATCTCTCCCAATGGCGCATCTATCAGAAAGACATCGGGTATGACGTGAACGAGGAAAATGTTTTCTCGGTGGTCGAAGACAACGGTGAACTCGTGTTGCACAACACCGGGAAAATCTACGGGTGCATCTTCACCAAGAAGGAATTTCGGAATTATCACCTGAAATTGCAGTACAAATTCGGCACCGCCAAATATCCCCCGCGCGAGGATAAGGCGAAGGACAGCGGCATTTTGTATCATTCGCAAGGCGAAGCAGGCGTTGATTATTGGAAATCGTGGATGCTGAGTCAGGAGTTTCAAGTGATGGAATACAGCCCCACAGAAGGCGTTTCCGGCGACTACTACGCGATGTCCACCGCCCAAGCGAATGTCGTGGGCGATGAAACCATCAGCGGTCGCTATTCAGCCACAGGCAACTACACCAGCCCCGCCGGCGAGTGGACAACCCTGGAACTCTTCTGCTACGAAGGCAAAAGCCTGCACGTCGTGAACGGAAAATTGGCATTGGCATTGGAAAATTCAGCCTACCGCAATGGCGACGAACTCATCCCCCTCGTGGAAGGCAAGATACAACTGCAAAGCGAAGCAGCAGAAATTTTCTTCAAAGACATCCAAATCAAGGAAATCAGCGCGCTGCCGGAAATAGAATAAGGTTCACTAATATTTGTGTGGAAAGGTGCCGTTAGGTATGCGACAAGTCACCATACTCCTATTGCTGATGTTTGCCGCAACGACGCAGGCTGCAGACAGTTATCGCTTTCGGACGATGTCGCCCGAAGGCGGCTTCTCCTATGATGGGGTGCAATCGGTGTTGCAAGACGATGACGGCTTTATTTGGGTATCGCAGGAAGACGAACTCTACCGTTTTGACGGCTACCAATATAAGATGTATCATTCCTCCTTTACTGTCCACAACTCAGCGAAAGAATGGCTGTTTAAGGATATGAATATCGGCACTGACGGCAAATTTTTTGTGAGCACCAACAATGGATTGTTTGTTTACAATAAAGAAGCCGACAGTTTTGAACTCGCCTGGGCGGATGCGTTAGACAGGGTTGAATTGGATGCTCAAAACCGAGTCTGGTTGTGGCAGATGGGGGGATATTGGCGCATTTTGGATGTCGAAAAACAAACTTCCTACCGACCGTTGTACGATGGCGATTCCATTTCCTACCTCTCTTCGGCTTTTTGCGTGAATCAAGCCGATTTATATCAGATTAGCAATTATGGGAAAATCTTTCTTTTCAATCAGACTACCCAAAATTTCTCTCTGTTTATGCTTACGCCCCATAGAGAAGGGCGCGTTTTAAGTGCCAAAGCGCATCAAGGCAAGTTGTGGGTGTTGGTGGCAAAGCACGGTTTATATAAAATTGATTTGGCGACCAAAACGATAGAGGCGCATTTTGACTATTCCGGAACGGAAAAACTTACGTTCACACCCCAATTTCATATAGATAAAAACGGGCATATTTGGTTTGCTACGCGCGATGGCATTGAGATTTTTGACCCCGAGCAAAACACCTATACCTACTATAAACACGATGATGCCGACCCCTACAGTTTGCCAAACAATTCGGTTTGGACGATTACCGAAGACCGGCAACAAAATCTGTGGCTCGGAATGTATTCGGGGATAATGGCTTACGTCAATTTGAACGAAAAACGTGCCTTCGACTCGTTTTATCCAATGGATAAAATGCTAAACTACCGTGTTGTTTCGGCGTTTGCCGAAGACCAACTGTCGTGGTGGATTGGCACGGAAGGCGGCGGCATCAACCGGATGAATAAACGAACCGGACAATTTACCTATCTTACTCATAATTCGGACAATAGCCTTGCGTCCAACTATATAAAATCCCTCGTTGTGGATAACAATCAAAATCTGTGGATTGCCACTTTTTTGGGAGGATTGGATTGTTATGACCCGAAAAGGAATCAATTCAAACATTTTCTACACAACGCCAAGGACAAAAATTCGCTGCTCAACAACAATATGCGAAAAATCTTGCTCGAAGGCGATGAGGGGTTGTGGATAATCTACCAACAGCGCGGGATGGCGTTTTCATTCTATTCATTTAAAACACAAACGTTTACCCACTACAATTATCCCGATGAGAAAAAGTATTATTTGTTTGATATGGTGCGCGGCGCAGGCAATCAATTGTGGCTGCTCGACAGTAAATCGCTGTATCGGATGGACACTCGAACGCGAGCCATCGAAGCCGTGCCGCTAAAAGACACGCTGTTTATGAACTTTTTCACCGCCTGTCCGGATAGTGTCGGCAATCTGTGGCTCGGCACGACAGGCAACGGCTTGGTTAAATATGACCCGAAAACGGGCGATTTCACGACTTATAAAGATATTCTAAAGCACAATGTGAAAGCCATTTACAGCATTGGTTGCGAGAGCCTGGGAAATATTTGGATGGGCACAGACAACGGCTTGGTCTATTACAACATAGCCAACAATGTGTTTTCGCGCTACGACACGCAGGATGGCACACAAGGCAGAGTTTATTATCCGTTTGCAGTGGCGCAAGGCGATGACGGCAGGATGTATTTCGGTGGTACCGGCGGTTTCACGATAGTCAATCCTGCGCTCATTTCGCACAACACCCACCAACCCAAAGCCCTCCTCGCGGAGTTTTTGATAGACAACCTGCCTGTCAAACTTCAATCTGTGATGCAGGATAGTGTCATCCGATTGAATCACAATCAAGCAAATTTCGGATTTCGATTGGCTGCGGACAATTATTTAATGCCCGAAAAAACACATTACAAATACCGCTTAGACGGATATGATGCCGATTGGCTCGAAATCGACGCATCCAATCGCATGGCTTTGTATGCCAAAGTTCCGCCCGGAAACTACACGTTTGAAGTGCTTGCCGCCAACAACGATGGCGTGTGGAGCGAAACGCCAACGGTGGTGAACATCCGTGTCAACCCTGCTCCATGGCTCAGCTGGTGGGCGTATGTTATCTACGGCTTGTTTGTGTTGGGCATCCTGTATCTGATTTTGCAAGTGTATTTGCACGATGTTGAGAAAAACAAAAACGAGGAGTTGCACAAAATTCAGATGACTTTCTACAAAAACTATTTTGTCAACATCGCCGATGCGGCAACCAACGAGCGGGACAAGGCACTATTGGAGAATTTTAACAAAGTTGTGGAAGCCAATATGGGAAATTCCAAATTAAACATCGACTTCATCGCCTCCGAAATGAAAATGAGCCGAAGCAAGCTATTCACCGGCATAAAATCACTGACAGGCAAATCTCCCAACGAATTTGTTCTGCACCAACGCCTGCGCAAAGCCGCCCGCCTCGTTGTTGAAACAAACCTCACAATACGCCAAATCACAGACGAAGTAGGCTTAGAATCTCAAACCTATCTCGGCAAGGTCTTCAAAAAGGAGTTTGGCGAAACACCTACCGCATTTGCTGCAAAACATAGGAAAAAACTGTAAAAAATGTCAATTTGAGATAAAAAAATGTCAATTTGAGCGAAGCGTTCCACAATCTTTCCACTAACTTTGTCCTCCGTTTAGTCACGAGATGCCATTGCGAGCTTGACCCGCAATCTCCCGCGGCAGACAACAGATATTATAAACAATCTAATTTTATTGAGTATGGAAAAAACATTTAGAAACTTTGCAAACATACTGCTAATCGGCGGTGTGTTAATCACGGGGGGGGGTGCAAACCACCTAAAAGCCGAATCTCCCCAAGAGGCAAAAATCGCCGTAACCGGCGTGGTGTCCGATGCGGATGGTCCCGTCATCGGCGCAAGTGTAGTAGAAAAAGGCAATCCGGGCAACGGTGTAGCAACCGATGTGGACGGAAAATACTCGCTCCGAGTATCGCCAAGTGCCACCATCGCGGTGGCTTATCTGGGTTATTCAACCCAGGAAGTGCCCGTGAACGGGCAAACAACAATCAATGTAACACTCGCGGAAGATGTCGGCACCCTCGACGAGGTGGTGGTTGTGGGTTTCGGTACGCAGAAAAAGGTCAATTTGACCGGTGCTATCAGCACGGTATCGGCTGAAGCCTTTGAGAACCGTCCGGTTTCCAATATCGGGCAGGCTTTGCAGGGGCTGGTGCCTAACCTGAACATCAGTATTGCCAAAGGCGAATTGAATGAAACGCCTAAGTTCAACATCCGTGGCGGCACGACGATGTCTTACAACACCGATGACAGTAAATGGCAGGTTGACAACGGCTCGCCACTGATTATTGTGGATGGCGTAGAATTGGATGAAACTATGCTCAACCAAATGAATCCCAATGACATCGACGCGATGAGCGTGATAAAAGATGCTTCGGCTGCCGCTATTTACGGTACCAAAGCCACGTTTGGGGTGATTTTGATAACCACCAAATCGGGCAAGTTCAATCAGAAAGGCAAAATCAATTACAGCTACGAACTTTCTTATGATACCCCGACTGCGCTTCCCGACATTATGAATGCCCTGGAAATTCAGCAAGCCTCTATGAATATGACCCGCTGGACATTGGGCACGCCATCGGCACTGGACGAGCAAAAGTTGGAAGCCATAAAAAAATATATGGCGAATCCGACCGATGAAAACCGCTATTTTATGAACGGCAGCTCCATTGTTTGGGTGGGCAATATGAATCCCTACAAGGAAGTGGTGCGCGATTGGACACCTACACAGAAGCATAACCTGTCGGTGTCGGGCGGCTCCGACAAGATGACCTACTATGTGTCGCTGGGCTATCAGGGCGAAGAAGGGATGTATAAAATCCAAACTGACAGCCGCGAGCGTTACAACGGCACCGTGCGCGTGAACACGAAAGTAAAAGACTGGTTCAATATCGAAGGGAAAGTATCCTATAATAAGGTAACTTTTGACGGTCCTTATATTCCGAGCTACAAAGGGAATATTTGGAATATTCTGCAACAGGATGCAGACAAAAACATCAATATGCCGATTAAGACCGGTCCCAACGACCCTATTCCAAACACTTATACCGACAACTTTCTGGGGTGGGTGGATTTTGGCGCAAGAACGACCAACACACGGCAAACAGCGGTGCTGTCTGTTTCACCGGAATTTATTATTATTCCTAAAGTGTTGAAAGTGAGGGCAGATATGTCTTATACGCCGCAAACCTATCGCGCCAATCGTCGCGTGCCGGAACACCGCTATGTAACCTACAATTGGGGTGCCACCGTGAGCGAGGTTTCCGAAACGACTGAAAATCAGGCACGTTTGGAACAGACACAAACGGATACCTACTTGCTGAATGCGTATGCCGAATTTAATAAAACCTTTGCAGAGAAACATAATGTTTCGGCAGTGCTCGGTTTCAGTCAGGAAAAGGTGGATTACAGCCAGTTAGTGGAAAATTTGCACCGCCTGTTTTCGCCCGACATCCAAAATCCGGCAGTAGTGGAAGACATTGCATTGAATACGATGGAAACGGGCGGACAGATACGCACCGGACGTTCGGTATTCGGTCGTATCAATTATAACTATGCCGAAAAATACCTCTTTGAGATGAACGGTCGCCAAGATGGCAGTTCGCGGTTTACGCCTAACGAACGCTATTTCTTCTTCCCTTCGTTTTCGGCAGGATGGCGCATTTCGGAAGAATCTTTTATGGCACCGACCAAAGACTATCTCAGCAACTTGAAAGTGAGAGCCTCGTGGGGTAAATTAGGCAGTCAGCCGGAACTTTATTATCCCTATCAGGCAACGATGACGTCCGAATCGGCTTCCTATTGGATTGACGGACAATATGTGACCAAAGTGAAAGCACCAAATCTTATATCGCCTACATTGACCTGGGAAAAAGCCGAAACGAGCAACTTTGGCGTGGATGCCGGATTTCTTGACAACAGGCTGAACGCATCGTTTGAGGTTTATCGGCGAACAACAACCGACATCTTAGTGGAAGGAACCGAAGCCTATCCCAACACATTGGGAACTACCCCTCCAAGAAAAAATGCGGGCAGCATCGAAGCCAACGGCTGGGAATTGACTTTGCAGTGGACAGACAGGCTGGCAAACGGTTTACGCTATAATGCCGGCTTCAATTTGGCGGATGCTCGCACCAAAGTGTTGTCGTTTCCCTCCAATCCGGAGAAACTTATCGACGTTGATGCCGGAAACGGGACAACCAAAACATTGTATGAAGGAGCATACGTGGGCGACATTTGGGGCTATGAAACGGGTGGCATCCTGCAAGCGGAAGATTTGGAACTCAACAGTGCAGGAACGGGCTACAATTTTTATGCGCCGAAACAGCAGGGCACGAACTATTACCCCGGCGACATCTGGTTTCGCGACCTCAATGGCGATGGATTGATAAATGGAGGCTCCAATACGGTGAATAATTCCGGCGACCGGCGCATCATTGGTAACAACACCCCGCGCTATCGTTACAACATCACCGGAGGGGCTTCGTGGATGGGGTTCGATGCCAGCATTTTCTTCTCGGGAGTTGGCGCAAGAGATGTCTGGACCAACAGTTACACCTATTGGGGTAGCACACAAAATGGTGCCGGCAGCAAATGGATGAACGAACAGGCATGGCAACCCGACCGGACGAATGCCAAATTTCCGCGCTATTTGGGAACGAACAACAAAACTCCTCAAACAGGCTACTTGATGGACGGTTCTTACCTCCGCTTGAAACAGGCGGTGGTGGGCTATACTTTGCCAAGCAAGCTGACAGCAGGCACGGGAATTGAAAAAGTGCGCCTCTCATTGGCGGGCTACAACTTGTTTGAAATCACCGATGTGCCAACCGTGTTCGACCCCGACCAAATTTCGACAGCCTATCCATCCAAGCGAACGGTGGCTTTCAGTGCACAAATCACATTTTAATCATTAAAAAATTAAGAATATGAAAAGAATAGTAAAATATATGTTCGCAGCGAGCGTGCTTGCAGGCTCTACAACTGCGTGTGATGACAATTTTTTGCAGCAAGACCCTTTCCAGAATTTGGCAGAAGGCTCTTTTCTGAAAAATGAAGGCGACTTGCCGATATATCTGAACGGCTTGTATGCCTTGTACGCCGAAGGTCACCAAAGTGGCAATGCTTATGATGATGTGGCACCGACACAGATGAAAGGCAGTCCCATCGCGATGCCCGACCTTGCATCAGACAATGCTGTGGCATTTACCGGCACGGCAGGTAATCCGTCCGCCCGCTTAGACGGCACATACAAGACTCCGACCGACGGCTCTAAAACAGCGAATGGTTGGGATTGGACTTCGCTGAAGCAGGTAAACTATTTCCTGAAACACGTCCACGATGCCGATGGCTCGGTTTCCGACCCAAGCGCATTGAATAAATGGATTGCCGAAGCCTGTTTCTTCAAGGCGTGGGACTACTACAAAAAATTGTACATTTTTGGCGAAGTGCCCTGGTTTGACTTGGATTTGAATGTGGATTCACCGGAGTTGTATGCGCCGCGAACGCCCCGTGTGGAATTGGCAGACTCTATCCTGTCGCTGCTCAATTTTGCCGTTGCCAACATCAAAGACGGAGGCGCGGCAGACGGGCGCATCAATCGCGATATGGTAAACTTCCTGAAAGCGCGTTTTTGCCTGTTTGAAGGCACGTTCCGCAAATATCACACCGAACTCGGCTTACAAAGCTCGGCGAATAAATTTTTGGCAGAGGTTGAAACAGCCTGTGAAGCCATCATCGCCACCAATCGCTATGAGTTGTTCAAAGCGAAAGCAAAAACACCTTCCTATCCCGGAACGGTGATTGACTCCTATTGGCAAATGTTTGGACAGGTGCAGTCGCCGGCTGCCGATGGCAACAAAGAAGCCATTCTGGCGCGTGTATATGATGGTCCCGAGGGTAAATTGGGGCACGGGATGTCGCGTTACTACATTATGAATCGCGGCAATGCTTCGGGGCGTTACAGCAAGGGAGCGACCAAGTCGTTTATCGAAGATTATCTCTGTATTGACGGACAAACGATTTCTACCAGTCCGCTTTTCAAAGGCTACGACGGTCTGTGGGAAGAGTTGGACAACCGCGACCCGCGCCTGACACAGACGGTGGAAAAGCCGGGCACCTATTTGACCATCTTCGACCGCGACAAAGCCACGTTGAGCCTCGCCGACAACGGTCTCAAATATCCTGAAATCACGTACAACTGCCCCACAGCCAATCAGTGCGTAACCGGCGGTCCTTCCGTAACCGGTTATTATATCATCAAGCACATGACAACCGACTTGCCGTCTAATGGTTCTACCGCCAAAGGTCGCCAAACGGCGGTTATGTTCCGCTACGGCGAAGTGCTGCTGATGCTGGCAGAAGCAAAGGCTGAATTGGGAACGCTCACAAGCGGTGATTTGGACAGAACAGTCAACCAATTGCGCGAACGGGCAGGTTTCGATTTTGCAACGTATCCCAACAGCAGGTTGACCACAACAAATGCGCCGGCAGACCCGCGTCTGGATGCCATCTGGGCAAGTGCCGTAGATTACTCCGTAACGCCTCTTCTTCGGGAAATTCGCCGCGAACGCCGTGTTGAGATGGCTCAAGAAGGCTTGCGCCGCGAAGATTTGGTGCGCTGGAAAGCCGGCAAACTGATGGAAGTGCCATTGAGAGGGATGAAATTTACCGCCGAAAAACAGGCTTTGTACAATGGAAGTAATGTAGGCAAAGTGGTGGATGGGGTTAAAATCACCGCCTTCCAAGCGAAAAAAGATATTGATGTGTTTGTGGATACCGACGGCTTCATCATTGGATTTCCAAAATCACCGAATGTAACGAACGGTACATTGAAATGGGAAGACCGCTATTATTACTGGCCTATTCCACTTGAAGAGTTGGAGTTAAATAAAAAATTGACGCAAAATCCGGGTTGGACGGATATTGCGCGCTAAACAACAAACTAAAAAAAAGAAAAAGATATGAAAAGAACAGTTTTTTTTAGAACAATGGCACTCGCGGGGGCAATTTGCAGCCTCGGCTTGAGTGGCTGCAACGACGACAGCGACGGTGCCAAAGTATCGGCAATCGGTGTGAAAGAAGCCGTGTATGTGAGCCCAATCATGCAACTTTCGCTGAAAGACAATGCCACATTGCAACTCACCCCGTTTATTATGCCGCAAAATGCAGCCAATAAAGCGGTCGCGTATTCAAACTTGTATCCCAAAGTGCTGGAAATCAGTGCAGATGGGCTGATTACGCCAAAAGCGGTTGGCACCGACACCATCACCATCCGTGCAACAGACGGCTCGGGCGTGAAAGTGTCTTATCCGGTAGTTATTACCGACCATATCGTGAAAGCAACCGCTATCAACGTAACGGCACTTGGAGCAAATATGTCAATCAAAATTGGCAATACGTTCGACCTGGGTCATGAAGTAACGCTCTCTCCCAATGATACGTGGGATACTTCAGTAACCTACGCATCTTCGGACGCAACTATTGCCACGGTTGATGCCAACGGAATTGTTACGGCAGTGGCAGAAGGCACAGCCCAAATCACCATCACCACCGCCGATGGCAGCAATCTCACGAGAACTTGCCCTGTAGAAGTGAAAGGGATTGTAATCTCAGACGTGAATTACGACCGCACCGGCTGGACGGCAACCGTTGACCCTGCAAATGCAGCACTGAACGACGCTACTATTGGAGGCAACGATGCGATGTATCTACTTGATGATGGAAAATTAGAAGGGAAAACGGCGGAAACTTGCCTTGGTGTGGCAAAACCGGGAAGAACAGCTCCGCTTGATGGTGAAACGACTGATTTTAAGGTATCTTTCGTGATTGATATGAAAGTAGCGCAAGACATCGACTACTTCATACTCAGACATCGCTCAGACAATCGTACCGTTGCTTTGCAAGTGTGGGAAGCCTCTTTCTATGGCAGCAACGACGGCACAACTTTCACGCTTATCAAAGCCGGAGCCGTAACAAGAGCCGCAGGCAACAACGACCCTTATACAGATTTTCCTAACACCCCGCCCACTTATACTGCCCTTGGTGCCGATGACCCGAAGCTAAACGTAAAAATAGCATTGGATGCTACGGTAAACTACCGCTACATCAAAATGACGTATGACGTTTGGAACCCGAGCGCATCCGGACAGATGCAAATTGCCGAATTTAACATCGGCAAAACGGTGATAGAATAATTTTACTGTTTAAGTTCGCAAAGAGAGCCGTCCACATTGGGGCAGCTCTCTTTGCTCATGTGAATAGCGAAACAAGACTTATTTGCAGGGAAAATCTGCCAAAATGTCAGTCGCAAAAAGTGGCACCATTTTTGAGTGATTGTTCATAAAAACAATACATTTATATTATGGAAGCAAAAAAGCAAGGTCATATTGGGGTGACGACCGAAAACATTTTCCCCGTGATTAAGAAGTTTTTGTATAGCGACCACGAGATTTTTCTCCGTGAGTTGGTTTCTAATGCGGTGGACGCTACTCAGAAGGTGAAGACGCTGGCGCAGGTGGGCGAGTTTAAGGGCGAGTTGGGCGATTTGACCATTCGCGTGAAGCTCGACGACAAGAAGAAGACGCTCACGATTTCCGACAGCGGCTTGGGGCTAACTGCCGATGAGATAGACAAATACATCAATCAGATTGCCTTTTCGAGCGCGGAGGGCTTTTTGGAAAAATACAAGGACAACGCCAATGCCATCATTGGGCATTTCGGCTTGGGCTTCTATTCGGCGTTTATGGTGTCGAAAAAGGTGGAAATCATCACCAAATCGTGGCAAGAGGATGCTCCTGCGATGAAATGGTCGTGCGACGGCTCGCCCGAATACACCATCACCGAGGCGAAAAAAGAGGCGCGCGGCACCGACATCATCCTCTATATGGATGACGACAGCAAGGAATTTCTGGAAAAAACGCGCATCGAAATGCTGCTGAGAAAATACTGCCGCTTCCTGCCCGTGCCAATTGCGTTCGGCAAAAAATCGGAGTGGAAAGACGGCAAATCGGTGGAATTGGACGACGACAATATTATCAACGACACCAACCCGCTGTGGATGCGCAAACCGGCGGATTTGACCGACGAGGATTATATCAAATTCTACAAGGAACTCTACCCGTATAGCGACGACCCGCTGTTTTGGATACATCTGAACGTGGATTATCCGTTCAATCTGACGGGCGTTTTGTATTTCCCCAAGGTGAAAAACGGCATTGATTTGCAGAAAAATAAGATACAACTGTATAGCAATCAGGTGTTTGTGAGCGACAGCGTGGAAGGCATCGTGCCCGAATTTATGACGCTGCTCCACGGCGTGATTGACTCGCCGGACATCCCGCTCAACGTGTCGCGTTCCTATTTGCAGTCCGACAGCAATGTGAAGAAGATTTCGACCTACATCACCAAGAAAGTGGCTGACCGCCTGGACGAGATTTTCAAAAACAACCGCCCGCAGTTTGAGGAAAAATGGAACAGTCTGCGCATTTTCATCGAATACGGTATGATTACCGACGAAAAATTTGCCGAACGCGCGATGAAATTCGTGCTGTTCAACACATTAGACAACAAATTTTTCACATTGGACGAATACAAAACGCTGGTGGAAGCCAACCAAACGGACAAAGACGGCACGCTGATTTATCTCTACACCACCGACAGGGACACCCAATTTGCCTACATCGAACAAGCCAAAGCGCAGGGCTACGACGTGCTGCTGATGGATGGGCAACTCGACAATCACTTTATGAACTCGCTGGAGTCGAAGTTGGGAAAAACCCGCTTCGTGCGCGTGGACGCCGATGTTTTGAGCAATTTGATTAAGAAAACCGATGCCCAAGAGGTCAAATTGACCGAAGAGGAACGCAATGCGCTGACAGAAAAATTCAAGTCAACCATCCCGCCCATCGAAAAAACCGATTTCGTGATTGGCTTCGAGCACTTGGGCGAAAGCGGCAACCCCATTACGGTAACGCAAAATGAGTTTATGCGCCGCATGATAGAGATGTCGGCGATGCAGCCCGGTATGAATTTCTACGGCGATATGCCCGCCTCCTACACGATGACCGTCAATCTGGATGCGCCCGCCGTGCAAAAGATTGCGCAAGACAAAGACAACACGCCCGAAATGCAGGCGAAAGCCACCCGTCTGGTCGATTTAGCCCTGCTGGCAACCGGCTTGCTGAAAGGCGAAGCGTTAAGCAAATTCATCAAGCGCAGTCTCGAACTGTGATTGCGCTTGATGAATTTACATTTTTTCTACCTCACAAACAGCAGTTCGCGATACTTCGGCAACGTCCAAAGTTCATCATCGACAATCAGTTCGAGTTTGTCGGTGTGGTAGCGAATTTCATCGAAGAAGGGCACCACTTGGTCGTGGTAGGCGACTGCTTTTTTGCGTTCGTCCTCGATTTTGTTTACCACTTTTCGGGCTTCCACCAACTTTTCGACCTGCTTTTTGATTACTGAGATGTGTTCAGCAATTTCCTCGATAATCTCCGTGTTGTGCACCGACAGTTTCGCGGCTTTCTCCTTGTCATACACCTGTTGCATTTTATAGACATTGTCTAACAGGTGCGACTGGTAGTGCGTGGCTACCGGAATGATGTGGTTCATCACCAAATCGCCCAGCACACGTGCCTCAATCTGAATTTTCTTGGTATAGGTTTCCCATTTCACCTCGTTGCGAGCGTGGAGTTCGCGCTCGGAGAACACGCCGGTTTGTTGAAACATTTTGATGGTTTCCGGTTTCACATACGCATCGTAGATGACCGGGACGCTTGTTTCGCAGTCCAGACCGCGTTTTTTGGCTTCTGCTTTCCATTCGTCGCTGTAGCCGTTGCCGTCGAAGCGGATGGGTTTGGAGGCTTTGATGTATTCTTTCAAAACATCGAAAATCGCCTTGTTTTTGGCGGTGCCGTCTTTGACTTTTTTTGCCACTGCCTCCGTAAATTCCACCAATTGGGCGGCTACGATGGCGTTGAGCGTAATCATTGCCGAGGCACAGTTGGCAGACGAACCCACCGCGCGGAACTCGAAACGGTTGCCTGTGAAGGCGAACGGCGAGGTGCGGTTGCGGTCGGTGTTGTCCAAAAGCACTTCGGGGATTTTTGCCACACCGAGACTCAATTTGTGCTTGGAATCCATCACAATAGCATCTTCGCTCGTGCTGTTTTCCAATTTGTCTAACACGCTCGTAACTTGTGTGCCCAAAAATGCCGAGATGATGGCGGGAGGGGCTTCGTTTGCGCCCAGGCGGTGTGCATTTTGAGCCGTCATGATGGATGCTTTCAGCAGTGCATTGTTTTTGTACAACGCCATTAAAATATTGACTACAAAGGTGATAAATTGCAAATTCTCTTCCGGCGTTTTGCCCGGAGTGAGCAGCCCAACGCCGGTGTCGGTGCCCAGCGACCAGTTGTTGTGCTTGCCGGAGCCGTTGATGCCTGCAAACGGCTTTTCGTGAAGCAGCAGACGGAACCCGTGACGGCGCGCCACTTTCTTCATAATACTCATTAGCAGCAAGTTCTGGTCAACCGCCAAATTGGTTTCGCCGTAAATGGGAGCCAACTCAAACTGGTTGGGAGCCACCTCGTTGTGACGAGTTTTCAAGGGGATGCCAAATTTGTAGCCTTCAAACTCCAAATCCTTCATATAGGCTTGCACGCGCGTGGGGATGGAGCCAAAATAGTGGTCGTCTAACTGCTGGTTTTTTGCCGATTCGTGACCCAGCAGGGTGCGTCCGGTCAGCATCAAATCGGGACGGGTGGCATATAAATGGTCGTCCACGAGAAAATATTCCTGTTCCCAACCCAAGTAGGAATACACTTTTTTCACCTGTGGGTCAAACATCTGGCAAACGCTCGTTGCCGCTTTGTCCACCGCACTTAAAGCCTTGAGCAGCGGCGTTTTATAGTCTAACGCCTCGCCGGTGTAAGAAATGAAAACGGTGGGGATGCAGAGCGTGTCGTCCATCACGAAAGCGGGCGATGAGGGGTCCCAAGCCGTGTAGCCGCGCGCCTCAAACGTGTTGCGAATGCCGCCGCTGGGAAACGATGAAGCATCCGGCTCCTGCTGCGCCAACAATTTGCCCGAAAGTTCCTCAATAACGCCGCTTCCGGGTGCGCCTTTGTACTCGATGAACGAGTCGTGCTTCTCTGCCGAACCTTCCGTCAGCGGCTGAAACCAGTGCGTGTAGTGCGTGGCACCCAGTTCCATCGCCCACATTTTCATGCCGGCAGCCACATGACTTGCCAAATCACGGTCTAATGTCTCGCCTTTTTCAATCACGCCCATCAATGTTTTGAACGTTTCCTTCGAGAGGTATTTTTCCAACTGCGCCTTGTTAAAAACGTACTTCCCGAAGTACTCAGACGTTTTTTCACTCGGTGCCACCACCTCCACAGCCTTCTTTTCGAAAGCCTCCTCAACTGCTTTAAATCTCAAATTTGCCATAATTTTCTTTATTTTAATGTTATTTTTTAAACTTTGACGGTGCAAAGGTAAGCATTTTGTTTTTAATTTCCAAATTTTTCAAGCAAAATGTTCAAATTATGAACGAATTTTCTGAAAATAGTGATTATAGCAGAGGTGTCTCGGAACAAGATAAGACCATTTGGGCATATTCATCCCCCAGCGTTTGGCGGTGCCGGCATAGTCGGCTGTGATATAATCGTCGATGTCCATTTCGGCTAATAAATGCGTTTTCTTTTGGCGATAAACATCAATCATGGCATCAATACAGGGTGACCCATGCTTGATAAACGGTTTGAACAAGCCGTATGCCTGCCTGTTGATTAGCATACAGAGCGGATGGATATAGGAATATTTGTAAGAATTGGGAAAAAGTTTTGCAAGCCAAGGCATCTCCCACGACTGATGTCCCAAAGTATTGACCATGCGTTTGCGCCCAACCACATAGCCCGCATAACGTTCCAGCATGGCTTCGATAATCGGCTTTTGCATGGTCACATCGCTATCCAAAATGAGCAAGAAGTCATATTTTGAACTTTTAATGGCGTAGTCCATACCCGGACCGTGGTGGATGTTGTAGCCAAAGCGTTCCACAGTAAAGTTTTTGTCTTCGCGCTCCAAGTCATCAAAATAAACCACGCCATCATCACTCCCGTCAATGATGCGGTACGGCATATCAGGATACAATGCCCTCACGCTCCGGTATTGTCGATAGATGAGGTCCGGCGTTTTGTAATGAACAGATATAATTTCAATCATTTTTTCGTATTTTTTTCGCAAAGGTAGTGTTTTTTTGAAAACAATAACTCACTACTGTATATAGTAGCGATATCCTCAACATCGCATTGAAACGCATTGAAAACATAATTCTATTTGCTAAAATTCAGTTTCTATTCTTGTTATTTGGTTTAAAATACTTTCGCTGTTTTCGCCATCAAAAATTTCAAACTCTATCTTACTTATCAATTCATGAAATTGATACTCATCTTTAATATTTGAATACTCATATTTCTTTTGACATACCCAATCTTTTTCTTTTTCCGTTTCTTCAAATTCGATAGCTTCTATTCTTTTATCTTGGTTTTCAGTAAGTATTCCAACTCTGATATATTCTTTATCAATTTGATATGTAAAAATAAAATCATTTTCTTTGCGCGATAACCGAATCTTCCAACCTCTAAAAAAATCGCCTTTAATATTACCCCACTCCCATTCATGTTTTATATTGGAATTATGGTTTAATAATTTTTTCACTAATTCATTTCTTAATCCTGAAATAAGAATATTACTATCTGTCCAACGTGTTTTATTGTACAAATAAATATGACCGGAGGAATCATACATTTGCACTTTTTTACTCTCAGAATAATCAAATAAAGAATATCCGTCTTTTTCCCAAGAAATTAAATGATACAACCATAATTTGTCGTATTGCTTTTGATACTCAGAAATTCTTTTTCGTATAAATGCTTCAATATCAGAATTATCACACAAATCAGCGAATAAATGACGTAAAAGTTCAAGCCACTGTTTTACCGGCGTGTATGTGGAAGCATATCCCACCAACCATTTATCAATTTCATTTCTATGAAAACTAATCGGTTCTGTGTAATCCATTTCATAAGTTAATGCTGCTCTGACAAATAATGAAGTTTTGATTTTACTTTTATCAAAGATTTCTTCTGCTATTTTTGAATATTGCTTGAATTTAGCATTATCAAATGTTTCTGTTGTGTTAGTGTTGGCAAATTCAAACAAGAAAAAAATATTTCCGTCAAAAACAGGAATTTTTTCAGCATTGTAAATATCTTGTTTTGAAGTTTTACCAAGTGCGATTAATGTTGCTTTTGTCTTTTCCTGCAACCATTGCGAATTTTGGCTTGCAAAAGTGCTTTTGTGTATTTGCTCAAATAAATTAAAATCATCCTTAAAATCAATCAGTGTATTCGCCAAGTTATCCATTAGAGTTAGATTTGTCTTGTAGTTGGCAGCATCAATATTTGTATGTTTTACTATATTGTCAACTATATGCCACCAATCAACGAATAAATCTCTCCAATGCGTATCTTTACTTTCTATCTTGACAAGAAAATTCAATAAGGCATACAAACGAGTTCTGTCTTTGTATTCAGGTGCTTTTAGCCATTCTACAATTTCCAATTCAGGCAGATTTTTGGCATAAGATTTTAGGGCATCACTACGTTTTATAAAATCGTTCAGAAACGTTTCATCTTTAAACCATTGAATCCATTCATTTTGTTTTTCAGGTAAATCTTTTGTATTGGTGTCTTCCGTTGCTTCTTTAAACAATTTTACGCGGGCATGTTCTTTGATGTAGTTTTGTAAAACAATATCGATTAGTTTTTCGTTCTGCATAAGTTCCCAGAAACAATTCGTGTAATCAACATCTATTTTTTGTTCTATCTCTTTATTTACAATTGTTTTGAATAGTTTGGATTTAAAAAGTTCAAATGCAGTTAGTTCCAATCCACGGGCATTCATTGCCATATATATCTTTTCGTTGGTTATTTTGTCTATTGGCAAAAATTCAAAACATATTGTTGAATTTTCAGAAATAAGATTATTAAAATACGTACTGCAATTGTCGCGTGAAATAAATGTATTCGCCAATAAATCAATAACAACAAGCATTCCTGACACAGTTGGGTCGTTCAACCATTCATATTGAAATTGGATATTATCTCGCAGAACTTTAGAAGAGAGTAGTTCGTTGTCTTTCAAATCGGAATCTATTAAAAACCTGCAAAATCGCTCCGCAGCAGGACGGGTTGTATAATAGAATTTTCTTAATGGCGAAATATCGTTACTACTGCATTTTCCCAAATAAATATGCAATAGCCAAAGCATAGTAAATCGTTGTTGACCATCAACCAACAATAATTGATTGTCTTTTTTACTACCATATACTAAACCCAAAGACAATTCTTTTTCACTTTTCAAGGCATCGAATATATCTTTAACAAAGTTTTCTGCAATTTCTTTGTTATTTTCTCTACCCTGCGCGTAATCGCGTTGATAATTGGGAATAGTTATTGTCGTTAATTCCGAATTATTTATGATATTCCAAAATGTACTCATAATTCTTATCATTTTAAGTTACTGTTAAACGTATATATCAAATGCAAAAAATAGCATTTTCTATCTATTTCATTCCAAGTTTGTTCATCGGAGTTTTTATCTCGCAAGATATTTAATGTATAATACTTTGTAAAAACATTTTTTGTTGCTTGGGGTATGAATGAGCCTCTTGCATCCAATGCCCTGATATTATCTCTTTTCGACAAAAAGCAATCATCGCTATTGCTTGAGTTGTCAGATTGTGTCAAAAGAGCCATATTGTCAATGGTGTGAATTACATTGTCTTTATCCTCGTTTTGAGCGTGAATATGTTCCAGACTCCAAATTTGTTTTAAGCCGTTTTTCTTTTTGTACAAATCAAAACGAAAACGATTTGCCCATTCTTTACTGTCATTTTTCGGTTTTAATTCCAAAATATTGAACAACAATAAAGCATCGTATAAATTTGATTTGGTCTTTTTATCATTGTAAGCCATAAACGACAAGCCCATTTTGTCTTTAAACATTTCATCGGAAACTTCTTTTAAATCCATTACTTTACAATAAGCATTTCTGAAATTATCATCTGCATTAAATAATTGTTGTTCTTCTGTTTCTTTTGTAAAATATTCGGAAACTTTACCTGATAAATTATCCTTAAAGTCACTTTTGTTTTGAGACTTTACCCAATCGTCTTTCAATTCCCTTAAACGATTTGCGGAACTTGACTTCAAACTCATTAAAAAGCCTGCATAATGAAAAATTTCATCATCTTTATACCACTCTTCCAACATCGCAAATGTAGAATATACATTTTCCCATAGTTTTACAACATCGTCTTTTTTCTTTTCAAATTCTACAAATGTCTCGTGATTATCATTTTTTTCTTTTCCATATAAACCAACAAACAAATCCAACACTAATTCTATTCTCACAGGATATTCTTTTTTGTCAATCGAATGAAACTCTCGTATGAAATACCAAAATTTATCATCGTGTAATCGTCTTTCTATCATATCCCATTCTACTGCGAATTTTTGCTGCCAAGAAATGGGTTGTTTAGAATCAATTAAAAATAATGCTTTGACAAGTTCTGCATCTGTAAGCTGAATTTTACGAGCATTCAAATTGTCAAAAAAATCTTGGTCGTTCATATTTTCGGCTATTGGATACCATATAAAATGGACTTTGGAAAGGTTGTTTTTTAGTTTTTCCCTGTCCGCAAATTCCGAAACTATTTTGTATGTATTAGCAATAAAATGACAGTCAATCGTGTTAAATTTAGCGTCATTTGACTGTTTAAATAAATCTTTCCGCAAGAAATTACCTGTAATTTCATCTCTTGTTTCATACTCAAAAGAAAAGTTTACAGATTGTTCTAATGCCTTCAAAATAACATACATCGTCGTAAGCCGTTGCTGCCCGTCGGCAACAATCCACTTATCTTTAACAGCATCCCATTTCACAACCACGGGTTGCAAGCAATATTTATCGTCTTCGCAAGTCGCAATATCCTTCAAAAGGATTTCCACTTGATTGCTTCGCCACCTATACCCTCGTTGATATGAAGGAATAAAGAATTTTAAGTTCTTTTCGTTGAGATACTGTGTTAAAATCCAAATTTTCAGCCATTTTTTTATCAACAACTTTTCAACAATTGTTCGATTCCTAAGGAAATATACTTACCTTTGTGCATCCAAAGGAAGACTTCATGCGATACTTTGTACTGAAGTTTATCTTGTGTAGTGGGACTGTTAAGCAGTTTTCCGCTACTTTTTTTATATATCCAAAGGAAGACTTATGCTCCTCTTTACCTGATATTTATCTTTTCAAACAACCGATGAAAAATTTTCTTGTTTGTTCCATAA
>BNTT01000034.1 GCA_025996815.1 Bacteroidia bacterium
AAAGCGACGCTGTAAATAGTGAAACAATCTTGCCGCTGCTGGCAGAAATACTAAATATGCAAAAACAGATAGAGGCATTGCTGAAGCAAATTGTCGTTCAGATAATATCGGGTTAAAGCGTAATTTTAATTCTTAATTGAAATTTTTTTGTAACTTTGCGGTGATTATTTAGTCAGACCGATTAAATATACCAAGAACTTAATATTTTTTTTATTTATGAAAACAGGGACACAGGCAACCTACATCAATCCGTTGACGGATTTCGGGTTCAAAAAATTATTTGGAACCGAACACAACAAGGAGTTGTTGATTGATTTCTTAAACGAAATCATTAAGGAAGAAGGGCGCATCACCGACATTAACTACCTCCCAACGGAGCAGTTAGGGGCGGAAGAAGAAGACCGAAGGGCAGTGTTTGACATTTATTGCACGAATGAACGTGGCGAGCATTTCATCGTGGAGATGCAGAACGCGCGGGAGCCGTATTTTGTGGAGCGAAGTCTGTTTTATGCAGCGTTTCCGCTTCGCAAGCAGGCAGAAAGGGGGAATTGGAAGTTTGATTTGAAGGCTGTTTATTTTGTCGGAATACTGAATTTTGACTGTTTCGACGGCGATGATTATATAGAGCGAGCACATTTGGTGCGCGACAAGAATGGAGAGCGGTTTACCGACAAGTTGAATTTCGTGTATGTGATATTGCCGAAATTCAAAAAGACGATTGAACAATTAGAAACGAACGCCGACCGTTGGCTATATTGTCTAAAAAACATGGCGACGTTGGCTTCTCGACCGGTTGAAGTGCAGGGCAGAGTGTTTGAGATGCTGTTTAGAGCGGCAAAGATTAATAGATTAACGCAAGAAGATATGGAAACTTACAACAAGAGTATTTTAGACTACGCAGATGTGCGCAGATGCACTGATTATGCCAGACATGAAGGCCTGCAAGAAGGTCTACAGCAGGGTATGTTTGCTGTGGCGAAGAGGTTGAATGAGTCGGGGGCGGCGGTGGAGTTTATTGCAACTGTCACGGGACTTACTGCGGAGCAAATCCGGAGCGGTATTGGTGCGCGATAAGATTAAGATGCTGATACATATCGCAAAAATTTTTACTCTAAATACCCCCGGATGATGCCGCGCTGAGAGCCAACGATGAAGTTCAAGATTTCTTGCTTTTCGGGGCTGTCGGCTACGGTGGCTTCGATTTGTTTGACGGCTGCCGTGTTGTTTAGACCCAATTGGTAGAGGATGCGGTAGATTTCTTGGATGGCGTAAATCTGGTCGTTGGTGAAGCCGCGCCGGCGCAACCCCACGGAGTTTACGCCCGAATAAGACAGCGGCTCGCGACCGGCGATGATGTAGGGCGGGATGTCTTTCCCAAATTTGGAGCCGCCCTGAATCATCACGTGCTTGCCCACGCGCGTGAATTGGTGCACTAATGTGCCGCCGCTCAAAATGGCGTAATCGTCAATTTCCACCTCACCCGCCAGCTGGGTGGCATTGCCCATGATGACGTGGTTTTTGAGGATGCAATCGTGCGCCGTGTGCGAGTAAGCCATTAGCAGACAATCACTTCCCACTTTGGTGTAGCCTTTGGAGGCGGTGCCGCGATTGACCGTGGCACACTCCCGGATGGTGGTGTGGTCGCCAATCTCGCAGATGGTGTCTTCGCCCTGAAATTTCAAATCCTGCGGAATGCCCGACACCACTGCGCCGGGAAATATCCGGCAATCCTTGCCGATACGCGCCCCTTCGAGGATAACCGCATTGGGATAGATATACGTGTTGTCGCCAATGACAACATTTTTGTCGATGGTGGCAAACGGACCAATGGTCACATTCGCGCCGATAATGGCGTCAGGATGTACCGATGCAAATTCGTGTTTCATTTGTTTTTAATTATTTGTGCCATAAACTCTGCCTCGCAGACCAATTTTTCGCCCACGAAACAATAACCTTTCATACTTGCGATGCCTCGCCGAAGTTCAGACAAAAATTCCAGACGGAACAGCAGGGTGTCGCCCGGAACAACTTTTTGACGAAATTTGACAGCGTCAATTTTCATAAAATAGGTAGAATATTTTTCGGGGTCTTCCACGGTGCTCAGCACCAGCAGACCGCCAATCTGCGCCATCGCCTCAACCAGCAACACGCCCGGCATGACAGGCTCCTGCGGGAAATGCCCCTGAAAAAACGGCTCGTTGCCCGACACGCTTTTCACGCCAATGATGTGGTTGGAGCCAATTTCCGTGATTTTGTCCACCAACAGGAACGGATAACGGTGCGGCAGGAGTTCCCGGATGCGATTGATGTCCATCACCGGCGCAACATTTGGGTCGTAGACCGGCGATTGCACCCCGTTTTGCTTGATGTCTTTGCGAATTTGGCGAGCCAATTTCGTGTTAATCGTATGCCCGGGGCAGGTCGCAATCACGCGCCCGCGCATCGGCTTGCCAATCAGTGCCAAATCGCCAATCAGGTCGAGCAACTTGTGGCGGGCAGGCTCGTTGGAAAAAGCCAGTTCTTTATGTTGAATATAGCCAAGTTTGGTGGCATCATGACGCGCCACGTGAAGTTTGTCTGCCAATTGGTCGAGGTGGTCTTGCGTGATTTGACGTTCATAAATCACAATGGCATTGTTCAAATCGCCGCCCTTAATCAGGTTGTTTTCCAGCAACGGCTCGATGTCGCGCACAAAAACGAAGGTGCGGGAGGCGGCAATTTCTTTCTTGAAATCCGCCAAATTGTTGAGTGTAGCAAACTGATTGTCCAAAATCACCGAATCGAACGTGATGTGGGTGGTAACCACAAACTCGTCGTCGGGCAACAGCAAAATGGAGGCACCGGTATCGTCGTCTTTGAACTCAAATTTTTCTTTCACAATGTAATAATCGCGCTCGGCAGCCTGCTCAACCAAGCCCACGCGCTCAATTTCGTTGATAAACAGAATCGCGCTACCGTCCAGGATGGGCACTTCGGGCGCGTCCACCTCAATCAGGCAGTTATCGACCTGCATGGCGGCGAGGGCGGCGAGGGCGTGTTCCACCGTGCTCACAGACGCTTCGCCTTTCGAAAGCCCCGTGCCGCGCATGGTGTCGCCAACATTCTCCGCCAAGGCTTCGATGACGGGCTGTCCGTCCAAATCAATGCGTTGAAACTTGTAGCCGTGATTTTCTTCCGCCGGTTTGAACGTTACACGAATATCCAGCCCGGTGTGTAGCCCCTTGCCGCTCAAAGAAAATGCCTCTTTCAATGTATGTTGCTTCATATCCAATGTTTATTTATAAATAATTCGGCAAAGTTACGCGTTTTTTTTGAATTGTGCAAGAGATTTTCACATTTTTTTGTTGAAAAGTGCGAGCATCTGTTGGTTTTGCTCGGCGATGGTGAGGTTGGAGTTGTCCAGCACGATGGCGTCGGCGGCTTGTTTCAGGGGACCGTCTTTGCGGGTGGAGTCGATGCGGTCGCGCTCGGCGAGGTTGTGGATAACGGCTTCAAAGGTGGCTGATTCGCCTTTGGCGGTGAGTTCGGCGAGGCGGCGTTGCGCGCGAATTTCGGGCGAGGCGGTAACGAAAATTTTCAGTTCGGCATCGGGGAAAACGACCGTGCCGATGTCGCGACCGTCCATCACGATGCCTTTTCCAGTGCCTAATGCCTGCTGTTGGCGCACGAGTGCCTCGCGCACAAAGCCGATGGCTGCCACCGGACTCACTTTTTCGGCAACCGCCATCGTGCGAATTTCCTTTTCGACATTCCGACCATTGAGGCAGGTGTCGGCTTTGCCCGTCAACGGATTGTTTACAAACGTAATGGAAATGTTTGCGATTTCCCGTCTGAGATACTCCTCGTTCAAGAGATTGTTTACAAACAAGCCGTTTTGTAAGCAAAACAGCGTTACGGCACGATACATTGCGCCGCTGTCGATGTAGGTGTAGCCGATTTGCTTCGCCAACTCCTTTGCCATCGTGCTTTTGCCGCACGACGAGTGTCCGTCAATCGCAATAACTATTTTTTTCATAACTTCATTTTTGAGAAATTCATTGAAACGCTCAGCATAAACGAGGTCGCCGAGATACTGTATTGTGCCAATGCACACGAGATGCTGAACGATTTGACGCGCACGCCCGCACCCGCCGAGAAGCCGCCAAAGCGGTTGCCCTCCGCCACGCTCAAGTCGCTGCCGCGCTTGATATTGTAGCCCGCGCCAAACCAGAAACTGTTGCTCGGCAGCACATCCACGCCCACGATGGCGTTTTTCTTCCACGTGCCCGTCAGCGAAAAGCGAAGCGGCGCGTGCTCCAACTTTTTAGTAACGCCCAACTGAATATCCCACGGCAAACCGGCTAACTGCTCGTCGTAGGCTTTAATCTGCCGCCCGATGTTTTTGCCGACCAAACCGGCAGAGAAGCCCTTCTCGGCATTGTTGTAAGTCAATCCCAAGTCCACGCCCAGCCCCACAGCCGTGTTGTGCGCATAATCGGAATAAAAAAACTTGCCCGTGATGCCGCCCCGGATGCGCTCCGTCAAGTTTTGTGCATAAAACACATTGGCACACAGGTCTTTAGCCGACAAATCGCCCAAAATCTCATTGTTTTCAGTCGTTTCCAACATACCGCCATAACCGGCATACTGCACACCTGCGCCCCACGCGCCACCCTTTGCGCCAATGGATTTGGCAAATGTGGCATTGCCGATACCAATATCCGCGACGTATGCCAAATAACTGAAATTCAGCGTCTTATCCATATCCTGAACAAGAAAAGCGGGGTTGTGATAAATCAGCGACACATCGCGTTCGATGAGCGACACATTGTCGCCACCCAACGCCGCCGCCCGCGCCGAGTGGGGCACAAGCAAATAATCGAAGCTCGAACTGCCCTCCTGCGCCCACACGGAGGCGGCAAACAGGGCAAACACCAATCCAATGAAACTCTTTTTTTGCATCTCTTGTGAATGAGGGTGCAAATATAGCATAAAAAAGTGAAAGTTGAGGTATTTTTTAAACATTTTGCAGCGGTCGTGCGACCAAATTATTCAGCGACTGCGCCAATTCGCCCAAGTCGTTGATATTTAGCATTTTGGCATCTTTGCCGTACATATATTGGCAATCGGAGAAGGCGGTTTTCACTTCCTCCAACTTCCATTTTTCGGACACGATGAAATAGGAGAGCACCTGAATGCCTTTGCGTTTCATACGCAGCACCTCGTCGTGGACGTGCTCACGCGCCTGTTTTCCCTCGTAACGACAGTTGTCGTCGATGATGAAGCAGGGCATTCCGTCGTAGAAATTGACAAAATAGTTTTCGGTGTTTTCGGCTGCATTTTTTTCGATTAAATCGCTAATCACGGGGTAGCACAAGCCTTCGGGCGTGGAGCCGGACGCTCTCAAAAAGGGGAAGAGTTGCTTTATCTTGGTGATTTTGTCGCGCGTGCTGTCGTAGGCGACCAAAACCAGCGGCAGCCGCGCACCTTCCGACATCACGTGGAAGCGAAACGAGATGGTAACATTCACGTTTTTGATTAAATACCCCGCCTGCGCTATTGCAACGGCTGTTTTCAGGCTTTTCAAAAAGCAACTCCCCTGCATCGAGTGGGAGCCGTCTATCGAAATATGAAAATTGACCGCCGGAAAAGTCTCCTCTTTCTCGCGGTAGAAAATCGCATCGTTGCCGCACACCACCGAATGAAGCAGGCGTTTGTCAATTTTCCCCTGTTGCAGGCGCGAAAAATGCGTCTGCCGCTCATTGTTGCGAAACGAAATGCGCCGCGCCAACTGATTGCCCAAGCGGATGCCTTCCAGGAGCGCCTTGTTGGTGTAGTGGATGTTGTCGGTTTCAAAAAACGTGTAGCGTCCCGAATAAATCATATCGCGATTCATATCTTTCAGCACCACCACTTTGATGCGGCGACCGTCGAAATGGGCGTCGTTTTTATTGGACAAATCGCCGGCAAGGAGTTTGAGTTCCTCCTTGTGGCTGACGGAAATCGCCTTTTTGTCTACATCCAGATTCACGGCTTTCAGCACGGCGTCCATCGCTTCGCCGCTTTCCCACTGCATTTGGATGCCCATCGTGCCCTGCGCCTTCCGAATGGCTTCCCAGAGGTCTATCGCCAGATTCAGGCTATCTTCGGAACTTTTCAAACGCCCTATATTATTGATGTCCAGCAGCGTTTTCATTTCACGATAGAGGCGAAACATCAGCGTATATTCATCTTTTCTGTCCAATCCGTCCAACGTGTTTTTGCAAATGTCCGTATAGTTGTCGCTGTGAACGACTTGCACCAACAGCGTGTTCAGGAACGAGCGGAAAGTATATTTATGCTTTTGTTCGTCCGGCGGGAGATTTTTCACCGCTTGAATTTCCGCCGTAAACATTCCGACCGTGTCGTTGGGACAGAAAAAATAGCGATACGCCTCCGCGATATAGCCCTTGTAGCCCGGTGAGGTGCGCATCGCAACGTCGTCTAACCGCCAATATTCAATCAGCCGGTAGATATTTTCCATCTCGGCAACAAACCGCTTTTTAGTTTGATAGCGCACCGAAGACAGGATTGAAATCTCGCCGTTGAGATAGCGATTGAGATAGTCGTCGTTTACGAGCATCACCAACTTGGAAGTCAGCCATTGAGGGGTATAAATCAGCGCGAGCGTTTCGTGAATCGCCAGCCCCACCGTGGCATCAATATTGCTCAAATCGGCAGAAATAATGATTTTGTCAATACTCGACTTCTCACTATTATTCACCTTAAACTCCACCGCAATGTCGCGCCCCGAAACAATTTTGACAAAATTAGCCACCGCGCTCTGCAATTTCAGCAAATCGAACAGGTTGTTCAAGTCCGGAGTTGGGTTGGCTAACCAATAGTCAGATAATGCCTCGCCGGGGTTCTTAGTCATTGCTTGTAAAATTTAATCATATCAACTGTTTTATTTTTTCATCTTTACAAATATTTTTGTACCAACTGTTTAACAAATGTGCGCTCGCTATCGTTGCCTCCCACGGGGTCGTAGGCGGGATAAATCAGGATTTCGGCGGCTTCGGCGAGCGTGAAGCCGTTTTCGAGCAGGCGCGCCATTTCGAGGGTGTTGCGGGTGGAAACGGAAAAGCTGATTTTGGGGCTGTGGCTTTGCACTTCTTTGCGCGTCCGGTCTGCGATTTGGGCGATGACGTGCAGGCTTCGCTTCTCTGCATTGGGGAAAAAGGTTTGCAGCAGTGCGTATTCTTCATCCAAAGTCAACACCTCCATTTCGATTTGTAAAAACCTGTCTAACAGACCTTTATCCATTGTGCGCGACGAGGTGTATTCGTTGCCGATATTGGCGGTCGCCATAAAAGTGATGCCCGGTGCCACAAAAATCGTTGGGCTGTCCACCTCTTCGTCTAAGCGCAGATAGCGTTGGTTGATGTCTAAAACCGACATCAGGATGTTCCACGCTTCGGGATGCGCGCGGGAAATTTCGTCCAGCAAAACAATCGCGTGAGGGATTTGGATGGCTTTCACAAAATAGGATTGGGAAAAAAATGTGCCCGCCGCCTTGTCGTAGTGGGTGTTGCCGATAAATGTCGAGCGCGGGTCTTGCGTGCTGCCGCAGTTGATGTAGAAAAACGGATGCGAGTCTTTGTATGCCTCCGCAATCTGCTTGATAGTTACCGTTTTACCACTTCCGGCAGGTCCGGTAATCAACACATTTTTCCCTTGCACAACGCAATAGTTTAAGAATTTCCATTTCACATCGGAGATGAACAGTTCTGCCGGCTTCGCTTTATAATCCATATTATTTGTTTAATTTTTTATTCTTTCAAAAAGCCATATTCATACACTTTCGGCTCAATTTTCGCTGCTAACACCTTCAATTTGTCGCGTAGATTGCCGATTAACTCGGTATATTGCCTGTCTGAACTTGTATTGTTCATTTTGCCTTTGTCGTTGCGCTCTTGAAAATGTTCGCGAATGTCGTATAATGAGGCATTTACGTTGCAATTTGGTTGTGCGTGGTAATATTTCCACAATTCGCGACCGGCATCGAACACGGCGGTTGCGATAGGTGAAAATTCGCGTTTGACGTATTTTTTTTTCTCCAATTGCTCAAAAAGATTGGCATAGCCGTTTGGCACCACTTTCCCATTTAAAAAACTCAACAAAACGTGGCTCTCAAATTTATCTCGTGCATTGATTTCCTGTTCCGAAAAAGGAATCCAATGATTAACACCGTATTTTGATGTAATATTGTTGTTAAAAAGCGTGTATGTCAAGCAATCGTTGTGAAATTCTGTATCCTTTTTCCAATTTTTGTTAGGAAACAAAAATTGGTCGCGGTCGTTGAGCCATCCGGCAGGAATGCATTTGCGGACGGCGAAGTAAATACAGGCTTCAATTAAATTATTTACATTAATTAAAAATTGTCCTGCTTCCACATTATAATCCATATTGGGGTGAACGATTGCAATCATACTCTGATTTTGGAAATCATTACCTTTAAATGGGAATTTTCCAATAATATTCTCTCCTGTTTTTCCTCTGACCGGCTTAATCCAATCATTGATATAGTGCTTATTTTCGTATGCAGAGAAAATTTTTGTTCCGATATTGTTCTTCCTCGCATCAAAAACATCGGCTGTTATGCTCACAAATTTTTTCTTAACCGATGTCTTCCATATCATAAAGCCTATTGGAAATTTTCCGTTTACATTGTCAAAAGTATCTGCCGGAACAACGAACATTTTTTCCAACTTGGCAAGAAAAAAATCCCTGAAATTTACGAAGTGTTGTCCTTGTAGAATTTTCAAAGTTGAAAATTCTGCAAGGACAACACCCGACATTTCGCAATAAATTCGCGTGAAAAATTGCGCAAAAAGTTCGGCATTCCCTTGTCCTAAAAGTTTGGCGTATGTTTTATTTGTTTTATTTTGTTCCACACCTCTGTTTCCTTCTATACCACCCGCCAACGTTCGTTTATTGCTTGCTTCTGCATACGGCGGATTGATATACACCACCAATTTTTTGCGTTTTTCGGGGTCGTTGATAATATTTTGCAATCCTTGCGGCAGTTTAGAAAAATCATCGTTGAGAAAATCAAATTGAAAAACATGGTCATGCAGCAGATTTGCACCGTTTTCTATGCGGTCGTGCATTACGTCTACATCTTGTTTATCAAGTGTAGAAGCCCAAATATTGTATTTATTGGTCAGTCCCGCCAGCAAATTACCCGTTCCTGCGGCGCAATCCCAGACATAATATTCATCCTGCCAATCTTCACCAAGTACATCGGCAAGGTATCGCTGCGAAAGTTCCACCCAAATTTGCGGGGTGAAAAAACTGCCTTTGCGTTCGCGCACATCTTGCGGCACCAGCAAATCGCGCCGCTCCACAATATAATCCCAATATTCTTCGCGTGGCGGACGTTCGTATTTGTTCCAAAAAAGTGTGTGCGCTTTTTGGTTGTCTGAGAAATATACCTGGCTCGAAGCAAACATACCGCTTTCGTCAATTCGGCGATTTGCCTCATAATAATTGGATTTGAGCAACACAAACAACTTCTCTTTCAAAGTTTTGTTTTCCTGCGAAAGCAAATCGGCAAGATAAAAATCGCCATCAATAATTCCATTGCGCTTGGCAACATCCCAATCAACCACAATGGTCGGCTTAACAGTTTGCAGCCACTTATTATAAATAATAATGAAATTATTTTTGTCGATTTTAATTTTTGAAATATCCGATTTTCCAACTATGAAATTTTCGCGGATAAATCGCCGCAATTCCTTCTCATCGCCCTCAAAATCAAAGATATAAGTTTCCCAAGGGGTGTCGTTATTTAATATCTTGCTAATTTGCTCATAAACCAGCCTAAACTCCTTCGTTTCGGTATTTGACGGCGTAATTTTCCAATTAAAATCGTTTTGATAGAAAATATGTTGAATTTCGGAATAGGGCACGAAAGCGATTTTTTCGCAGTCGAAGCAGCCGAGAAAGGGCGGCGGCATCATTTTGTCGAACGTGCGTGCTTTGCCGATGGTGAGCACGAGTTGGGTGAGCATCGCCACTATATCAGAGGGAGCGGCTTTGGCTTCAGCCCACAGTAAATATTCGTCATTGAAACCTGTTAAGTCTTCAAGACTTAACAGGTTTGAACTTTTACGTTTCACTTTAACCGCAAAATCAATGAAACCGACAATCTTGTCGCAATCGAAATCCTTAAAGAAATCCGTTGCCACGCTATTTTTCAGTTCTTCCTCGCGTATATTGGGATATTTCATACAAAAATAATTTGTGCAAAGTTACGATTTTTTTGTTGTACTTTTGCACAAATGGAAATGGCTCTCCGGTGTGGTGGCATCTCGCCGATATACACAAATTTTATTGTAGAATATCGCTGAATTTTGATGCGGTACCTTATAATTCATAACTATTTACTACCTTTGCATCCATTAAATATAAATAAAAATTATTTATGGAATCAAGATTGGACAAAGAAACAAGCGATAAGGTAAGTTTTATTACTTTTATTATACCCGAGTTTGCGAGTGCCTACAAAATGAACATTCAAGACGCTTATTTTTATCTAAAAAAATATGGCGGGTGGGACTATTTAAACGAGTGTTGGTGGGCATTGCATACCGATAACCCATTTTGGGCGGTGCGTGATATGTTCAAAGTTTGTCGCAGTAATGGGGGATTACGATGAAAGTTTATCACGGTAGCGATACGCTTGTATCTGTCATTGATTTACAAAAATGCAAGCCAAACAGAGATTTTGGGAGAGGTTTTTATGTAACAAAACTACGCTCACAAGCCGATGATATGGCTATAAGAGTTACACGATACAGCAAAAAAAGTCCTGTTGTCAGTGAATACGAATTTGACGAATACGCCTTTGAAGATAGTGAATTGCAAGTTTTACGTTTTGATATTTATGATGAAAAATGGCTTGATTTTGTCGTTTTGAATCGTACTGCCGACAAACGAACGCAACCTCACGACTACGATATTGTGGAAGGACCTGTTGCCGACGACAAGATAACAAGAAACATTACAAAATATCTGCGGGGAAACATTTCAAAAGAAAACTTTCTTGATATGCTGAAACATAGTAAGCCCAATCACCAAATTTGTTTTTGCACACAAGTTTCTCTACAAATGCTTGATTATATCGACAAGCCACAATTAGATATAAATTTTGCCATTGGAGGTATTGCCGAGCCGCTGGTAGAGCAACTGATGCTGGACTTGAACATAGATGAGGTAAAAGCCACAGAAGCATTCTATGCGTCAAAAACCTTTACTCAACTTGCAGATATTTCAACCGAACTGTATAAAAAAGATTGGCAGGATATTTACAAAATGCTGCAAAAAGAATTAGGGCAACCGCATCAAATTTACAGGTAGGGATTTTTTTCGCTCTTTGAGAAAAAATGATTACATTTGTGGAAAAATTTGCAATTAAGAATATGAAAACAGAGCAACACATTGTTTTTTTGACCGGCGCGGGGATGAGTGCCGAGAGCGGGATTAGCACTTTTCGGGATTCCGGCGGGCTGTGGGACGGGTATGACCCCAATAAGGTGGCGAGCATCACGGGTTGGTATGCCGACAAAGAGATGGTTCAGGCGTTTTACAACCTGCGCCGCAAGGAGTTGGAGACGGTGGAGCCGAACGCGGGGCATAGAGCCATTGCCGCCTTGGAGGCGCATTACCGCGTTACTGTTGTTACGCAGAATGTGGACAATTTGCACGAGCGGGCGGGCAGTACGAGCGTGATTCATTTGCACGGCGAACTCACCAAAGCCTGCAACGAATCTAAGACACAGGTGGTTGAGATAGGTACGCGCGCCATTGAGAAGGACGAAAAGGCGGCAGACGGCTCCCTTCTTCGTCCGTTCATTGTGTGGTTTGGCGAAGCCGTGCCGTTGATTGAGAAAGCCGCCGAGATAGTGTCTACGGCTGATATTGTTGTGATAGTCGGCACTTCGATGCAGGTTTATCCGGCTGCCGGACTGATAAATTATGCCAAAGCCGACACGCCCATTTACCTTATCGACCCGGCGGATGTATCTGTCCCGTCTAAGGTGCAGATTATCAAGGAGAAGGCGAGTGCCGGAATGGCGAAGTTTGTGGAATCGCTGCTGCTTGCATATCCGCCCAAAAAGTAGTACCTTTGCATCAAAAATTTGTATCAAAAAAATGAAAACAGGATGTATTAAACTTTTCGACAAGCTGATTGTCGTTTTGCTGGGCGCGACGGGGCTGTTTGCCGGCTGTAAAATAGGTGAAATAGACAACCCTATGGATGAGTACGGCGTGCCGCCAGCGGAGTATGGCACGCCTCACGCACTGTATGAAATCAACGGGACGGTGACGGATGCCGCCACTTTGGAGCCTGTTCGGAACATACGGGTGGTTCGCCCATGGTATTGGGACGTGGCTCCTCCCGAATTTGGCGACACCACTTACACCGATGAGGCAGGAAAATATCACTTTGAATTTGGCGATTTCCCCAAGCCCAACAAAGACTATCAATTGAGATTTACAGATATTGACGGCGAAGAAAACGGCACGTATGGCTTCAAAACCATTGAGGGCGAGTTTACCAAGCAAGACCAAGTGGAAGAAGGCAAAGGTTGGTATGGCGGCAAGTTTGTGAAAACGCAAGATGTGGCATTGGACGAGCCTATGGTGGGACCTATGTACGGCGTTCCATCTACTCCTTTTCAACCTTAAAGCAAGTTTATTGTGAATCTCAAAAAGAAAGTAGAAATGAAAACAAGATGTATTAAACTTTTCGACAAGCTGATTGTCGTTTTGCTGGGCGCGACGGGGCTGTTTGCCGGCTGTAAAATAGGTGAAATAGACAGCCCTATGGAATATGGCACGCCTTCCGCAGAGTATGAAATCAACGGGACGGTGACGGCTACCGCCACTTCCGAGCCTATTCGGAACATACGGGTGGTTCGCCCGCGGTATTGGGACGAGCCTTCTCTTGAATTTGGCGACACCACTTACACCGATGAGGCAGGAAAATATCACTTTGAATTTGACAATTTCCCCAACAAAGACTATCAATTGAAATTTGAGGATATTGACGGCGAAGAAAACGGTACGTATGGCTTCAAAACCGTCAAGGGCGAGTTTACCAAGCAAGACCAAGTGGAAGAAGGCAAAGGTTGGTATGGCGGCAAGTTTGTGAAAACGGAAGATGTGACATTGGACGAGCCGATGGTGGCACCCATGTACGGCGTTCCATCTACTCCTTTTCAACCTTAAAGCAAGTTTATCGTGAACCTCAAAAAGAAAATTGCCCTGTCGCTTTTTCGGCTACACAAACGCAATCAAGCGCAATTGCACGAACTCAGTTATCTGTTTTGGGAATGTACCTTGCGCTGCAACCTGCACTGCCTGCACTGTGGCAGCGATTGCACGCAGGAAGCGACTCCCGATATGCCTTTGGCGGATTTTCTGAACGTGCTGGACGGGATTGCGCCGCACGTGAATTGCCACAAAACGATGATTGTGCTCACCGGCGGCGAGCCGCTGATGCGCAAAGATTTGGCGCAATGCGGGCAGGAATTTCACCGGCGCGGATTTCCGTGGGGGATGGTTACCAACGGCTACGCGCTCACGCCAACGCGCTTTGCGGAACTGCTCAGGGCGGGCTTAGGCTCCATCACGGTGAGTTTCGACGGACCCACTGCCGATGCGCACGACTGGTTGCGCGGCAAAAACGGCTCGTGGGAGCGTGCCAAAGATGCTATCGCGATGGTCGCCTCCACCAAAGGGTTGGTTTACGATGTGGTGACGTGCGTCAATAAGCGCACTATCAACGAGTTAGCAACTATCAAGGAACTGCTTATCAGTCTGGGCGTAACGCATTGGCGGCTGTTCAGCATCTTCCCCAAGGGGCGTGCGGCAGACAACCCCCTGCTGAAACTCGCGCCGCACGAGTTTGTGCAACTCTTTGAATTTATCAAGCAAACGCGCCAAGAGGGGCGCATCAAGGCATCGTATGGCTGTGAGGGCTATCTGGGCGACTACGAAATGGAAGTGCGCGACACGCCGTTTTTCTGTCAGGCAGGCATCCACATCGGCTCCGTGCTCGTGGACGGCTCCATCAGTGCCTGCCCAAGCCTCCGCGCCGACTACATACAGGGCAATATCTATCAGGAAGATTTTTGGACGGTCTGGAACACCCGCTACCAAAACATGCGCGACCGCTCGTGGACAAAAACAGGGAAATGCGCCCGCTGCAAGTCATATAAATACTGCGAAGGCAATGGGTTGCATCTGCGCGACCAACAGACCGGCAGTCTGCTGTGCTGCCATCTGGATATGATTAGTTAATGATTATTTGAAAATGACACCTAACTTGGCTGAAAGCCATTCAATCATTTTTTCGGTCATAATGACGTAACTGCCAAGGTGAGTGGCACTGCAGGATTTTTTTTGATAATCCTGCTAATCCTAAAAATCTTATTAAAATCGTGGTTCAGACAAAATTCTGATTCAGACACCAGCCGCAGCCAAAATATCTGCAGCCTTAAATTCCATCTTTGTGACAGCAAACAGTTTTTTACCCAAGTCTTTGAGTGATGCTCCAATGTGATATACCTCACCGTCAATCATCAGAAAGCGGTCGTGTGCTTGGGTCAATATTTCGACTGAGATTGCCGGATATTGGGTTTGATGACGTTGCAAATCCAACTGCAATTGTTTGGATATTTCTTTGGTGTAGATAGTTGCAGTCACGCAATCTGCTCGCTTGGATAGTAGTAACAGCACGCTTTCGTCAATATAATTGTCGAGCAGAATAATTGATTTTTGGGCGGATTTTATCAAATTTGCAACGAAAGCGTAGGCATCGAAAACTTGTCCATCGTGATAAATGCCTTCGATGGGCGGCAACGATTTTTGCACAAAAAAAGCAATTGCATTTTCGGTTTCTGTCGTGCGGTGTTCAATTTGCCCAATGTGCTGTTCAAGTTGTTCAAAGCGTTGATTAATTGCGTAACCTTTTAGGAGGTAGTCTTTCAAAATTTTATTTGCCCATATTCTAAATTGTGTTCCCAGATAGGATTTTACGCGATAGCCAACAGAAATAATAACATCTAAACTGTATATTTTAATGGGCTTATCCGAATTTGCAAAGTGCAAAAATTGCACATTGCTTTTTTCGTCAAGTTCTCCCTCTTTAAAAATGTTGTTGATGTGCTTTGTTACAACGGTTCTATCCCTACCGAAGAGTTCAACCATTTGCGCTTGTGTTAGCCACACCGTGTCGTGCTCCACTCTCACATCCAGCCGAATAGAATTATCAGGTTGGTACAATACGATTTCGTTTTTGTCACTCATAATCAACCCTCAAATTGACTCCACCCGCAATTGATGCCGCCCCCCCTCAAAGGGCGTATTAAGAAAGATATCCGTCATTTTTTCGGCGAGGGCGGTTGCTATGAAGCGTCCCGGCAGTGCCATGACGTTGGCGTTGTTGTGTTGGCGTGCCAAGCGGGCGGTTTCTTCGTTCCAACAGAGGGCTGAGCGGATGGCGGGGTGGCGGTTGAGGGTCATGTTGATGCCGTTGCCGGTGCTGCATACTGCTATGCCGCGCTCCACTTCGTTGCTTTCTATTGCGCGGGCGAGTTTGTGACCATAATCGGGATAGTTTACGCTCTCGGTGGTGTTGGTGCCGTAGTCGATGTGGGGGATGTTGCGCTTTTCGAGGAGGGTGCGTATAAACTCTTTTAATTCATAACCTGCGTGGTCGGCGGCAAGTCCTACGGGAGTTGTGGGGTTTGCTTCGTTGCGCATACGGTTTGGTGCGTTCAGCTGCTGCGGGGTGTTTTTTGCGAGGGATTCAATTGCCAATTGGTAGGAATTTAGCCCGAAGCCTGCTATCACGCCTTTGCAGACGGCGGTGATGAGCGACAGGTGGCGATAGTCTTCGCGCGCGTGCACGTTGGAGATGTGCACCTCCACGACGGGCGACGACACTGCCTTGATGGCATCGTGAATGGCGACGGAGGTGTGAGTGTAGCCACCGGCATTGAGCACGATGCCGTCGAACGAGAAGCCCACCTCGTGGATTTTATTGATGATTTCGCCCTCCACATTTGACTGATAACAGGTCAGTTCGATGCTTGGATACTGCTTTTGCAGGCTCTCGAAATAGCCTGCAAAGGATTCGGAGCCGTAGACCCCCGGCTCGCGCACGCCCAACAGATTGAGGTTGGGTCCATTGATGATTTGTATTTTCATAATCGTGTTTGCTGCGGGTGCAAAGTTACGAAAAAATACTATTGCGTGAATATTGTGTCTAATCCCACCGAATAATATCCCGCGAAATAGCCCACGCCGCCGTTGCTGATGTTGGTTTCGATGTTGGAGGCGGGACCGCCGAACATCGGATTTTCGCCCTCTTGTTCGTCTTTGCATTGGCGAATGAAGTCGTAGAAGCCTTTGGGGATTAGGCTGAGCGTTACCGCGACGCTGTCGCCCGGTTTCAGGTAAATTCGGCGATTTTGCTCGTCTCCGTCACCCATATTCACTTCTCTGTCTTTATTTGAAATGTCGGCGAAATTGCGCACCATTTTATGTTGGTATTGCCCCTGAAACATCCTTTCATTGTCGGAAATGGAATAGCGGGATAGTTTTTCCGTCAGCAGAGTATCTTTATAGTTCTTCTCCGAATCTTTGTAAGTCGTGTGGAGCAAATAATAATTGTCCTGTGGCGTGTCCTGAAAGTGTATGGATAAGAGATGAGCACGCATACCCATCATTTCCATTGTTTCAAACGAGAGCGAGTCGGGCGTGATAGGGCGCAGGATTTCCGTTTGGGCGGTATATGTTTTACCCTCTACTTCCACTGACAGTGAGTAAGTTACTAAAGTGTCGGCAGCAAATTGGATGTCCGAAAGATACAGTCCCGGAATAGTGTCGTTCTCTTTGAAACTATACTCATTGACCTTCACGACGGCTCCGGAAATGCCCTTGTTCGGCTCATCGTCGAAATAGGGCGATGAGCGGCTTACGTTCACTGCCTGCTGTTTCAACTCATTGGTCAGCTCGCCGTAGATGACAACGACGGGGGGCGAATTGTCGGTGCGGATGTCGATGAGTTCGGTGCAACTCGCCAAGAATACTGCTAAGAATAATAATGTCTGCTTCATAACTAAAACTTGAAATTATATGTTATTGATGGCACTATGCCGAATAGATACATCATTTCGGCGTAGGGGATGCCTGTTATTTTGTCTTGCGAATAGTTGATTGTCCACGGGTTGTGCTGATTGTAGGCGTTGTAGAGCGAGAAATTCCATTCGCCTTTCCAATACTTGTGGGGCTCGGAAATATAGTTGAGGGACACATCCAAGCGGTGATAATTGGGTTTGCGGTATTCGTTGCGCCCCGAATAGATGGGGAAATATTCGTCGCCTACGGCAAATCTGCCCGTTGGATAGGTGGTGGGGGTGCCGGTGGCGAAGACCCAAATTGCGGAGAGGTTGATTTTCTTGGAGAAGTTGTAGGTTGCCACGATGTTCACTGCGTGGGGCTTGTCGAACGGTGCGAGGTAGGTTTTTCCGTGATTGACCTCCGCGATGGTGCGCTCGGAGTGCGACCATGTGTAGTTGAGAAAACCGGTGAGGCGACCGTCATTTTTGCGCGCCATCAGTTCTATTCCGTAGGCTCTACCCGTGCCTGTGCGCACTTCACCCTCTAAATCGGGGTTTAGCAGGAGGTCGGAGTGTTCCTTAAAATCAACGACATTTGAGAGATTTTTGTAGTAGGTTTCGACGGACAGTTCGTAATTGTTGTCGTCGAAGTTGTGGAAATAGCCGATGGAAAACAGGTCTACCTGCTGCGGCTTGATTTTGGGGCTTGCCGTGAACCACACATCCAACGGCGAGCCGGATGCCGAATTGTTTGCCAATTGCATATACTGCGTGTTGTGCGAATAGCCGGCTTTCAGCGACGACGTGTTGGTGAGTTTATAGACCGCACTTGCGCCGGGTTCCAATGCCGTGTAGAGGTGCTTCACGCTGCCGATGTTTTGGAAAGCCGACAGGCGGATGCCATAACTGAGCGTCCATTTGTCGGTCAATTTTTGCTCGTTCGACACGTATGCGCCATATTCCAACGCCTCTTTTCGGGGCATGTTGATGAAACTTGTGCTGTCCGACATTCCGCTGACACTGACTTCGCCGGGGCGAAAGGTGTGATAAGTGCTTGAAATACCGTAAGAGATGTCCCAAAGGGGGCTGATAGGTTGATGAAAATCGGCGCGAAGCATCCAATCGGTGATGCGGGACTGCCAACTTGCATCAATCTCGTTCATATTGGCAGCCAAGCCGTATTGATAGTCCGTGAAATGGACGCTGAACTTGCCAAAGAGTTTATCCGACAGCACGCGGTTCCATGTGAGCGATGAGGCGGTGTTGCCGTAATCGAATTTGCCCATCGCCATGCCCATCTTGTCTAAACCGTTGTAGATGTTAAATTCCAACACATCTTTGTCCGAAAGGCGGTGCGTGAGTTTGCCGTTCAAATCGTAGAAATAGAGCGTGGCATCCCGCAATTCGGGTTCGGAGGCAAATATCAGAAACAAATCGGCATACGTCCGTCGCGCGGCAACCATCCAAGTCGTTTTCTTGCCCAGCGGACCTTCTATCATCAAGCGGCTTGAAATCAGTCCGATGCCACCCGTGCCGTTGATAGAATCCGGCGCATCCGTGCGCGTGTTCACCTCCAAGAGCGAAGCGAGCCGCCCACCGTGCCGAAAGGGGAAATGCCCCTTGTAGAGTTCTATCCCCTTAATCACATCGTTGTTGAAAGCGGAGAAAAATCCCATTTGGTGCGAAGGATTATAGACGGTGGTGTTGTCTAAAACAATCAGATTTTGGTCGGGCGAGCCACCGCGCACGCTGAATCCCGAACTGCCCTCGGAGGTGGTCTGCACCCCGGGCAGCAACTGAATAGCCTTGAGAATATCCACCTCGCCCATAAAGGCAGGCATCAGTTGTATCTCCCGGATACTCAATTTCTCAACGCCCATAATGGTGCCGGTCACATTTGAATCTTTGCGGCGGGTAGAAACGACCACCTCCTCCAATTCCTTATCGCTCTTTTTGTCAGGTTCATTCGTGTTTTGCGAAAAGACACAAATGGGGAAGAAGATGGCGCACAGGACAAGCCCGTTTTTTGATAATGTCATATTTTTTATTACTTTTGGGGCGCAAAGGTACGGAAAACTTTTGGAACAAAAAAAGTTTTTCGGTTTCATTTTTGTTAAAAACACATAAAAGTTCCGTTACATACGATTAAGCGCAATCAGGGCAACCGGTGTAGACTATTTGGCACGATTTCAGGGGATGGCGGGTTTTTTCGCCGATATTATGCAAAAATTTATTGTTTATTCAAATTATTTTACTATCTTTGTAGCGTAAACATTAAAAATTTTATAGGATGAAACGTATTTTTAGAACATTAAGTATTGCCGGCGCACTGTTTGTGATGAGCCTGACGGCAAGTGCCCAAACTCCGGCTGTTTCGACCAAGTATTCGGACGAAAAAATCGAGGAGTTAATTCAAAGTTATCACACGGCAAACGCCCGTGATGTATCCCCTGATGAAACGCTGTCGCAACAGTTGAAAAAAGACTTTTCGGCAGCGCGCGACATTGAGTGGGAAACGGCAGCCGGAATCTACGAAGCCGAATTTGAAATCAACCGGACGGACTACAAAGCCTTCTACGATGCCGACGGAAACCTGCTGATGTACATTTTTGACATTCGGCTGTCGCAAGTTCCCGCCAATATCAAAAACGCGGCGCAGACGAAGTATCCCGCTTTCAAATTCGACCGCGATGCAAAAAAAATCATTAAAGGGAAAAAAGTGCTCTATCAAGTGACGTTGGAAAAAAGAGAAACCGAGATTGAAGCAACGTTTAATAGCGATGGCAGTTTTGTGAAAGAGCATTATGATTAAATAAACAATGATTATCCGTAATCATAATATTTTTTGTACCTTTGCATCAATAAGTAAAAAGTTAATTTTGAAAAAAATGTATTTGGATAACTACAAAAATAATTTAGCACAACTTTGTCGGCAAAACAAAGTGAAATCGCTGTATGTGTTTGGGTCGGTTTTGACCAACCGTTTCGGCGACAATAGTGATATTGATATGGTTGTTGATATTGATTCGTCCAATCCGCTGGAATATGCGGACAGTTATTTCAATTTGAAATTTGCGTTGCAGGATTTGTTCGGCAGACCGGTTGATTTGCTTGAAAATAAGGCAATCAGGAATGATTTGATGCGCGCGCAAATAGATAATTCTAAACAATTGGTATATGCAAAATAACAAACCTTTCGATATAAATATTTGCTTGAAAGACATTGAGCGTTCCATTAGTGAAATATGGGGCTTTTTGCCGGAGCAACGTGATTTCTTTGAATTTCAAAAAGATTTAAAGGCGCGTAAAGCCGTTGAGCGTAACATTGAGATTATTGGGGAAGCAATGAGCCGTATATTAAAAACCAACCCCGATTTTCCAATAGAAGCCTCGCGCAAGATTGTGGATACACGCAACCGCATTATTCACGGCTATGACAGTGTTTCAGAAGATGTTCTGTGGTTGATTATCATCAATTATTTGCCGAATCTTGAAAGGCAAGTGAAAGGATTGCTCTCTTCGACTTGACAAGTATTTTAGCGGCAAGCCCGTTTTTTGATAATGTCATATTTTTTTACTACTTTTGGGGCGCGCAAAAGGACAAATAATTTTGACATACGGGATATAAATAATGAAAATTGAATCAAATTCATCTTTGATGCAGTCGTTTCGCACCTATCTGATGCTGGAGAAATCTCTCTCCGGCAATTCTGTGGATGCGTATATGGATGATTTGGAGAAACTGTTTAATTTTCTTGCCGACCGTGGCGTGGTTCCGCAGGAGGCGCAACTCGAAGATTTGCAGGCGATGACGAGCGTGTTGTTTGATTTGGGCATCAATCCGCGCTCGCAGGCGCGCGTGCTGTCGGGCATTCGCTCGTTCTACAAATATCTGCAGATGGAAAAATTTATCGACGACGACCCCACCGAGTTGCTCGAATCGCCCAAGTTTGGCTTCAAATTGCCCGTTTTTCTCACGGTGGAGGAAGTGAACGCCACGCTGGGGGTGGTCGATTTGTCGCAGCCCGAAGGACAACGCAACAAGGCGATGCTGGAAACGCTTTACAGTTGCGGATTGCGCGTTTCGGAACTTGTTGACCTGCGTTTTTCCAACTGTTTTTTCGACGAAGGGTTTATCAAAGTGCAGGGCAAGGGCAGTAAGCAGCGGCTGATTCCTATCTCGCAGGCGGCGGTAAAGGAAATCAGTCTGTATCTGCTCGACCGCAACACCATCCCCGTGAAACGCGGCTTTGAGGACATCCTGTTTCTCAACCGGCGCGGCAATGCCCTGTCGCGCAGTATGATTTTTCGTATCGTGAAAACGTGCGTGGAGGCTGCCGGCATCCACAAAACGGTGAGTCCCCACACCTTCCGCCACTCCTTTGCCACCCACCTGCTGGAAGGTGGAGCCAACCTTCGCGCTATTCAGGCTATGCTGGGGCACGAAAAAATCACCACCACCGAGATATATACCCACCTCGACCGCGACTATCTCCGCAGCGAGATTATTGAGCACCATCCGCGCAATGCGGTTACAGTTTAGACACAATCCATTGCCCCACTTCGGAGGTTGTGCTGGCTTTTTTGCCTTCGGCGATGTCTTCGGTGACGATGCCCGCCGCCATACTCGCTGCAACGGCTTCACGGATGGCTTTGCCCTCCGCTTGGAGGTCGAAGGCGTATTCAAACATCAGGGCTGCCGAGAGGATGGTTGCAAGCGGGTTGGCGATGTTTTTGCCTGCCGCCTGCGGATAGGAGCCGTGGATTGGCTCAAACACGGAGGTGTGTATGCCGATGGAAGCCGAGGGGAGCATCCCAAGCGAGCCGGTGATGACCGAGGCTTCGTCGGTGAGGATGTCGCCAAACATATTTTCGGTAACAATCACGTCGAAATGCTTCGGTCCGCGCACAATTTGCATTGCGGCATTATCGACAAACATATATTCGGTTGCCACTTCGGGGTATTCCTTTTCGAGGCGTTGCGACACCTGCCGCCACAGGCGCGAGGTGCACAGCACATTGGCTTTATCCACGATACAGAGGCGTTTGTTGCGCTTCATGGCGTAGTCGTAAGCCAAGCGCACGATGCGTTCGATTTCCGCCACGGTGTAAACGCAAGTGTCATAAGCCGTTAGCCCGTCTTCGCTGCGCCCCTGCGGGCGACCGAAGTAGATGCCGCCCGTGAGTTCGCGGATACACATAAAGTCCGCACCGTCAACGAGTTCCGCACGCAGCGGCGACTGGTGCACTAATGACGGGAAAGTCATCACCGGACGAATATTGGCATACAATCCAAGTTTTTGGCGCATCGCCAACAGACCCTGCTCAGGGCGCACCTTGGCAGCGGGATTATTGTCGTATTTCGGCGACCCAATCGCGCCAAAAAGCACCGCATCCGATTCCATACACAGCGCGTGGGTGTCGTCGGGATAGGGATTGCCCACCGCATCAATGGCACAAGCACCCACAAGGGCAGATTTATACTCCAAAGAGTGTCCAAACGTCTTGCACACCGCCTTCGTCACATCAAGGGCTTGCGCCACAATCTCCGGTCCAATGCCATCCCCGGCTAACACAGCAATTTTTAATTTCATAATTTTCATTTTTTTTTGCGGTGCAAAATTACATAATAATTTTTAATTTTTTTGTATCTTTCCTCTTTCGTTCAATATACACACAAATACACTATTCTGTATTTGTGTCATTTGACTTTATCTAACGGGACAGCTATATCTTTCCTCATAATTTCTCGAAGAACCTTCAAATTTAATCCCGTTCGGGGTAGTTGTAGCGCGGTTGTTGTTTTTATTTAACATAAATTAAGATGCGTTTACCCTGCGGAGCATTGCTAATTAAATAATTATTTGTAACTTTGCGGCGTTATTTCAAAAAATAATAGTATGCTTGAGTTGAAAAATATACATAAATCTTTCGGCGATGTCCGCGTTCAGCAGGTAATGTATCGGCAGCCGAGTTGTCGCGATTTCGGCAATTCTATACGGTATATCCGCAAATTTTTAGGACAATGACAATACAAAATGCGCAATTAGTAAAAAGTAATAAATAATTAAACAGCAATGATTTATACTGAAGTTTGTAAAATACAGGTAAAAAGGAAAGTTGCGTATATTATATGAGTTAGGCGCAATTTTAGCGGACAACGTGAAGCATTAAACAAATAAATTTAAAATGAAAGACAAGAAGTTGCAATTAATAAACGAGAATAGTTCTCCTCTTTTTAGAATAATGTCTGTGTATAATTCTAATACAGCAAATAGAGTATTTACAAATAATATTTGTGCATTTTATATTGGTAATGGAATTGTTGTTAGTGTCGCTCACAATCTGAGGCTTTTAGACATACTCCCTTGTATTCTTTCAGAGAGTTTTTACCAAAGTGAATTGTTACCAAAAATAAATGTTGCAGACAAGCCTCTTTTTGACCGTTCATATCAACTTATTGGTACTAATCAGCGAATAGCAATGGGCTTAAATCAAACACATTCAGAAGAACTTGCTAAAAAACTTGACGAATCAAAAGTTGATAGGAGATATACAAAACTATATAGCGAAAATTGCTGTAGCCCATTTTTAGTAGCAACATTTAGAAATAATGTCTTTTGTAATGATACAACTTTAAGCACCTATTTTCCTGTGAATAAAAGTTTTCCAGAACCAACATTAAATCGTCATACTTTTTTGATAGAGTTGGAATTATTGGATAATTTGGTAAGTGAAGATATTGCTATTTATAGAATAATCAATACTCCAGAGGAAATTATCAATAAATTGCCAGCTATTGAAATAGATTTTGAGTTATATGATACAGGAACACAAGATTATTTCTGTTTACAAGTTGCACCCTACGATAATTTGGGGAGGATTATTAATGAAGCAAGAATTGAAGGACTGCTTGATAACTTTGCCACAGAGAATGATTTATTGGGTAATTCTTATCATTTTGAAGGAATGCGGTATCTAATAAAAGGCTATTTTAGATTTGGTTCTTCAGGTGCACCTTATCTTATCTATGACCACGAGAATGAAACTTTTAAAGTTAATGCTATTCAAAGTCAAGCAAGTTTTATTCAATTATCAATCAACGGCAACAAGAATGGCAATCTCCAGTATGTTAATGGTATTGCAACACCACTGTCTATAGTTGAGCAAAAAATAAGAGAGAGACAAAATGAAGTAGTGTAAAAAGTAGTGTAAAAACTACTGCTCACGAGCGGTTTGGCGCAATGGCGGGTGTATCCCACTCAAACGGCAGTGCGATTTTTGAAGTTTAGTTCCCACGCGAGCCTCAGTGAGCCCACCCTGTGCCAAGCCCCGAAACATTGTGCTGACGATGAAATACTTTGGCAACTAATAAATGCTACACTCAATACAGAATAAAATTCCTCAAACTTGTAGATATTGTGAAGTTTGAGGAATTTTAGTATCTTTGCAGCGTAAAAAATATATAAAAATATGGGTATGCAAAAAATCATAAGAAAAAAAGAACTTGATAAGTTGTTGGTTCTCAAAGATAAAAATCTGATAAAAGTTGTTACAGGTGTTCGCAGGGCAGGAAAATCAACTTTACTTTTGCAGTTTCAGGACTTGCTTAAAGCCGAAAATCCGAATGTTTCGGTCATTTCAATCAATATGGATTTACCTGATTTTCGCTTTCTTGCCGAAAAAAATTGGAAAGAAATCTACGATTATATCAGAAATCTTTTACAGGAAAATGTTACGAACTATGTTTTTATTGACGAAATTCAAAACGTTCCCGAATTTGAAAAACTGCTTGAAGGACTGTTTGTTACGCCAAATATAGATTTTGGTATAGGCGTTTAGGTCGCCCCAATAATTTGCTACCTTTGTAGCATGGAAGAAAGGATAAAATTTATGGGAGTGAACTCAATCAATTTTTACAGACAGTTTCAAACAGATACAGATTGTTA
>BNTT01000035.1 GCA_025996815.1 Bacteroidia bacterium
GAGCAATGAAGCCATTGAAGCCGCGCAAATCAAAAACAATGCGCCGGTGATGGTTGTATTGGGAAATCCGCCATATCGCGGAGAAAGTAGCAATAACGGTACTTGGATTAAAAGTTTGATTGGACAATATAAAAAAGAGCCACAAAATCCGTCACAAAACATTCCAAACACAAAATGGATCAATAATGATTATGTGAAATTTATCCGTTTTGGGCAACACTTCATTGACAAAAATGAAGGAGGCGTTTTAGCGTATATTACTGCCAACAGTTTTTTAAGTGATGGAACTTTTAGGGGTATGAGGCATAATCTAATGAAATCGTTTGATGATATATATATTCTTGATTTACACGGGAGTAAAGAAAAACAGAATCTATCAAAAAATGATAAAGACGAAAATGTTTTTGATATTGGAGAGAGTGTCAGCATTAACATTTTTATCAAAACGAGAAAGAAAAAAAAACAATGAATTAGGGAAAGTATTTTATTCTGATATTTTTGGCAAACAACAAGAAAAATATAATTTTCTGCTCGAAAACAACTTACAATCAATACATTGGACTGAACTTCGTCCTCAAATGCCCAATTTTTTCTTCGTACCCAAAAATTTTTCTTTACGAAAAGAATACGAGAAAGGTTTCAAGATAAACGAGTTGTTGTCTGTAAATTCACAAGGGATTGTACCAAGCAATAAGCATTTTACGATTCAAAACAACAAAAAAGATTTAGAAAACGCTATTAAAGATTTTTTGAGATTAGATAAAAATGAAGCCATTGAAAAATATCATTTAGAAACATCCACAGGGTGGACTGTTGAGTGGGCTAAACAAAATTTAACAAACAGTCCTGATTTTGCGAATATAGTAGAGTACAATGATTATCCATTTGATATTAAATACACCTATTTTTCAGAAAAATCGAATGGCTATTTAACGCGCCCTCGAGGTGAAGTGATGAGAAATTTTGTAAATAAACAAAATATAGGATTGGTAGTTGCTAAAGAATGTATGGATGATTGGAAATATGTGTTCATTACCGATAAAATAACTTCGTTGAATTTAACGGCTGGTGCTCAAAAATATGGTGCATGTTTTGTTTTTCCCCTTTACCTTTATGTTGAAACGATAGCAAAAGGCGGCAAACGCAAGACAGAAAAAGTAGCAAATTTGAACGCAGCAAACCTAACAGGTTTTGAAAACCTGTTAGGTTTCGTACCACAACCCGAACAAATTTTCGATTACATTTACGCCATTCTACATTCGCCCGCATACAGAGAAAAATACAAGGAGTTTCTAAAAATAGATTTCCCGCGCATTCCGTATCCGCAAGATGCAGAACAATTTAATAAATTAGTGGCGTTTGGCGAAAAATTGAGGCATTTACATTTAATGGAAAATATTACCGTTCCAAGTAATTTTGCCAATTTCCCCAAACAGGGAGATAACAAAGTAGAAAATTCATTTACCGAAAAATCCAATACTTATAAGGAAAATAAAGTTTGGCTAAATGACAGTCAATATTTTGACAATGTTCCTGAAATCGCTTGGAAATTTTACATCGGCGGCTACCAGCCCGCGCAAAAATGGCTGAAAGACCGCAAAGGCAGAACGCTGACATACGAAGATATAGAACATTATCAAAAAATAATCTTCGTCCTGAATGAGACGGACGAGATAATGAAAGAGATAGATTTAATTTTGTAATTTAAATTATAAATTGGCGGTTATGGCGGATAATTGGCGGATAATTGGCGGTTATGGCGGATAAAATTATAATCCCATGTCCATTAGCATCATCAAGCAGAATTTATGATAGATGTTCTAATGGACATTTTGGGTTTACATTGATATTAAACTTTCAATTTTAAAGATACCGATACCACCGCCTGCCGTATAGTCTTTTTTCACTGTAAAAGTAAATTTTCTCAGTCCTTCAGATGTTATTTCTTTTTTGCCGCCGTTCCATAAATCGGTAACGATTATCTTTTTTGCACCTTGCTTTATTTTGTCAAGCGGAATATCGACTGTGATTTTAACGTCTTTGTCCGTAGGATTACCTGCCACGAGCAACGCGGTTTTATCATTCCAAAGAATATACGGTATCGGCACTTTTGCCGAGCAGGAAAATGCCAATGAATCTATATTGGAAGCCGCATTGTTCTTTGAAGCATACAGCAAACTGCTTTCCTGCTTGCGAATGGCAATCATCTTTTTAACATCTGCCAGCATATCGGCGTGTTTTTTTTGCTTCAACTGCTCCCACTGTATCATAGTGGCATACAGCCATTTGCCTTGCCCCACTCGTTCCTTTTTAAACAGGAACGGCGAATGGGAAGGGAAGGGCATATAGTCGGCATCAAATTCCTCGCCGCTCATAAAAATGGGTATCGCCGGTTGGAACAGGCAACTGTAGCCAAACAGACAGCGGCTTCCCTCGGCAACGTAAGGATTGCCGGTCAGTGGAAAACCATCCCAGCCATCATCATGACAAGATAACTGAATCGTTTGAAGATAATTATCCGGAAGATAAGGCGTGAAACCAACTGTTATTTCTGATAAACCGGTGAGATACAAGGGGTATTCCGAAAGGTCAGCCTTTGTGCCTAATATAGAATAAGTTACCTCGCCTCTAAAAACCCCTGATTTCCCCTCGATAGTAACCGAAACACCTTTTACGGTTTTGGCAGGGTCAAGCCTGCTGATTTTTATTTTTGCTTCGGGCTCGCCCGTTACCAACGTAAAAGGAAGATTCATTACTTGCGTATCGTCCGAATAGGTCAGTTTTACTTCTCTGACCGCGAAATCATGAATTGTGTTGATAGAATTACTATAAAACGCCGCGGCATTATCTATCAAGCGGTTATTTGTATCGACCCCTTCTGTTTGGACACTAAGTGCTGTCATTTTTTGATAAAAATCGGCAACGCCTTCACAATGTTGAGTAGGCTCATCGAAAACCACTATCGGATGCCCTGCCTGACGGGCGTTTTCTTTTATCCTGTTCCATAAATCGGGACGATACATATCGACATCCAAGCGGAAGCCGTCCACGCCGTATCGGGTCACATAATTGGTATATGTATTCACCCACCAAGCGTCCAAGTCGGAATGACCGCCATACCAGTCAAAATCGGTCATTCCCCACGAGCCGCCTTTGAACCACGTCGGATGTTCCCAAATCAGCGGGCTGTAACTGATGACTCCGTGGGTGATGACATCCAGAAAAACCTTGATTCCGTGACGGTGAAAGTCGTCAATCATCGCCTTAAATTCCGCCGGAGAGCCCAAAGTGGGTTCGATGCTATCTTGGCGAATAGTAGCATATTGTGTCCAGATATTGTAAAAATGCCGGTGGTCGCCCCAATTATGTCCGGAAAACCACACGCCGTTGATGCCCAATTCCGCCAAGTAGGGTATTTTCTCTCGCGTACTGTTGAAAGTGCCGGTTTCGGCACCTTGCGGCGAAGTAAATCCTTTGGGATTCAATTCATAAATAATCAAATCTTTTGCCCACGCAGGGGATGGCATTGCATATTGTGCCGCCACGTTCTGTACTGTAAAAAGTACTCCCACTCCCACGCAGAAAAGGATTCTTTTAAATTTTGTCTGATGCTTGTGATTTTTCATACTTCTTAACTATTTTCACTCTATCATCTGCAACCTGCTCAACAAAATATCTACAAAATAGGGCAACGTAGTTTCGTGGTCGCCATCAGGAAAAGGGTAACTCATCACTTTACAGCACTCTGCGTTCATTGCATTGTAGGTATTTATACTGTTTTCCGGAAGCACCCAATCGTCGGCTGTGCCATACACCAGCAGGAGGCTGTCGGTTGCGTGGAAGTTGGTGAGCGAATTTTCTGCTAAAATGTGTAAAAATTCCGTGTCGGTCTCGTCAAGCACTCCATCAATAAATTCTTGCCTGAAAAGCAACGCCGGATTGGTGTTTATCTCTAATTCTTCGGTGTGAAAATAGGCTAAATCGTAGCCTTTTTCCTGCAAAACAGCATTGTCGGCATCCGAAAATATGGCATCGTAATTTTTCGAGTAGCCGTAATCGTTTTTATACATTCCAAAAGTCCACAAATAGCTGCTCACAAATTTAGTGCGCAAATCCGTCGTTTGCTTCAAACATTCTTTTGCCATAGCCACATTGTCGTAAGGTCCCGACCCCGCCACCACTTTTTCTACTCGCAAATCAGTCGGCGTCTCCTGTATCTTCTTTTGAAGTGCCACGGCAGCATAGCCGCCTTCGGAATATCCTGTAATGAAAATAGTGTTGTTAAACGACAGTTGATTTTCAGTGTCGGCAGTGTATTCTTTGAATGCCCGTATCAAATCGAGCGAAGCCTGCGCCAAAGACGGGGCGTGAATGTAGGGGTGAGGGACGGACGCGCTAACGCCATAGCCGATGTAATCGGGCATCAGCACCGCACAGTTGAATGCTGATGCCAATGCCATCCCCAACACAATATCCGCAGTCCGCAGGCCGGGGACGTTTAATGAGGGCGCACTGGTTTCGGTAATCGTGCCGTGCATGTAAATGATTGTAGGATAGTCGGGATTATAATTATCCGGCACTAAAAATACGCCCGAAGCCTCCAATTTATCACCTTTGTACTCGGTGTTATAGGTAACTTTCAGTGCTTCCACATCGCTGTTGAGCAATGCGGCATACTCCTGATAGCCCCCAACACTGAGGGCTAAAGCAAGAATGGATGCAGAGGTAGTTCCTGCCTGTTGCGCTTCAACAAGATAACTGTTCGTCGGTTTTTCCGGAATATCCAGAATTATGGAATTATTCTCTGAACAGGACGAGAGTAGCAACATACCGCTACTTAGAATGGCGATAAAACAGATAACCGGTTTTTTCATAATGATAATTATTATTTGTTATTAAATGATTTTTCCATCTTCACCGCGGGCGCCTCGCCATTCAAGTCCAGCCTGACCGCCCCTATCCGCTCACTGCCACCGCGCCAGCCTTCGCGGGCGTTGAAATACATCAGCAGGGAGTTTTCCCAATGCACCACGTCTAACTGATAAATAATCGCCGAACGCCAGGGGATATTCGGGTCGGGTTTGACTATCGGATTACAATCGGCTTCTTCCCATCGCAGCCCGTCCTGACTATACAACAAGCGGATTTCCGAGCGCGATTTGCCTTCGGCATCAATATAAATAGGATTGTAAAAAGCCAGATAACCGGTTTTATAGCCAAATACCTTGAAGCCGCCGCAGCCGTAGTTGCGAAAAGGCAAAGTTGTATCAGGCTCCAGAATAGGCTCGTTCCGCTTGATGAACGGACCCAGCGGACTGTCAGCCTCTGCACAAAAGATGTTTTTGGGCTCGCCATAACCGGCATCCTCCAAGTAAACCATGCCTCCACTGTAATACATCCGATAGCGACCATCCGGCAGTTGGATGACACACGGGTTACGTGCCTCTACACCACAGCCTTCGCGCTCTTTGGGCAAATCCGGCGTTATCAGCGTGACAGGTTTTGACCAATGAACAAAATCGGTCGTTGTCCGTGCACGTATTACCGTGTTATATTTTCGCTCCAATTCAGGGTCGCCCACATAGTTGGTGGAAGCCGTATAATATTGTATCCACCTGTCGTCGTCATGAAAAATGTACTGAATGCCTACTTCACTTTCTTCGCGTGAAGCCTCCGTCCAATGAAGTCCGTCCGGCGAAACAGAATGAAAAAACCAAGTATGCCACCTGTCATCGTGCGAAAATCCATGATAAAAGGCATGCCATTTGTCATCGAATTTTCCCGGTGTTAAAATCTGCGGGTCGCCAATAACACATTCCGGTAGCCCATTGCCCGCGGGGTCTATCAATGGATTTTCCGGCACATCCTTCCATCTTTCCATTCCCCAATCAGGGGCTCCAAGTGCCAGAACATGCCCATAATGGATGCCTTGTTTCTCCCATTGATGCAGAAAATAGGGCAGGCGTTGGAGAAAACTGTTGTAATCTTTTTTCTCGGGGGCTGTCCATCCTACTTCGGCAAACGCAGCGATGCGGGGGAAAACCTTGCCATACAAATTTTGTGTATTGGGCACCCATTCTGTCCACATTTGGCAACCCAAACCGAGTATGTGCTTTTGCTCTTCAGCCGTCAGCCCTTCGGGTACAGGTTCAAAAGAATAGGCTCTTTCGATAGAATGATAAGAATAATCCAAATAGGTGTACTCGTGGAAAGAATTGACCACATCGTAGCCATCTGCCGCTGCCTTCTTGATGAGTGCAGGGTCGCCCTGCCAAAAATGAACAACAGCACTGCGGTCAAGATGTTGCTCTTGTTCCGCAGCATAGTCCTCAGCCGTTTGCCAAGCATGAATTTTGGCACCGGTAATTTCATTCCAGCCCATCAAGCGATGGTTTTTAGCGGCAAGCCATTTCGACAGTTTGTTGGTAGCATCAATTTGCAGTGCGATAGGCGTTTTTATATTATGCGCTTTCATGTATTTTTGTACGGAAGGCGAATTTTTATAATAGTGGTCAGGCACTTCATCGCCACCGATATGAATCACCTCGCCGGGGAATAAAGCCATCATTTCTGTGAGCACATCGTGGAAGAACTCAGTCACTTGGGGCTTGGTAACATCAAATACATCATTGCCGCCAAAATCGCACGACACTTTCAACGGTTTGCCAATCGTGCCCAGCCACGGATAGGAAGCAATGGCGGCTTGGGCGTGCCCCGGCATTTCGATTTCGGGCACAATGGTAATGTGCCGCGCCGTGGCATAAGCAACAACTTCTCGGATTTCGTCCTGCGTATAAAAACCGCCGTGAGGTTTGCCGTCGAAAATGCCGCTTTTCCAAAAAAACATAGCAGTAGAATCGCGGAAAGCCCCTGTTTTGGTCAGTTCGGGATATTTTTTGATTTCAATACGCCAACCCGCATCATCCACCAAATGCCAGTGAAAAACATTCATCTTCAAAGCAGCCATATTGTCCAACAGTTTGAACACAACCTCTTTCCCCTGAAAATGGCGGGATTCGTCCAACATAAAGGCACGCCAGCCCAATGCCGGATAGTCGGTAATCGTGCCGCATCGTAGAGACGTGGCGCGCCGCGTCTCTACGGGTGCCTCGAGCAATTGCCGCAACGTCTGTATGCCGTGCAAAATACCGGCAGGCGCATTGGCTTTGATAACAATCCCTTTCGACTGAATGTCCAAAACATATCCCTCCGGATGTTCGGGCAGCACCGAAGCATCCAACAAGAGAGTGATATCCCCCGCTTTTTCCCCTTCTTTTACGGGACTAATCGTAGAGACGTGGCGCGCCGCGTCGCTACAATACGCGGCTTCACCGGCAAGTTCCGGCGGAAACGCAATAGTCAGTTCATCTTTCAAGTCGAAAGAACCATTGGCATATTCCACTTGCTGCGGTGTAGGCAGAACTGAATATTCTTTTTTATTGCAGGCACAAAAGCCCAATAAAAAACAGCTTGCAAAAAACAATTTATAATTCATAATTCACTGATTACGGTAATTCCTTTATTCTGATATTCTTGAATTTAAGCTCGTTCCCATGACCAAGGAATCCTATATGTCCACTCTTGTTGAATAGTCCCGGATGTTCTTTGTGGTCGAGCGTGCCGTTTTTGGCTGCCTCGCGGATATTGCCGTCGAGAATCACTTTGCCGTTGAGCGTGACGCGGATATGGTCGCCGTTGGCATAGATTTCTTCTTCATTCCATTCGCCTGCTGGTTTCATGGCACCGTGTTCTGCGGAAATCACGCCATAAACAGAGCCATGGTGTTGATAAGGTGCAATATCTTTATACACAGGATGTTCGCAGTCGAGAATTTGAATTTCCATCGCATTGTAAGCGTTGTCGCCATCCATGGGTGCGCGAATGCCCACGCCATTGTTGGCGGCAGGTGTCAATTGAAATTCAAAACGGAAAATGAAGTTGGCGTATTCTTTCTTCGTGTAAAGATTGCCGCCGAAACTATGGCTCGGGTGTACGCTGACGGTGCCTTCTTCGAGTTGATAATCAGCAAGATTGCCTGTCCATTCGTGCATGTTTGTACCATCGAACAGTATTTGGAATCCTTCTTTCTTCTCCTGTGCCGACAGTTCAAATGGCTTTGGACGTTCCAATTCTTTCACATAGATATTCCGGTAATACACTTTGCTGCCATGCGCCTGCAATTCAAGTTGTTCGAGTGGGAATATCGGTTGCGAACGGTCCCAGTAATTTTCAAGAATTACATTGTCGACCACCAATTCGCCATTCAGCAACACCGTTACGCGGTCGCCTATCATTTTGATATACAGATTATTCCATTCGCCCAATTTGTTATCCGCTACTTTGAGCGGTTTGGAGGGATTGGTTTGGTTGTTGTACAACCCGCCGGAGCCGACTTGGGCACCCACATTGGTGCGGGCAATGTTCCACATCTGTACTTGGGGTGTGCCGCGCAGATAAACGCCGGCATCGGCTTCGGGCGAAGGTTCCAATTGCCAATCCACAACCATTTCAAAGTCGCCGTATTGTTTTTCGGTACAAATATTATCGTAACCCTTACCGTCGAACACTAACAGCCCGTTTTCTACTTTCCAATCCTTGCGCATCTGTTCATTGGCACCTGTTTGTTTTTTTGCCAATTCCGCCGGTTTCAACTTTGCGCGAACAATCGGATTTTCGACCAAGCCTTTCCAGCCGCTGAGGTCTTTGCCATTGAAAATGGATACAAAACCCGCTTCGTCGGGCATCTCAGCCAGATATTTGCGGATGGCTTGACGCTGATAATCGGCATCCGGATTGTTCAATATCGGCATTATCTTATTCAGCAGGGTTTTTATATCTTGCCCGCTAAAATGGTTGTTCAACGCCAAGTTCATCACCGCAAGGGCTGCCCTCTGTTGCACTGCCGGAGCATCCAAATACTGTGCCGCCAAGCGAAGCCCCAAGAATGAATTGGTTTTGCCGAGTTGCTCCAATGCCGCGTTTTTCTGCGCATCGGTGCGAGCAATTTCCAATGCCTGTGTCAGTTGCAATCGCTGATTTTCGCCTGTCAGACGGTCATCAGATGCCAATTGAATGTATCTGTCAAGGGCTTTGTTGCTGTACGTCGATGTTGTTTGCGCAATTTTATACATCTCATCGCTCACCTCCAAGCCGTTCCAATCCAGCAGGGCTTGAAATGCCGCCTCTTTTGCCCGTCCGCTCTCGCCGGAAAAACGTTCCACGATGATTTTGAGTGCTTTAGGGTCGCCCGTCGTTGCCAACAGCGGATAGTACAAATACCGCTTGTCGGCACCCACTTTGCTCATTTGGGCAGTACAGAACTCCAATTTCTTCTCGGCAAGCACCACATCCTTCAAAGCCGTATATGCCGCCGCCTGTACCTCCGCAGTCCCTGTGTTGGTCAAGTTCAGCACCGCATCGAGATGCTTATCCGCCTTGCGGTGGGCTAACAACTTGAGTCCGGCAATCTTGCCCGCATCCGTGGCGGTAGCGATAGCAGACGCCACCGGGTCGGCAATATTTCCTTTCGTAGTAAGCAAAGTTTGATACCCCAAGTCGATTGTTTCTGCGTCTGCCGCATTCAACAATCCCGCCAATGCCTGAATTGCAGGCTCGCCGCCGGTCTTCACCAAGGTTTGGGCTACGGCTGTTTTGAACTCAAAATCGTTGGTGGAAAGCCGCGAAATCAATGCAGGATTAGCGATTGTCGCAATTAATTCACGCTTGCTTGGACAGTTACATTCGTCCCCCAACCAACGGATGATGTCTAATTGCACCTCCGGCTTTGCTTTTGTAAGTGATTGAATCAAAGCAGTATACATTTCTTTCGTTGCATATTCGGATGCAAACGACAGGGCGGCATAACGATACGTCCTGTCGGCATCTTTGAGTGCCGTTTGCAACAATTTAAGCGCATCTGCCGGCTTGGCAGCCATCTGCGCTCCCAATGCGGCTATCCGCTCGTGCTGCTGAGTGCTTTTTGCCGGCAACGGTGCTTTTTGGGGCGGTGCCTGTCCGTTGATGGATGCCAATGCTTTGGCGGCAGCATCGCTCACCACCACTGAGGCATCCTTCAAATAAGGTGTCAATTTAGCAACCACTTCGTTCTTACCTGCAATCCCTATCAGGCTAATTACAAACGCTTTGTTGTAGGGGTCGTTCACCTTGTCCAGCGACTTCACCAATGCGTTGGCGGTGGTCAATCGGGCGGCTTCCAAGCCTTCGCCCGTCACGTAGTTTGCCCATCCGCTCAATGCAAATTCCACATTGGCGTTGCTGCCCTTGCCGGGCGGGAGGAGCATACCTGTTAATTGCAACACGCCTTCTTCGCCGGTCGTGCTCAACTCTTTGATTTGAGCGTAGTATTGAGAAGTCCGCTCTGCGGGCATTTGCGCCAGCACGTCTGCTACAATGGTTTTCGTGGTGCGATTGGCAGGCGTTTGCGCCAATGCCACGAATGAACACAGCAGGAATACACTAATTATTGAATATATCTTTTTCATAATGTCTGTGATTTTAAATGTTCCACGGTGAGCGCATCGGCTGACTCAACAGTCGATTAGCCGCTTCGTCGTTAATAAATTCCAGTTTAACAGGGTCGAAGTGCAACGTGCGATTCAGTCGCAAGGCAACAACGCCCATATTCACAATCGTTGAGGAGCGGAAACCGTTCTGTTCGTTCAACGCAAAGGGCTTGCGCGTCTTCACGCTTTCGATAAAGTCGGTCACTTGGGCTTCCGGCTCCGGAAAATCGGCTAATTTTTTCTGCCAATCCGGAATGTCGCAAACAAAGTTTTTATACACATTGCCCTTTGTGCCTGCGATATAGGGCGTATCCGGCTTGCCGAAGTCGCCACCCCACAGCACAATCTGACAGCCGTCGTCGTAAGTGTAAGTGATTGAACGCCAAGTGCCTATGGCATCCGGATGTTGCTGCGGTGCATCCACTTCCACCTTCACCGGACTTGTGTGGTCTTTGCCCAAAATATATTGCACGGGGTCGATGTAGTGCTGACCCATATCGCCCAGCCCGCCGCCGTCATAATCCCAATAGCCGCGGAACGTTTTGTGCACGCGGTGCGCATTGTAGGGTTTGAGGGGAGCCGGTCCCAACCACATATCGTAATCCAATTCGGCGGGAATCGGTTGCGGTTCGAGATATTCCTTGCCCGTCCAGTAGAATTTCCAGTCGAAGCCGGTGTGTTTGCTGATGGTCACTTTCAGCGGACCGCCCAGCAGACCACTCTGAACGAGTTTTTTGAGCGGCTTCACGGGCGTTCCCAATCCGTAGAAGTTGTCAGCGAAGCGGAACCATGTGTTGAGGCGATACTTGACACCGTATTGTTTCACGGCTTCCATCACCCGCCGCCCCTCGCCGATGGTGCGCGTCATAGGCTTCTCGCACCAGATGTCTTTGCCGGCTTTGGCTGCCTCCACAGACATAATGCCGTGCCAATGCGGCGGTGTGGCGATATGCACGATGTCCACATTCTTGTCGAGAATCAGGTCGCGAAAATCGTGATAGGCGGCAATCTTATCCGCCACGAGCCGCGTCCCCAGCTCCAAATGCTTCTTGTCCACATCACAAACGGCAACCAAACGGGTACCGCCATAATTAACATGCCCGCGACCCATACCGCCGACGCCAATAATACCCTTGGTCAGTTGGTCGCTCGGCGCGACAAAGCCCCTGCCCAACACATGACGAGGGACGACCGTAAAAGCCAACGCACATCCCATCGTTTTAAGAAACTCTCTTCTTGTTGTATTCATAATATTAATGTTTAATCTTCAATTTGATGCAAGATACTTAAGCCTTTCTTCGGTGGTCATATCCATCATTTCAAGGCTTATCTTGTCCTTAATCTCACGTAATGTCTGCATAATACCCGGTATTATCACAGACTTGGGCAATTTACTTGTTTTCATAATTTACCTGCAAAGGTACAAAATATTTTGAAAAACAAAACTGCAACCATCTTTTTTTTGCGTATTTATATCTTCAAATTGTGTGAAATTATTCAGGGGCTGCCCTTATTTACGAAACAGCCCCTGTTTAATTATCAATCCGGATTATTATTCCAATGCAGGATTAAACGTTCCTCCCCAATTGCTGTTTTGCTCCAAATTCGGATTTTCGTCCAAAACGGTTTTTTGAAGCGGGAAGAAATAAAACGTTTCTTCAACCACAAAAGTGTTTTCTGCATTCGGATTATACGGCACCCGTTGTTTTACATATCTGAAATCATCGGGCGTCAATTCAAAGTTTTTCGCCTTTTCCTTAGCCGTATTAATAGGCATATCCAAACCGGTCGCTCTATCAATCGCAATACTTTCAAGACCATATTTTTGCAGACCGCTCAGTATCATCATATTGCGGGTACGGCGTAAATCCCAAAAACGATGCCCTTCGAAGCAGAACTCAATATTGCGCTCGTCGAGAATGATTTGGCGAAGTTCTTCGCGTGCAGGCGAGGCGGGAAGTCCGTAGTTTCCATCACCGGCTTCGATACCTGCCCTTTTGCGGATTTCTTTCAGTATCTCTATTGTTACGTCGGAATGTCCGGCTTCGTTAGCAGCTTCGGCATAAATCATCATCAGTTCGGCAAAACGCATCTTAATGCAGTCGAGACTATATTGGTCGGTAATCTCCGGTGTTAGTGACAGGTCTAAAGCTTTGCGCACATAAAAACCGGACATAACATCGTTCTTGGTTGTAGTAGCCCCGCCTGAATTTGGATTGGTGCCGTACGCATCTGCATCGTCTGCCAAGCCCAATGCCGTATATTGGCGATAGCCGGCAGCCATTCCTGCTACGGGGAGTTCCTGCCCCGAACATAAAATAGAACTGTAGAACCGAGGGTCTCGGTTTTTCCAAAAACTTTGCATCAAGTCAGTTTCTGAACTTACATAATACTTACCGGTTGCATCGTCAAACTGCTTTCCATCAGCCATCGGGAAAGCCTTGACCATATCCCAGGTAGGAGTACGCTGTATTTGTCCCGTACTTAACGATTGCGGACGAAGATGCCAGTCCCAGGTAGCTGTTTTATTCGGATATTCGTTGATAACGGCAAACAACACTTCGGCACCGCCTTCTTTCACGAAAATATCGCTATAGTTTGGCGTGAGGGCACTACCTTGCTCTTTTGCAAAATCGTATGCGTCTTTGGCGGCTGAGTAAGCATCTGCCCAATAAGCATTGGTATAAGGATGGCTCGGATTAAACTGTGGAGATGCCTTATAGAGCAATACTTTGGCTTTGAAGGCTTTCGCATACACCTTGTCGATACGCCCGTAATCACCGGAAGACGATGAAATTTTATCCGGCAAGCCAAGGATAGCATCCTCCAAATCCTTGACGATGAAACCGTAGCATTCGGCTGTTGTATTCCGTTGCACAAGCAAATCATCCGTTTCTTTGTTTTGAGGAACCTTGATATAAGGTACTCCTCCATGATAGACGACCATATCGAAGTACACATACGCGCGCATAAACAAGACTTGTGCCGTAAGCAACTGTTTGATATTATCGGGAAGGTCGCCCTGACTTATATCCTGAATGGCTGCGTTGATTCTGCGGATAGTCGTATAATTCCATTTCTTATAACTACTTCCGGAGATGGTGATAGTTCCTATATAGAAAGGAATACCGGAAACCTGTTCCGAGTTTTGGTCTGCAGCAGAATCCCAATTGGTAAATACCGTAGCATAGAGATTAGTCACATACGCTGTGGCAAGTTTCTCATCGTTCCACACACTGTTGGCATCATAGTCCGACAGATTTTCTATCTCTAACGTATCGCAACTCCAAAGAAAGGATACGAGAAAACAACTTATAATAATAAAATACTTATTCATAATATATATATTTTTTTTAATTAGTTAGAATGAAAAATTTAACCCACACGTGAATGACTTCATCAAAGGATACGAGTCATAGTAAGCCTGTTCCGGATCCATCAGTTCGTTGACTTCGGAAATAGAGAACAGGTTCGTTCCGTTGAAGAACACTTGTGCCTGCGTCAACCCCAGCGGTTTCAGCACAGCCTTGGGAATTGAGTATCCAATATTCAGGTTCTTGAGGCGAATGTAAGCACCGTTTCTTTGCCAAAACGTAGACCTGCCCACACCTGATTCGTACCAGCCCGATCCTACCACGCGCGGATATTTACCATTCGGATTTTCAGGAGTCCACACTTCAGAACTTGTCCATATCGGGAAATAAGGACGGTTATCACCTCCGTGTTGATAGAAACCGGCATCATAACCCGACATAAACTTGTCATAATTGCCTACTCCCTGAAAGTGCATGGACAAACTAATTCCTTTCCATGTTATTTCGCCTCCGAAACCGTAATTGATACGTGGCACCGCATTGTCGGACAACAGATTATATTGGTCATTACCGTCTATTTTCCCGTCAGGTCCGAGCGAATAGCCGTCACCGCGTGTATCCTTATAAAGAATACCGCCCAGATACGGGTCACGTCCGTATTGCTTAAAGCCTTGCGCTTTCAATTCGTCCACTTGTTCTTGTGTACGAATCAGACCAATAGCGATAAGTCCGGTTTGGCGTCCACTGGAATATCCCACTTGTGATAAATCCTGTAAATTTCCTGTCTTGTAAAGAGCCGACTCGTCCAGTATATCCCAGCGATCTTTGGCATATCCCATATTTGCATAAGCCGAATACTGAATCTTGCCATCTGCGGCTTTATCCCGCCATGTGACTGTTAATTCGCCGCCTTTCCACGAGCGTGCGGCATAGTTTTCAGGAGCCAAAGATTGTCCGTAAGTACTGGGTAACGTAGCAGTCCTTGCGCCAAGTATATCTGTTTCCTTTCGGTAGAAGACATCTACGGTGCCCGACAGTCTGTTATTCAGGAATCCAACATCAACTCCCGCATTATAGGTTGTAGAGGTAGCCCATGTTAAGTTTGGATTCGGAGTGGCTCCCGGCACAATGCCTTGCAGATAAGACGAGCCAAAGATATAGGAACTGCCCGAGGTATATTTCGACAGGTATGAAAATGGAGTGATTTTATTGCCACTGACATCAAGGTCGTTACCGGTCGTACCATACGATAAGCGGAGTTTCAGGTCGCTCAGCCAATCGCGTGTAGATTCCATGAAGTTTTCCTGATTAATACGCCATGCCGCCGAAACAGACGGAAATAATCCCCAACGTTTGCCGGGCGCGAACAAGGTATTACCATCGTAACGGAAAGAAAATTCAGCGATATACTTTTGGGCGTAATTGTAGTTGAAACGACCTATCCACGACAAATGAGCACCGGTATATTCATTAGCGTCACCATATCTTTTTTCCGTATCGTCCGAAAAAGCATACATTTGGTCGATATATGTCAGCGGTTGCTCACCTTTCGCATACACATACTCGCCGCCATTGGTAGCTTGTTCGAATACCGCCATCGCCGAAACGCTATGTTTGCCGAATACCCGGTCGTAGTTGAGGAACCAGTTGAATTGTTGGCTCCACAATATTTTCATGCCATATTGCAGGCTTTCGGTCGAATTAAAAGAGAAAATACTGTATTTGGTCAGGTCAAGTGGCGCAGGCAGGAAACGGTTGCCCGCCGGGTCTGCGCGCTGAAATACATAATTCTTTTGAAACGTCAGAAATTTTTTGCGCATATAGTCATCACCGGTATAATTGTACATCACCTTTGTGGATAATCCTGAAGTGACAGCACTTAAATCTATATTAAAGGTAAGCGTTCCGTTCATGTTGCGCTTACGGGTTTTGACATAACGATTGCCGATTACCTGGTCCACCGGATTCCAGCCTGTCCACGACCCTATTTCAGGGCGTATCGGATAATCTGTTACTTCATTAGCCGGTGTTCCGTCGGCATACGAATAGAAAGGCAATGTCCTCATGGCGTTAAAAGTGCAACGGTACATGTCGTACACATCCTGACTGTCGTCAGGCGACCCCGTCCAATAGAACCGCTTGCCGTCGGTCTGATATGCCGATAAATTGAGATTGACCGATATTGCCTTGGATAATTTGGCTGTCAGATTGGAACGGAGATTGTATTTGCCGTTTTCCAGATTAACATACGAGCCTTCTTCTTTCATATAGCCGGTCATAATATAGTATTGGAATTTGTCGCTACCGCCTGTCACACTCAATGAATGTTTGGTATTCCACGGTGTCTGCCATATCCAGTCATTGACATTGTAATCACGGTTTTCGAAATACGCAAATTCTTCCGGTCCATTGGGCAAAGCCCGTCCTTTAAATTCCGCGACGCGGTTCTGATAAATCAGCTCATCGGTGGCTGTCATCAGGTCGCTGAACAATGTTTGGGTAGGCTTGCTGAACGAGTAAGTTCCCTGATAGTCGAACCGGGGCTTGGCTATCGAGGCATCGCCTCTTTTGGTTGTAACCAATATTACGCCGTTACCTGCCGATGTACCGAAGATGGAAGCAGTGGCAGCATCCTTCAGGAAACTCATCTGTTCTACTTCGGTGGCTTCCAAGGCATCGAAAGCTTCCTTGTTAGAGAGAATGCCGTCGATGACGAATAAAGGCTCGTCAAAACCGCCGCGCATTCGGATAGAAGAAGTAGCTCCTATCAGTCCTGAATTTCCAACGATAGTCACTCCGGGCGCACGTCCTGCCAGAGTGTTCGAGATATTAGACGTAGGAATAGCAGTCAGGTCATTGGATTTCACATTTGTGATGGCACCTGTCAGATTTGCTTTTTTCTGTGTGCCATAGCCGACCACTACTACCTCGTCAAGGCTTTGCGTGTCATCTGTTAAAATGACATCGACTGTTGTTCTGCCATCCACAGGCACTTCCTGCTTGGCATAACCCAGATAAGACACTTCCAATGTGGCGTTAGACGACACCCGCAGGGTGTATTTCCCGTCCACATCGGTGGCAGTTCCATTAGAAGGATTGCCTCGTTCGATAACACTCGCGCCGATGATTGGACCATCGGCATCACTAACAACACCCGTTACGGCAATTTTAGCCTCTTGGGGCGCGTTAGCCCGCAAAGGCTGTACCCCCCCCCCCGTATAGAGGGCTACGGCGCACAGAAGCCACGCAAATGAGCCGTTTTTCAATTGTACTCTCATAGATTTAAATATTTTAAATTGTTTATACTATAATAACGGCACAAAGGTACGCACAATTTTTTTATCTTCCAAATTTTTTATGTTAAATTTTTCTGTTAAGGCATATTATTTCTTTTATTGTTGCATTTTGTAATTCTTGTAGAAACAAATTATATGTTTCCGTCCAAGGCAAAGAAAGTAAGGGGGAGGCTTTTTCGGTCAATCGAACAAAAACCGTAGATTTATAAAAAGCATCAATGGCGTCCATTTCCGTTTTACCTTTTTCGGTAACAAGAGCCATAATCACGGTTTCTGCAATATCTTCAATGCTACTGACCTCGCGGCGCGTTGCTTTTTCCAGCATTTGCAGTGACTTCACCGTACAAAAACAAATTTGATGCGTAGGTTCGTGGTAGCGCAATTCTTTAAGAAAATTTTCGCGTGAAATAATACCGGCGAGATAATCATCAATGCGGCGTTGAACACGGTCGTTGGCTACAGGACCCTCCACAATGTCATAATCATGGACTGAGATAGGCAATTCGTCGTTGCGATTGTTTACCACAAAATCCAACCATTCATTGGAATAGTCGGCAAAACGCAATACCTTGTATTTATTGCTGATAAAAGCACTTTCGTGAAATTTAAACTCCGTCACAAAGCCTTTTGTTTCATGCTTTTCTCCCATTTTTTTTGCCCAAGTTTCGGCATGTTTCTTATGCTTAGTTACATAAAAACCTTGCCCAAAGTCTTTGTGTGGCTCGCATTTGGACAAATCAACTTCATCAATTTTTATAAAACTGCCGTGATAGACTATCATCTGTAACCTCCATTTTTACGGCAAACTTCGTACAAATCCAACAAAGCATAATATTTGCTGTCCGTATGCAAAGCCCACCAATGCTTGTAGAGAAAATCCAATCCTCCGTAGTGCTGCAGGTAGCGATATGCCTTGGGTTTAGACATTTTGAATGCTTCCGCAAACTCTATTATCAGGTAAGTTATGAAACTGATTCTGTTTTCCGCCTCTCTATCCAATGTTTTTGCTTTCATACTATTCTCAATGGTTGCTACTCATCGGTAGCCACATATCCTCTTTGGTGATGCCGCACGCCTTGAGCATCTCGATGGCATATTCCAACCGCCCCACGTCTTCCTTGCCTCCGTTGTTTGTGCCGATGCTGAACTTCGCCCCGCGCTCTTTTGCTAATGCGATGAATGTCTGCGATGGGATTTTGTAGCGGTTGTTGATTTCTATCGCTATGCCGCCTGCCACACAGGCATCAATCACCTTTGTCATGCGGGCTTTCGTCCACAGGGCATCGTATTCGGGCATCAGTTCGTCGGGCAGGAAACTCGGATTGACGTAGATGTTGATTGGCTCGGTGGAGATAATCTTGCACGCTCGCTCTACCAGCATCTCCATGAAATGCTGCTTGTTGTCCACCCACGTCTCTTCGGGAATCCAGATGCGCATCCGCCGTCCCTTGTCGTCTGTCCACGTGAGGGCATCCGTGAACACATAGTCGAAGGCTTCAATCGCTTTCGGCGAGAACATATCCAGCCATTCGCGCCCCTCAGCCTGCATCGGCAGCAGGAAAGGGTGATGCTTCGTGGAGTCTAACCACGCATAGATGTCCTTGTCGGTCGTCACGGGGAAGTTTTTGCCGCAATTGGGGGCTATGCCGTAGGTGATGCCATATTTGCGGGTGAGTGCAGCCACGTCTTCGGCGGTCAAGCCGCCTTTGAGGTGCAGGTGTGCATCAATCAGCGGGAAGTTGTCCTGCTGAAAACGGATGATGTCGTCGGCGGTCTCGTTCAAATGAGCCGCCACACACACCGCGCTTTCGGGCAATTCCGTCACCCGGATATGTCGGAAATAAATCGGCGCATCGGTGTGATTTTCCAACACAAAAACGCCCTTGGAAAGCAGCCTGTCCCGGTATTCGGGCACGCGGTATGGTGCTTCCGGCTGATAGTAGTCCACCACCCAAACGCTGTCTACATACACGCGAATGTTGATGTCATTGACTTCAATCTTCACCTCCACCCACCTGTCGTTGCCCGCCAGGCACTTGCCGAAATTGCGGACGGCAGACAAACTCCCCGTCTTGCGCCATTCGGTCGGCTCGGCATTGTTATTGACAAGCACTTCATAGCCCACCTTGGAATCCACCAGCCCGTCGGAATGAAACACGATGCCACCCACAGCCCCCGGTGTGGTCTTCACCTCCAATTCGAGGCTGAAATTCTTGTAACTGTGCTCCGACACCGCCCGCGCCGCCTGATTGGCAAGCGTGATTTCGTCGTCGCTGAAAGGGTTGCTACTGCCGCCGGAGCAGGAAAATAGCCCGCAAAGACCGAGTAAATAAACTGTTTTTTTCATATTTTTTATTATTTATTTGTCGCAAAAACTTCCTCTATGGCTTTTCCGCGCCACGCCTGCGGTGTTTGCAAGTTGAATATCTGTGCCATTGTTGCCGCAAAGTCGTAATCGATGACTACGCCTTCTATTTCGTGTCCCTTTTTGATGCCTGCGCCACTGATGACGAATGGGGTTTCCACTTCCAACAACGATTTTTCACCGTGACCTTTCCCCACGCCACCGTGGTCAGACACGAGCATGATAACCGTTTCGCTTTCAATTCCTGCATCCTTCACGGCTTGCACGACCCTGCCAATTCGGGCATCAAATTGCGTCAGGGCGGCATAATATTCGGGGGTGTCGTGCCCGATGTGATGCCCCACGTGGTCTACATCGTCGAAATGGATGAATGTGAACGTCGGCTTTTCCCGCTTGATAATGATGGCTGCCGTGTCGGCGGCAAGGTCTTCGTCGGCGTGTGTCGGAATCACAAAATCTATGATGTCGGTTTCCAGCAGAAACTCAATGCCATCCCAACTATATACCACCGCCGTTTTGCTCTGCGGGAGTTGCTCCTTCAGCAGGGTGTAGATAGACGGGAATTTGCCGTATTGACTGATTGCGGCAGATGGAATTTCCGGCACCCGGCTGTTCCATTCCGTGTATCCGTGCAGCGTGGGACCTGCCCCCAGCAATATCGACGCCCAATTGACCGCACTCGACGAGGGCAAAACCGTTCGCACCTTCACCGACCACGCACCGTCCGCCGCCAGCCGCTTCAGGTTAGGCATCTCGGCTTTATGGTAGGCATACGCGCCAAAGCCGTCGCAACCGATTACTACAATGTGTTTCACGCCGGACGTCTGCCGTCCGCAAGCACAGAGCACTAAGCCCAAGCAAAGCAATGTTAATCCTTTTTTCATACTGTTTTTTAATTGTAAATATGTCGCAAAGGTACGAAAAAAAAATGAAAAATATTTTGCCATTCAAAAAATAAGTTTTACCCTTACCCCTTGAAATAAAAATACAAACAATGAAACAGAAAAATTAGAATTTTTAATATAGATTGAGCTTTGGCTCTTATTCTCTCTAATCGGAAATCTGCAAAATTTCTACCGGAGAATAAGTTAGCGAGGTTCACGCCGTCTGGCGTGGGTTGTTCGTGCTTATTTAGGTAAATGGTTTTGCAGAGCCGCGATTAGGAAATAAGCAGTCAAGAACAGTTTCACGCTTTTACATTTTCAAATGACGGCAGATACAGAAATAGACATTGGGCAACGCATAAAACAAAAATTGGCAGCCGAGAAGCGCACTGTCGCATGGCTTGCCGAAGCAATAAATTGCGACAGCAGCAATTTGCTTAAAACCTTGAAAAACAATTATATCTATTCCGATGTATTGTATAAAATTTCCATTGCCTTGGGAGAAGATTTTTTTGCGTTCTACTCCCAAAAAATTGCAGAAACCTTAGAAAAAGATAAAATAACTTCTGAAATCGGGTAAATTTCACCGTTTTTTCGGGTGAATTTCACCGTTAAATTTCTTGATTATCAATGAAATAGTCTCTACCTTTGCAAAAATTTTTGATGGCTTTGTTATCGGGGATAGAGAGTACTCTGATAAGCCTAAAAAAGAGAAATATAAATTTTAAATTATGAAAATACGTTCAATTCAAATAAAAAAGTGTGCAATTTGCAGCGCAATGAAACATCACTATTTGCTATTGTTATTTCTATCAATAGCTGTTATTTCGTGTGAGAAGATATCCAAAGTAATGAATGACGCTGTGAATACTACTGTGAATACTGTAGTAGAGCGCAAATTAAGTGACGAACAGCAGAGTTTTTGTGAGAGTTTTTTTATTGCCATTCAAGTACAAAAACATGCTAATAATGATAGTTGGAATCTTGCTAAAATTGATTCAGATAAAAAGTTTCATGCAGTTACTTCTTTATTGAGCACCGTCAAACAGAATGGCTATGACGATGTAATACATGCTTTTGCTATACCACGCGAATATAATTATGAGGAAAAAAAGGCATTCGCACAATCCGTGTTAGAAGATTTGGGATTAGATGCCAATCAATCTGTTCAAAGTGGCGACTTCTTTCGAGGTAGTTTCGGTATGGATATGTATGAGATTTTTATATTCGTGTACCATGATTATAATTCACGGTTAAAAATTCCTGAATTAAAAACAACTTTTGTTGAAACGTTAGACAATGGCAATGAAGTTTGGTTGGTTCAAGATTATCAGTCCATGAGACAAGCACGACTGATTGTGAAAAAAAATGGAGAATTGAGTATTGGCAATGTAACGGATTTGGAAACATATATTAATCAATAATTTAGAAAAACTATGGAAACAATAAAACTTATTGGAATAATTTTAACATTTATAATCGGAGTTGTAAATGTAGTTGTTACCGTCACGAACAACAACAAAAATCTTTTTATAAATACAGTAACGAATGCACGGAAAGAATATTTTCAAGAGTTACGAAAATTGGTTGCCGAGTTTGCTTTTATAGCTACAAATACAGATGTTGATGATAATCAGAAACTGGAACAACTTGCTTTTCAGATAAAACTTATGATGAATCCGGCGAAGTTTCCGGAATGTTGGGATGGCTATGCTGTTAATTTGATAGACGAAATTATAGAGAACCCCAAAGAAAAGGAAAACGAAATTCAACAATTGGTTGCACTTATGCAGTCATGGCTTGCTTTGGAATGGCACGGAATGATGACCGAAGGCAAAGGAGGAAATTTAACGGAGAAAGAAAAGGTTGCTCTCCGAAAAAAGCATTGGAAAGAATTTTCGCTATATTCAAAAACATTAAATAATTAGGTAATTATGGAACGGACTCTCAAACATTTTTATGGTGGGTTAATGGCAATTTTCTTGGCGTGTCCATTTTTAGGATATGGAATTGTGACATTGTTTTCCGACAAGGAACAATGTGGTGCAATTCTATCCGGCATTGCAGCAGGGTTGCTTATCGACGGTATAATTCTTTTGAAAAACTATAAACGATTGGATATGTTTGAAAAAGAACAAACATTATTAGGCATTAATAAAAAATAAATTTTAAAATAAAAGAATATGAAAAAAGTATTTATTAGTATGGCACTCTTTGCGAGTGTGATGTTAACAATGACAAACATTGTTAATGCGCAAGTTCCACAAAAGGGGAATAAGCAAACGATTGGAAACAAAGCTCGTGCGGCCGCAGCTGCGACAAAGCAAGAAGCGGCAAAGCAAGCAGCAAAACGAGAAGCAGCAGAACGAGAAGCAGCAGAAAAAGCGCGACAAAAGCGATTGTCCGTTGACGACAGGAGTGCCATTGAATCCTGTATAAAAGAAAATCTCACAAGATGGAGCAAAAAAGGTGAATTTGAGCGACAAAATGATTATGAACAAAGATTGCGCACCCAGTCTGAATCTGAATTTATTAATATCTGCAAAGAAAGTGTTGCGAAATGTAACTCTCTTGACTCCCGTTATGGTGGTAATTGTTTAAACATAGGACAATATGATTCTGAAAAAGAATTATTTCCAATTTCAGTTGATTTCCCATACTCGGGCTTAGAAACAATGCAATTTCAACTAAAAATCCCATTTGAAAATGCGGAAGAATTCAAAGAAAAATTTAAAAGCAGGTACAGGTACCTGTATCCAGAATCATGGTGCTTTGTGAAAAATACTATATTTCCAAACAGAATAGAAATAAAATTTGACAATCGAAAATATACCCTAGATATGCCGATAGAAAACCAATCAGAGATTATTTTTTCCTTTGATGACTTAGGGATAGACAATCCATATCTCAAAGGTTTTGTTTGTAACTTAGGAAATGCTAACGCTCTAATATACGTAGGACCCAAAGGATAAAATTTCGTGCCTCTGTTCAGGCTACGCTGTGCTAATTGGCAAGGCTCCAGCCTTGCACACAAGCAGCAAAAACCGCCCGCAAGCGCAATCTTTCGGGCGGTTTTGCTATTGCCACACAGAAGCAATGCTGATTTCCTATTGATATTGATGCCCTACGGGCAAGTTGCAGGATAATTATTAACCTGAGTTCCGGATAAGGATATTTCTAAAAGATTGAATTTCAATTGTAGAGACGCGGCGCGCCACGTCTCTACTTTGCCAGTTAGGGCATTCATATCAATAGAAAAAAGAACGTATTTGTCAAAACCCCATAGCCCGTAGGGCTTTCACCGTGAATGCCCTACGGGCAATAATGGGTGGGTGGGGCGGTTTTTCTATTGATATGAAAGCCCTACGGGCTAACCTTATCCGGAACTCAGGTTATTAAGCATTTTTTTCGATGGTTTCGGGGTTGGTTTGGTTATTGAAATTATTTGTTGTACCTTTGTCCCCCAGATAAACCCTCATTAGCGGTATATTGCAGAGAATTAGGCTTTGCCAGAAGTGACCGCTGCTGAGGGGTTATTGTTTCACTCTCATACAAAACTTCCGGTTCCTTTTCTGTACGACTGCCCTCTTTGCCAAATACAGTAGAGATAGAATTTACCTCAACATTGTTTGCAACTGTTTTTACATTAACTCCAACAACAACATACCCGTTATCCGTTTGAATGGTTGTATAAAGCCTGTATCCATCAGTTTTCCCATCTTTATAGCTTGTTATTGCAAAAGGTGTTTTAATTGCTTCAGGCAATTGTTTCCAAATTTCAGGTGTTAAAGCGTGCTGGTCATCTTTTTTGATATGTCGTGAAATAGTGCCGTAAGCCAAAGTGAACTTATCGCCAATTATTCCCAACTTTTTCATAAAGTCAGGAGTGGTAGCAACATCAAAATAACTACGTTGCAGTCCTTCTGTATCACCTGAAAATATCCTGTCAATCAGATTTTCAAATGTAGCCGGTTTTTCTACTATCGGTTGCTGTGCTGCCACGTTTTTGTCATTATTTTTTCTGCAAAGTTACTACTATTTTTTGGATTACCAAGTTTTTCCCTTAGTTCAGCGTAGCGTCCGCGTTACGCTGTGATGATGAAAGGCAATTATTTAGGTATTTTTTGCAAAATAAGCACAAAAAATATTTGGTAGATTAAAAAAGAAGTTGTACCTTTGCACCATCAATTTAAACAAAGATAATATGAAAACAAGTAAAGAAGCGGCAAGAGTATCCTCAAACGTGGATACTGCCACAAAAGCAACAGCAATGAAGCTCTCTAAAATTGGGGAATTTTTGTTGAGCAACAAAGAAAAAGGCACTATCGTAAACATGAGGGCAGTTTTGCGATGAGGTATTATTTGGACACAAATGTACTGATATTCATTTTGTTAAAAGAAAATGACAATATCCATAGAGATGTACAAAAGATTCTACATGATTATGGCGATCGCTTTTATGTTAGTGCGGTGGCAGTCAAGGAATTAGTTCACCTCTATAAGACGGGCGATATAAAAGGTAAACTGTATAAAACAGCAAAGGATTTGCTGGACGCTATAGGAAAATTTGAAATAGAGATAAAGCCTCTAAACCGGTATCATTTAGCAAAATACGCAGAGATTGACATTGTGAAAGGGCACAAAGACCCTAATGACCACA
>BNTT01000036.1 GCA_025996815.1 Bacteroidia bacterium
CTTTTTTTATGTGCGTATGGTGATGAAAGGCAATAGGTTGACCAACAACTGCCATAAAATTGGGGCAAGCCCTACGAAGCCTTTTAAAGTAGGAATTAGTTTATTATTTAAATTGTCCGTATAAGGAACGGACGTAAAACAAAAAAAATGACAAAGTTTAAAAATGTGTTTTTGCTGGCAGCGATAGCTGTTTCAGCGGGTTTTGTTGGTTGCAACAAAGAGGACGATGAAGAAAAAGGTAGTAGTACCTTAGTTGGAACATGGGTATTGGTTCATCAAAAAGGATACGACAGCGATTATCCTGGTGATACTTGGGATAATAGTTACACTGTATCGGATGCCGTGTTAACAATGACCTTTAGAAATGATGGGACGGTTTCTGAAACAGAATCCCATGGCGGGGCACCATCTACTATCACCGGAACATGGGAGTATAGTGGAGGAAAAATCATCAGAACAAGATGGTAGAGATGGGCATAAGTCAACTGTTTCTGTAACGAAACTTACAGACTCCGAGCTTACCATCGTAGTAGATGATGGAAGCTATCATGACCAACTGGATTTTAAGAGAAAATGAAAAAAGGCTTTAGCATTGCACAAAACTTGAAAAAACCGTCCGAGAGCGCAACCTTTCGGGCGGTTTTTCTTAATTGGGCGTGGATGTCTCGTTAAAAAAATGGTGTGATTGCGGATAATCAATTAAAAATTCGTACCTTTGCACATTATTTATTTATAAAAACGACGACGATATGTGCAATTTCCGTAAAAGTTTTGTGCTTTTTCTGTTTATTTCTGCGGTGCCCGTCTGGGCGCAAGATGCTGTGTTTAATACCGTTAAGGCGGAGCTTGAACGCAATTTTGAGGTGTTGAAAACGCAGCCTGTTCCGGCTTATTATGGCTTTGTGCGCTTGGATGAGGGGCAGAATATTGCCGCTTCTGCCAATTTGGGGCATTTGCAGAGCAGGGCGACGCTCAACTCGCCGTCGCGGATACTCACAACTTGCTTGCGTGTAGGCGATTACACGCTCGACAATTCTCACGAAATTCGCGAAGCGGGCTATGGCGGACTAAGTATCAATGGCGATTATGTAACTTACGAACCCAACGACAAGGTGCTGAGAACCACTATTTGGCAGCAATTGGACAAACTCTACAAGGAAGGCATCCAAACTTACGAGCAGGTGAAAGCCAATATGGCGGTGAAAGTGGAGCAGGAAGACAAGTCGCCCGATTTTTCGCACGAACCCGTCGTCAATACCTATCAAAAGCCCGTTCTGTGGGCTGATTTGCACATCAACCCGCAAGTGCTGGAAGAAAAAGTGCGCCAATATTCGGCTGTTTTCGACGAAAATCCGGATTTGCAGGAAGGCTCTGCCTACTATATGGTGTCGCTCAATCGCAAGATATTTGTGGACACCGAGGGGCGCGAATCCGCGGCAAACAGCGTTTCCATTCAGTTGTTTTTGACGGCGCGCACGATTGCCGACGATGGGATGTATCTGCCCTTGCTGAAGTCGTGGATGGGCTTTTCGTTGGACGAAATGCCTGATGATGAATCAGTTATCAAGGCGGCGCGCGAAATAAGCACCACCCTTTCTGCGCTGAAAAAGGCACCTGTGGTGGAATCGTTCACCGGTCCGGCAATTCTGTCGCCGGAGGCGGCGGGCGTGTTTTTTCACGAGATATTCGGACACCGCATCGAGGGGTCGCGCCTGAAGCAAGAGACTGATGCACAGACGTTTAAGAAGAAAATCGGCGAGCGGGTGTTGCCGAAACATCTGTCTGTGACGTTCGACCCCACGCTCCGGTATTTTCAGCAGACCCCTTTGGTGGGCACGTTTGCCTTCGACGACGAGGGCATCCCCGCACAATGTGTAAAAGTGGTCGAGAAGGGTATCCTGCGCAACTTTCTGATGTCGCGCACGCCCATTGAGGGGCAACTCCATTCCAACGGTCACGGACGTGCACAGATGGGTGCCACGCCGATGTCGCGGCAATCTAACTTGCTGGTAGAGAGTTCGCAACGCTTCTCCGACAGCGAATTGATGAAAAAACTCCGCAAGGAAGCCAAATCGCAGGGCAAAGCCTACGCCTACTACTTCAAGGAGGTGTCCGGCGGCTTCACCACCACGAGCCGCTATTCGCCTAACTCGTTCAATGTTACGCCGTTAGTCGTCTATCGCGTCTATGCCGACGGTCGCCCCAACGAACTTGTGCGCGGCGTGGATATGGTGGGCACCCCGCTGGCGATGTTTGCACAAATTGAAGCCTGCGGCGAAACATACGCCACTTTCAACGGTGTGTGCGGAGCCGAATCGGGCAACGTCCCCGTGTCGGCAACCGCTCCTGCCCTGTTTGTGAAGCACATTGAAACGCAAAAACGCGCGAAAAGCCAATCGCAACCGCCGTTGTTGCCCAAGCCCGCCGCCGGAGGATTGCAGGGCAAGTCCGCAACGGCAGACAGCATCATTTTCAACGCCCTCAGAGCCGAAGTCAATCGCGGGCTTGACAACCTGAAAATCAGCGGATTAGCCTCGCCGTTTTTCATCGCCTACACCATCGCCGATGCGAAGCAATTGTCGGTGGCAGCCCAACAGGGCAGTTTGGTAACTTCCGGTTTCAACGAGCAGCGCACAGCCGGAACACGCTTGCTGATAGGCGATTACGACTGCACGGACGAGAATTTTCAAGGTGCCGCCGGCGGTGGCGCATCCGGTTTTAACGGTCAGCCACCCCTCGAAAACGACGAGCAAGCCATCCGCCACACGATATGGCAGGATTTGGACGCGATTTACAAGCGCGCCGCCGAAACATACGAGCAGAAAATCGCAACTATCAAGCAGTTGAACATCCCCGCGAAAGATTTGGAATTGCCCGACTGGGACAAAACGCCGGTTGTGCAATTGGAAAAATTACGAATTACGAATTACGAATTACGTGAGGATGATAAAACACGTTATGAGGAGTATGCGAAACACGTTTCGGCGGTCTTCAATGAGTTTCCGGAAGTGCTGGAAGGCGTGTTTTCGCTGCAATTGTGCGAGATGGCGGCTTATTTCTACAACACGGAGGGCACGCAATTCCGCTATCCGCTGTTTTTCGTCTATGCGCAGGGGGTTGTCAGGGGCATCACCGAGGAGGGCGAGAGGTTGCATACCGGCTTTGAATCGCTGTTTGGCAGTCCCGACGAGTTGCCGCCGCTTGCCGAAATGCAGGCGAAATGCCGCGAAACGGCACAAAAATTCATTGCCCTGCTCCGTGCACCCAAACTCAAGGAGTCCTACTCCGGTCCCGTCCTGTTTGAGGACGAGGCAGTGCCCACGACGATTTTTTCCAACTTTATGTGGAGTGATATTTCGCTGATTGCTGAGCGTAAACCATTGACATCCAGCGGATTTGCATACGGCGGCAACGACATCGAAGAGATGATGAACAAGCGCATCACCGCCCGCGAAATCACGATTGAAGATTTGACGGGCACGCCGGAATACAACGGTGTGCGCCTGCTGGGCTATGCGCCGATTGACGCGCAGGGCGTTGTGCCGCCGGCAAAAACGGTGCTGGTCGAAAACGGCATCCTGAAAACGCTGCTCAACGACCGCGTGCCCACGCCCAAAGTGCCCCACTCCAATGGACATAACCTGTTCACTATCAGCCTCTCCGGCGAAACCGGCAGCGGCGTGTTCCGATTCGCCGACACGCGCACCAAAAGCAAGGCGGAACTGAAAAAAGAACTGCTGACACGTGCCAAAGCGGAGGGCTACGACTATGCCTACATCGTGCGCAAAACCGTGCTCGACGGCTCCTCGCCCAGCGAACTGTATCAGGTGAGCGTGGCAGACGGCTCCGAAAAGCGGATGCGGGCAGCAGAAATCAAAAACATTAATTCGCAGATTTTCAAAAAACTCGTAGCCGTTTCCAACCACGAAATAATCGAAAACAGCCTCTTCGGTCGCAGCATCGTGAGCATCATCGCGCCGGATGCTATCCTTTTTGAGGAACTGCAAATTCAGAGCGACGGCATCGACAATTTCAAGAAAGCACCTGTTGTGAAGGGGATTTAGATATATCTGCGATTTAGTCCCCTGTTTCACTCGTGTCGTAATTCAAAAAACAAGTCAACTATGCATAAAAACATCACAGTATGGAAAATTTTATTAACACGCTATACACCGAGGATAATCTATTTATATTGACCGGACTAAATAGCAATTTAGTCGATTTGATATATTTAGACCCGCCGTTTAACTCCAAGCGGATTTATTCTGCGCCGATAGGCAGCAAGGCTGCCGGCTCAAGTTTCAAAGATATGTGGACGTGGGAAGATGTCAATGTGGCATATCTCAATACTTTGGCAAAAAAATACCCCGCATTGACAAAATACATCGCTTCGATAGGCGTGATACACAGCAAAGCGATGGCGGCATATTTAACTTATATGGCACAGCGCATCATCGAAATGCACCGCGTATTGAAAGACACCGGCAGTTTGTATCTACATTGCGACCCCACTGCAAGTCATTATTTGAAGGTGGTGTTAGATGAAATTTTTGGCAAAAAAAATTTTAGGAACGAAATAATTTGGTGCTACAAACGACCGTCTGCACCGAAACAAAGACAGTTGCCACGCTTGCACGATGTTATATTTTGGTATTCAAAAGGTGAACAATGGACATTTAATGGGGACACAATTAGAGTGCCTTACGCTCAAAGCAGTCTCGACAGAGCAGGTTATGCGGCTAATGCAAGTAAAATGACAGATGGCGGCGTTGTTGAATTGAAAGAAGATGGAAAATTGCCTGAAGATTGGTGGGATATTCCAATGTTAAAAGGAAATTCCAAAGAAGCCACAGGTTATCCCACCCAAAAACCGCTTGCGCTGTTGCATCGCATCATTAAAGCATCGTCAAACGAGGGCGATATTGTATTTGACCCGTTTTGCGGCTGTGCCACCACTTGCGTGGCAGCCCAGCAATTGGGCAGGAAATGGATTGGCATTGATATTGAAAAACAAGCCGTCAGTATATTGATAGAGCGATTGAGCGATGATGCAGGACTGTTTAAAAACTTTGTGAATACAACGCTCGTCCCACAACGGACTGATATTCAGATAATTGAGCCGATAAAATCGGTAAAAGAGCGTTTATACAAAGAGCAAAACGGTTTATGCTCCGGTTGCAAACGACAATTCGAAATGCGAAATATGGAAATAGACCATATTATCCCCAAATCAAAAGGCGGTGGCAGTTATTACGAAAACTATCAGTTGCTGTGCGGGGCTTGCAACAAAAAGAAAAGCGACAAGCCAATGGAATATCTGCGGGCATATATAGACAGCGAAGAGGAATTTTCAAAGAATAAAATAATTTTTGGAGAATAAAGCGCGGGAATCAAACTTTGATTTGATTTTTTATTACTTTTGTAACCAAAATCGCATTGCGGCGTCTAAATGGTATGAAGAATGGGAGCGACCTCTTTTATATAGCGCGGGTGAAAGCCGGGGATGTGCGGGCTTTTTCGGCGATTGTGGGCGGTTATCAGCAGATGGTGTTCTCGATTGTTTTGAAGATTGTGGCTAACCGCGAAGATGCCGAAGATATTACGCAGGAGGTGTTTATAAAGGTGTTTAAGTCGCTGGCGCAGTTCAAAGAAGAGGCGGAATTTTCGACTTGGCTCTACCGGATTGCCTACAACACCACGCTGTCGGAGTTGCGGAAAAAGAGGCTGCGCTTTTCGCCGATAGAGGATAGCATAATGGCTGAAAATGAGCCTGATACGGATGCGCCGGCGGATGACGTGGAGGTGAGTTTGCAACATTTGGACGAGGCATTGAAAAAGTTGCCGCCGGACGACGTTTTTTTGGTTACTTTGCACTATATGGATGGGCAATCCATCGAAAATATCAGCAAAATCACCGGTCTGTCGGTGCCCAATGTGAAGGTCAAACTGCACCGGATACGCAAGAAACTGGCTTTGGAACTAAATAAAATGAAAGAAGATGAAAGAAAATAACGACCTGTTGGACAAGCGATTACGCGAAGCGTTCAACGAATTTGTGTTAGACACGCCATCATCGGGTTTCGTAGAAAACCTGATGGTGAGAGTGGAACGGGAAGCCGCCAAAGCGCAGCGACAGCGCGTGTGGATGACTTGCGGACAAATTGCAGCGGGCATCTGCGCGATGATTTTGCTGCCGGCACTGGCGATTTATTTGTGCCGCATCTACGTTCCCGGATTCACATTCGTGTTCACTTTTCCCAAAATAGACCTGAATTTAGACCCCAATCTGATTGCTATCGGCTTGACTGTCTTGCTCTTACTGATGGCAGACACGCTGCTCCGGAAACACGCCCGCTCTAAAGAAACGGAATAACCGCCTCCAAGCCATTGGCGCGCGAGCCTTTGACTAAAATGGAACAACCGCTGACGGGTCGTTGCTGCAAATGGGCTAATAATCCGGCGGTCGTTTCAAAGCACGTGAAAGGATTATTGTCCGAACATTTTTCAAAACTTTTGCCCACCAGCAGCACTCCTGCTATTTCCGCCGAATCGCGAAGCCAGTCGACGATTTTTTTGTGCTCCTTGCGGTTGTATGCACCCAATTCTTTCATCTCGCCCAGAATCACCATCTTCGGCGAGCCGCTCGCCTGCTTGAAATTTTCCAAAGCCGCCTGCATACTGCTCGGATTGGCATTGTAGGCATCCACAATCACGGTGTTGAACTTTGTTTTCAGGATTTGCGACCGGTTGTTGGTGGGCGTGTAGGCAGCCAGGGCGGCGTTAATCGCGTCGTCCGGCACGTCAAACCGGCTCGCCACGCAAATCGCCGCCAGCACATTTTCCAAATTGTAGGCACCAACCAGTTGCGTTTGGCACACGTGAGTCGCTTCGCCCCGCGTCCACTCAATTTGCAGCGTCGGATGTGGCTCAATAACATGCCCGTGGATGCTCGCCTCGGCATCGCTGCCGTAATAAACGACGCGCATATCGCGGTGGTGCTCCTTCAAAACAGGATTGTCGGTGTTGGCAAAAATCGGCGCGTTCTTGCTGCGCAGGTAATCGTAAAGTTCCGTTTTGGTGCGCACGACACCTTCAAACGAGCCGAATCCCTCCAGATGCGCCTTGCCCACGTTGGTAATCAGCCCGCAGTCGGGGTCGGCAACGACGCACAGGTCGCGAATCTCGCCCGGATGGTTGGCACCCATTTCGATGACGGCATACCGGTCTTTGGGGGTCAGTCGCAGCAGCGTCAGCGGCACACCGATGTGATTGTTGAGATTGCCCTGCGTATAAAGCGTCTGATATTTCGCCGAAAGCGCGGCGGCAATCAGCTCCTTGGTGGTGGTTTTGCCGTTAGTGCCCGTGATGGCGATGACCTTTGCAGGCATCTGTGTGCGGTGGTAGTGCGCCAACCGCTGAAGCGTATGCAGCACATTGTCCACCTTTATGATATTGGGCGCGTTCAATCGCACCCTTGCGCCGTCTGCCACCACAAACACCGCCCCCGCCGCCAGCACATCCTGCACATAGTCGTTGCCGTCAAACCGGTCGCCTTTGAGGGCGAAAAAAATCGCACCCTGCGGGCAATTGCGACTGTCGGTCGAAATCACCGGATGCCACTGAAAAATCTGATAGAGTTGCTCAATTTTCATCGTCATGCCTTTTTGAAGTGCAAAAGTACTGTTTTTTTTTGAGATGCAAAAGCCCGCGTCTTTGGGGCGCGGAGTGCGAGGACAAGGTTTGTTTTTTCGGCAAAGGTATAAATACATGTCCAATCGCTCAAATTTTGGTAGAAAATTACACGATTTTGACAAAAATGGATGCTTTTATTTGCTTTTTATTGCTTAACTTTGGGGCGTGAAATATTTTTTATTATGAAACACAGACTTATCTTTTTTTATTTGCTTACCTCAACGGCTTTGGTTGCTCAAAACCCCGTTGGGTTGCATTGCGAGCATCTTGCCAATCCTCTGGGGGTGGATGCGGAGGCACCTCGCTTGTCGTGGCGGTTGGATGATGCGCGGTATGGTGCTGTGCAGAAGGCGTATCGCGTTGTTGTTGGCACCGATTCGCTGGCTGTGGCGCAGGGAAGGGGAGGCGTTTGGGATTCGCAGAAGCAGGTATTCGACCGGATGCTGGTTGCTTGTGGCGGCGAGAACCTTCAACCGTTTTCAAAATACTATTGGCGCGTGAGCACGTGGGACAACGAAGATGTGGAGCACTCCTCCGCAGTGGCATCGTTTGAGACCGGTGTGCGCGGCAATCATTGGCAGGGCGCGTGGATTAGCGATGGACACGGCATCGACTTCAAGCCGGCACCGTATTTTCGCAAGGCTTTTCCCGTTGAAAAGGAAATCAAATCGGCGCGTGCCTATATTGCCGTTGCCGGATTGTATGAGTTGTATCTCAATGGCGAGAAGGTGGGCGACCATCGCCTCGACCCGATGTACACCCGTTTCGACCGCCGAACATTGTACGTTACTTACGACGTAACCGCCCATCTCAGGCAAGGGCGAAATGCCGTCGGCGTGCTGCTGGGCAATGGCTGGTATAACCACCAATCCATGGGCGTGTGGGACTTCGACCGTGCCCCGTGGCGCAACCGTCCCGCTTTTTGCTTGGATTTGCGCATCACTTATGCCGATGGCTCTGTGGCGACCATTGCCTCCGAAAGGGACTGGAAAACAGCCACCGGCGCATTGGTTTTCAACAGTATCTACACCGCCGAGCATTACGATGCCCGATTGGAAGCACAAGGCTGGAACACCGCCGAGTTTGACGACTCCAAATGGCGCGGCGTGCGCTATCGCGCGGCTCCGTCAGACAACATCGTGTCGCAGCAACTGCACCCTATCCGCCATGTGGAGGAAATTGCGGCGCAATCCGTCAAAAAAATCAACGACACGACCTGTTTATTCGACCTTGGGCGCAATATTGCGGGAGTAACCAAAATACGGGTGAAAGGCGACGCAGGCACCACCTTGCGCGTGAAACACACCGAACGCTTGGATGCTCACGGACGTGCAGATATGTCGAACATCGACGTCTATCATCGCCCGAAAGACGACACAGACCCCTTCCAAACGGATATTTATACGCTCGCCGGCACAGGCACGGAGGAGTTTATGCCGAAATTCAACTACAAAGGTTTTCGCTACGTGGAGGTAACGACCGATAAGCCGGTGCAACTGACTAAGGAGAGCCTCACGGGTTATTTTATGCACAGCGACGTGCCGCCCGTGGGCGAACTTGACACCTCTAATCCCTTGATAAACAAACTGTGGCGTGCCACCAACGCATCCTACCTGTCCAATTTATATGGTATCCCCACCGATTGTCCGCAGCGCGAAAAAAACGGCTGGACAGGCGACGGGCATCTCGGCATTGAAACCGGTCTGTTCAATTTTGAGGCTATTACTGTCTACGAAAAATGGCTGGCAGACCACCGCGACGAGCAGCAACCCAACGGCGTGCTCCCCGACATTATCCCCACCGGCGGCTGGGGCTACGGAACGGACAACGGCGTGGACTGGACAAGCACCATCGCGATTATCCCGTGGAACATTTATCTGTTTTACGGCGACAGCAAACTGCTATCCGACTGCTACGAAAACATCAAACGTTATGTCGATTACATCACCCGCAACAGTCCCGACGGCTTGACCTCGTGGGCACGGGGCGACTGGGTGCCCGTGAAATCGCGCTCGTCGCTCGAACTCACCTCGTCGATTTATTATTACACCGACGCGCTGATTTTGACCAAGGCGGCGCAACTGTTTGGCAGGCAGCAGGATTACGCGCAATATGCCGCGCTGGCGGAAAAAATAAAGACCGCGGTCAATGACAAATACCTCAATCGCGAGGCGGGCATCTATGCCAATGGCACGCAAACCGAATTGAGCGTGCCCTTGCTGTGGGGCGTCGTCCCCGAAGACTGCAAAGCCAAAGTGGCGCGGAATTTGGCGCAAGCGGTGGAAAAAGATGGCTTTCATATCGACGTGGGCGTGCTGGGAGCCAAAGCCGTGCTCAATGCGTTGAGCGAAAATGGCTATGCCGACATCGCCTGTAAATTGGCAGCGCAGGACACCTACCCCGGCTGGGGCTGGTGGATTGCCAACGGAGCCACCACGCTGCTCGAAAACTGGGATTTGAAAGCCACGCGCGATATTTCGGACAATCACATGATGTTTGGCGAGATAGGCGGCTGGTTTTTCAAAGCCCTGGGCGGCATCAAGCCGGATGAGTTTCACCCCGGCTTCAAAAACATCAAGTTGGCACCGCATTTTGCGGCGGGGCTGACCCACGCCACGGTGTCCTACCGGTCGCCTTACGGGGAAATTCGCTCGCAGTGGGCACGCAAGAAGACCGCGGTGGCTTACACCGTCGCCATCCCCGCCAATGCAACCGCCGATTTCACACCGCCTGCCGGCTACACGTTGAAATCCGCCAAGGCATCGTCGGGCGAGAAAATCGCCTTGCAGGGGGCAAATGCGGTCTATCATTTGCCTGCGGGGAAATATCTTTTTGAATTAAAAATTAAGAATTAAAAATTAAAAATTAAATATACAATGAAAAAAACATCATTCTTTGCCGGATTGCTATTTATCGTGCTCACCGGCTGTGCGGGTGGCAAGAAATCGCTCACAGACTATGCCAACCCGCTATTTGGGACAGCCACTTTGTGGGACAGTATTGACATCGGGTACACGCCCACGTTTCGGACTTGGGGTGCGGAGGTGTTTCCGGGCGCATCGCTGCCCAACGCGATGGTGCAACTCAGTCCGGTAACGCTCTTTCACAGCGGGGCGGGCTATCAGTATGAAGACACGGTCATTTATGCCTTCACGCACACCAACAAGGGGCATTGGAACCTTTGCCACGTGCCTCTCCTGCCGGTTGTCGGCGAGGTGTTGCCGGATAATTACCGTTCAGGATTCAGCCACGCAAAGGAATCGGCGCATCCGGGGTATTATCAAGTCTTTTTGGACAGGTATAATATCAATGTCGAACTGACCTCCACCTTGCGCTGTGCCTATCACAAGTATGAATATCCATCGGGGAGCGGCAAAAAACTGTTGGCAGACCTTTCGGTTTCCAACGAGCGCGTGCGTGCGTGGGACATTCGGCAGGATGGCGACAAGGCTTTCAAAGGCTTTCAGCACGCCGGTGAGAAGATATATTTTTATGCGGTGTCGAACTATGCCATCGCGGGCATTGATTCGTTGCGAAAAGAGGCGAAAGTGGTGTCTGTGGTTCGCTTTGCGGATGCCTCGGAGAATGTGCCCTTGGAATTGAAAATAGGATTTTCGTTTGTCAGCATCGAAAATGCCAAAGCCAATTTGGTGCAAGAGATTGAAACAAAGACGTTTGCGCAGGTGAGGGGTGAGGCAACCGACACGTGGGAGGCGTTGTTGTCCAAAATACAGGTTACAGGCGGCAGTGAGCGGCAAAAAGAGGTTTTCTATTCGTGCCTCTACCGCGCGTTTCTTTGGCCCGCTCTGCGCAGTGATGCCAACGGCGACTTCACAGACGTGACGGGCAAGGTGGTCAATAAAGGGTTTCGCTACTATACCGACCCGTCGTTTTGGGACGATTATCGCAACAAGTTGGTCTTGTTGGGGATGCTCTCGCCGCAAGTGGCTGTGGATGTGATAAATTCCGTTACCGACAAGGGCGAACATACCGGCTTTATGCCTACGTTTTTTCACGGCGACCACGCTTCGGCATTCGTTGCCGGAGCCTATCTGCGCGGCTTGAGCGGCTTCGACGTGAACAAAGCCTATCAATTATTGTTGCGCAACGCCACCGTTGAGGGTGGCAGTCGCCCGCGTTTGAACGAATATATGGAAAAAGGCTATATCGCCGAGCCTGACCTCCCCCATCCGGTGCTTGAAACGGTGGCGGCGGCGGGCGTGACCAAGACGCTCGAATATGCCTACGATGATTATGCGGTGTCGTTGCTGGCAAAAGCATTAGACGATAAGGCTAATTACGACCTTCTGACGCAGCGGACGGGCAACTATAAAAACCTCTTCGACCCGTCCACGGGCTTGATGCGGGGGCGGCTGGCGAGCGGCGAGTGGATTCCGAAATTTGACCCCTACGTTCCCTATTACGAATATATGTATCGCGAGGCAAACGCCTGGCAGTCCTCCTTTTTTGCCCCGCACGACACGAAGGGGTTGATTGCCCTTTATCCCTCCGAAAAGGCGTTTGAGAACAAGGTGGATTCGCTGTTTTCCGTCCCCTGGAAAGGCTATGAGGCTTACAATTTGTCCGGTTTCATCGGTCAATACTGTCAGGGAAATCAGCCCGACCACAGTTTTCCGTTTCTGTATTATTTCATCGACAAGCAGGAGAAGTCGCAGGTGCTGTTAGACAGCATTATGAATCATTTTTACGGGATGGGACAGCACGGATTGGCATTAGCCGGAATGGACGACGCGGGGGAAATGTCGTCGTGGTATGTCTTCAATGCCATCGGCATCTATCCCTATTCGCCTGCCGATGCCGAGTATATCGTATCCGTGCCGCTGTTCGACAAGGTTGTTTTCACGCTGGACGACCACACCCGCTTTACGATTTCCAAGAAGAACAGGGGGCAGAAAATAGCCTCCATCGCTTACGACAAGCAGCCCCTTGACGGCTATTTTATCTCTCACGAGGCTTTGAAACGCGGGAAGGATTTGGTGATTACGACGGAAGCCGCCGACAGGGAGGTGTCCATCGTTGCCCGACCGTCTGTGGAAGCGAGCAACAGCCACTACAAAGGCAATCTGCCACCGCTCGCGCCCGACCATTTTATCAAATTGCCGGTGGGAAAGGTGAAGCCGAACGGCTGGCTGAAGCGGTATCTGGAATTGCAACGCGACGGATTGACGGGGCAACTCGGCGAAATCAGCGCGTGGCTTGATAAGAAAAACAACGCTTGGCTCAGTACCGGAGGCGCAAACGGCTGGGAAGAAGTCCCCTATTGGCTCAAAGGATATGGCAATATCGCCTATATTTTAGGGGATGAGAAGATGCTGCAAGAGACCAAAACATGGATTGAAGCCGTTTTCAAAACTCAACAGCCGGACGGCTATTTCGGTCCCGTGAACGAACGCAATGGCAAAAGAGAGTTGTGGGCAAATATGATTATGCTCTGGTGCCTGCAATCGTACTACGAATATTCCAACGACCCGCGCGTTATCAGCCTGATGACCAACTATTTCAAATGGCAGATGACCGTGCCCGACGAAAAGTTTCTGGAAGATTATTGGGAAAACTCCCGCGGCGGGGATAATATGTACAGCGTATATTGGCTCTACAACATCACAGGGGATGCTTTCCTGCTCGATTTGGTGCACAAAATTCATCGCAACACCGCCAATTGGATGCAGGAGGCTTCGCTGCCCAACTGGCACAATGTGAATATCGCTCAGGGCTTTCGCGAGCCGGCAGAATATTATATGCTGACCCACGACCCGGCGCATCTGAACGCCACCTACAACGACCACGAACTCATCCGCAGCCTCTTCGGACAGGTGTCCGGAGGGATGTTTGGTGCCGACGAAAATGCGCGGGAAGGGCACACCGACCCGCATCAGGGCACGGAAACCTGCGGCTTTGTGGAACAGATGGCATCCGACGAGATGCTGCTGCGCTACACCGGCGACCCGCTGTGGGCAGAGCACTGCGAAAATGTGGCGTTCAACTCCTATCCGGCGGCGGTGATGCCCGATTTCAAGGCATTGCGCTATATCACCTGCCCCAATCACGTGGTCAGCGATTCGGAAAATCATCGTCCGGGTATTGATAACGGTGGTCCTTTTTTGGCGATGAATCCGTTCAGTAGCCGCTGCTGTCAGCACAATCACACGCAGGGATGGCCCTATTTCGTCGAAAATCTGCTGCTGGCAACGCCCGACAATGGCATCGCTGCTGCCATTTACGGTGCCTGCGAAGCAATCGTGCACGTGGGCAGCGGCACACAGATAGCGGTTGCCGAAGACACGCACTACCCGTTTGACGACCAAATACGGTTTACGGTCAAGACAGCGAAAAAGGTCGCCTTCCCGTTCTACCTGCGCATTCCCTCGTGGACGAAAAATGCCCAACTGAAAATCAATGGGAAAGCCTCGACCGTGGCGTTGGAGGCAGGAAAATACGCCTGCATCCGGCGCGAATGGAAAAACGGCGACGTGGTGACGCTCACCGTGCCGATGGATTTTGCGCTGCAAACGTGGCAAGCGAATAAAAACAGCGTCAGCGTGAACTACGGACCGCTCACGCTCTCGCTCAACATCAAGGAAGACTACCGAAAAGTGGATAGCAAGCAGTCCGCTATCGGCGATTCCCGCTGGCAGGAATCCGTCGACCCTGAAAAGTGGCCCTCGTATGAGATTTATCCGGCGAGCGCGTGGAACTATGCCCTGGTATTGAACGAGGGACAACCGTTTCAAGATTTTCAGGTGGAAAAACGGGCGTGGTCGGCAGACAATTTCCCGTTCACACAGCAAAATTCGCCCCTCATCATCAAAGCCAAAGGGCGACAGGTGCCCTCGTGGACGATAGATGAACACGGCTTATGCGGCGTGTTGCCCGAACAGGACTGTGTGAAATCAGCGCAGGAAGAAGATATAGAACTCGTGCCGATGGGTGCTGCCCGGTTGCGGATTACGTCTTTTCCGGTGGCTCATTAAACAAATATAAATTATAAAATAGATGAAAAAGAACGCATTATTGGTAGCATTTTTAGGATTAGGGCTTCCTCTGACAGCCCAAACGAGCGACAATGTTAAGACAACATTTCAAACTTCGCGCGAGTGGCGACCCTCCATTGATTCGCGGGCGGATGCCGCGATGGTGTATGGCGTGGGAGGCAATCCTTCCGACCGAACGAAAAGTATCCCGTTTGAGGAGCGCGTGAAATCGTGGCGCGACAGGGGATATATCGCCCATTTTATGACGGGCATTGCCTGGGGGGAATATCAGGATTATTTTACCGGCGAATGGGACGGCAAAATGCACTTAGACGAAGGTCAGAAGCAGCAGAATGGCGATACAATATGGCACGGGCGTATGGTGCCCTACATCGTGCCGACCGCCAATTATCTGAAATACATCAAAGAGAAGCACGTGAAGCGGGTGATTGATGCCGGAATTGATGCCATTTTTATGGAAGAGCCGGAGTTTTGGGCGCGTGGAGGCTATAGCGAATCCTTTAAGCAGGAATGGAAAAACTATTACGGCTTCGACTGGCGACCGCAACACGAATCGCCCGAAAACACTTATTTGGCAAACAAACTGAAATATCAGTTGTACTATAATGCTCTGAATGAGGTGTTTACTTATGCCAAAGAATACGGCAAAAGCAAGGGATTGGATGTGAAATGCTATGTGCCAACGCATTCGCTGGTCAATTATTCGCAGTGGATGATTGTAAGCCCCGAAGCAAGTCTGGCATCGCTGCCCTGCGTGGACGGCTACATTGCGCAGGTGTGGACGGGCACCTCCCGCGAGCCGAATTTCTATAACGGTGCCGCGAAAGAGCGGGTTTTTGAGACGGCTTTTTTGGAATACGGCTCGATGGAGTCGATGACAGCACCCACGGGGCGCAAAATGTTTTTCCTGACCGACCCCATCGAAGACTGGTCGCGCGATTGGGCGGATTACAAGCAAAACTATCAGGCAACATTCACCGCGCAGTTGCTCTATCCCAACATTGCCAACTATGAGGTGATGCCCTGGCCCGAGCGGATTTATGAAGGGCTTTACAAAATAAGCGCGAACAGCAACGAAAAGGCAAACATCCCGCGACATTATTCTACCCAAATGCAGGTGATGATTAACTCGCTGAACAGTATGCCGCTGTCGGACAACAAGGTAACAGGCTCCGGCGGCATCAGCGTGCTGATGGCAAATTCGCTGATGTTTCAACGCTTTCCGACACACGCCGGATATGAAGACCCGCAGTTGTCTAATTTCTACGGGCAGGCGTTGCCATTCCTGAAGCGGGGCGTGCCGGTGAATATCGTGCATATCGAAAATCTGGGCTACAAGCAGGCGTTGGCAAACACCAAAGTGCTGCTGATGACCTATTCCAATATGAAACCCCTGTCGCCGGAAGCACACGCGCAGATTGCCCAATGGGTGAAAAAAGGCGGCGTGGTGGTTTACAGCGGGCGCGACGACGACCCGTTCCAAACGGTGCAGGAATGGTGGAACACAAAAGGGAAAAAATACACATCGCCGGCGAATCACCTGTTTGAGCAGATGAATATTGCGGCATCGCCCGCGGCAGGCGAATACAGTTATGGCAAGGGCACGGTGTATGTTTTGCGCTCCGACCCCAAGGAATTTGTGCTAACGGGCGGCAGCGACAAGCCGTTGGTGGACGTGGTGAAGCAAATGTATGAGCAAAAAGCAAAAGCCGGCACGCTCACATTCAAAAACAATTTCTACCTTGCGCGGGGCGTTTATGATTTGGTGAGCGTGCTAACGGAGAGTGTCAGCGATGAGCCATATCAGATACACGGCACCTTGATTGATTTGTTTGACCCGAAACTGCCGGTCTATCAAACGAAAAGTGTGCCGGCGGGCGAGCAAGCCTTCTTCCTAAATGTGGAGCGCGTAAAAAACAGGCAAAAGCCGCAAGTGCTGGCGGGTGCAAGTAGGGTGTATGACGAAAAGATTGGCAAAAACACCTATTCGTTTATCGCCAAAAGTCCGGCGAATACCACAAATGTGTCGCGGATTTTGCTGCCGAAGAAATTTTTGGAAGTATCGGTTAATAGTAACAAAATAACTGCCTCTTGGGACGAGCAGTCGAAAACGTGTTTGTTGGAGTTTGAGAATAGTCCGGAGGGGGTTTGGGTTGAGATTACTTGGTAAAGAATTACGAATTACGAATTAAAAATTACGAATTAAAAATTAAATTATAGAGTTATGAAGAAAGTATTTGTAACGGGTTTTGCACTGCTTGGTTTGTGCGGATGTGGGGAGAAATCCCAAGTGATAACAAGTGATTTGAGGGCGCCGGCTTATCCGCTGGTTACGATTGACCCTTACACGAGTGCGTGGTCGATGACCGATAACTTGTACGACAGCAATGTGAAGCATTGGACGGGCAAGGATTTTCCGCTCATCGGCGCGATACGGGTCGATGGCGTTGCCTACCGCTTTATGGGCAGCGAGGATGTGGAGATGGCACCCGTTGTCCCGACTTCGGAACAGGGCGAATGGCAGGGGCGTTACACCACCACCGCGCCCGCCGCGAACTGGAAAGATGCCGGTTTCAATGACGCCGCGTGGAAAAAAGACAGGGGTGCTTTCGGCACAAAAATCAACGAGCCAACCGCCAAAACGGATTGGACAACGGAAAACATCTGGGTCAGACGGAGCTTCACATTAGACGAAGCCTTGCAGGGGAAAAAAGTCTATCTGGAATATGCCAACGACGACGATGCCGTTTTTTATATCAATGGTATCGAAGTTCTTAATATCGGTTGCTGCCATAAGGCTGAAACGGTGAAACTCTCCGATGAGATTGTGAACACGCTCAAAAAAGGCGAAAACCTGCTCGCCGCAACGTGTACAAACCCTGTCGGCAACGGCTTGTTAGACTTCGGCTTGCTGGTGCAGAAGGAGTTGCACACCACGCTGGAGCAGACTGCCGTGCAGACTTCCGTGGATGTGCAGGCAACACAGACGCATTACACCTTCACTTGCGGCGACGTGGAACTCAAATTGACCTTCTCGGCTCCGCTGTTTATGGAGGATTTGAATCTGCTGAGCCGTCCGGTCAATTATATCAGTTATCAGGTGTCGGCTAATGACGGGAAAGCGCACGACGTGCAACTCTATTTTGAGGCATCGCCGCGCTGGGCTATCAATACGCCTTATCAGGAAAGCACAAGTGAAAGTTTTGAAGACAACGGGCTGATTTTCCTGAAATCGGGCAGCAAAGAGCAGAATATACTTGCCAAGCAAGGCGACGATTTGCGCATCGACTGGGGTTATTTCTACCTCGTCGGCGAAAAGGAGAACACGACCGCCAACATTAGTGAGAGCGGCAAAATGTCTTTGACACGCGAATTAGGCTCCACAGCCGCCGCATCCGGGAAAGTGATGATTGGCTACGACGACATTTATTCTATACAGTATTTCGGCGAAAATCTCCGCCCGTATTGGAATGCCGCCGGCAACCAAACTATTGTGGGGCAGTTTCAGGCAGCCAATACAGAATATGACAAGTTAATCAAAAGTTGCTTTATTTTTGATAAAGAACTGATGTGCAAAGCCACCGAGGCGGGCGGCAAAAAGTATGCCGAACTGTGCGCCTTAGCCTATCGTCAGGCTATTGCAGCCCACAAATTGGCACTCGCCCCGAACGGCGACCTGCTATTCTTCTCGAAAGAAAACAACAGCAACGGCTCAATCGGCACGGTGGACATCACCTACCCCTCTGCGCCCCTGTTCCTGTATTACAACCCCGAATTGGTGAAAGGCTTGCTCAACCACATTTTCTATTACAGCGAAAGCGGCAAGTGGACAAAACCCTTCCCGGCGCACGACGTGGGCACCTATCCGCTGGCAAACGGACAGACTTATGGCGGCGATATGCCGGTGGAAGAGGCAGGCAACGTGCTCGCCCTGATTGCCGCCATTGCCACGGTGGAGGGCAACGCCAAGTATGCCGAAAAGCACTGGGAGGCGTTGACGACGTGGACGGATTACCTCGCGGAATATGGCTTAGACCCCGAAAATCAGTTGTGCACCGACGACTTCGCCGGTCACTTTGCGCACAACACCAACCTGTCGATAAAAGCCATCATCGGCGTTGCATCGTATGGACGACTGGCAGAAATGTTAGGAAAAACGGATGTGGCAGCGCAATACACCGCCAAAGCCAAAGAAATGGCAGCAGAATGGGTGAAAATGGCAGACGACGGCGACCACTACCGCCTCACGTTCGACAAACCCAACACGTGGAGCCAAAAATACAACCTCGTGTGGGATAAACTCCTGAAAATGAACATCTTCCCAAAAGAAGTAGCGCAAAAAGAAATAGCCTACTATCTCGGCAAACAAAACAAATACGGCTTGCCGCTCGACAACAGGAAAACCTACACAAAAACCGACTGGATAATGTGGACAGCCACATTAGCAGCCGACAAAGCCACCTTCGAGCAATTCATCGACCCGCTCTATCTATTCCAAAACGAAACAATAGACCGCGTGCCAATGTCCGACTGGGTATTCACCGACAAACCCACCCACACCGGATTTAAAGCCCGCGCGGTGGTTGGTGGGTATTTTATTAAGATGCTGGAAGAGAAATTGTAGAAACAGGCATTGTCATTGCGGGCTTGACCCGCAATCCCCTGAAAAGAAGCCGAATGTTAAAAAAACCTGTTAGGTCTTGAAGACCTAACAGGTTTTGATTTTGGTATAACTGCCGTGATAAACTTTCATCTTATTCCACCATTTTCGTAGCAAACCTGCTGTATTTCCTGCAAAGCATAAAATTTATTGTCAGTATGCAATGCCCACCAATGCTCAAAAAGATAGTCCAAACCCTTGTATTGCTTCAAATAGCGATATGCTTCGGGCATTTCCATCTTGAAAGCCAAAGCAAATTCGGTAATAATGAAAGTAATAAAACTCACTTTATCACTTGTTTCTTTATTTAATTTCGTTGTAGCCATAACAGATAAATTTTCTGTAAAGGTACAAAAATAATTACAAATAACAAGCCATGTGAAACTTTGAAAGTTTCAAACTCCCGTCTGCTTTTTATTTTTGCAGGCGAGAGTTTTTTGATTTGCTGATTGTTACATATGCACCGATTACAAATTGGAACAAGCGAGAAATTAGGTGGAAGACCGCTTTACCTATCTTCTTCAATATTTGTAACCTCACAATTATAGTTACGTGGAAGGTCTGATTGGTATTTAATTATTTGCAATATTGTTTTTTTCGGCAACATATCTTCAGGCAATGCTATTTGCCGACTTTCGCGATTTGTATTATCATCAAGTTTCAACACTAAAATTATCTTATTGTTTTGTGTCCTGTCTATATCATTTATAGAAGGGTATAATATTCTTCCATACCATAAAAAATGTATCTGTTCGTTTATGTTTATTTTACTAATCACATTCAATTCTTTATCTGAACAATTATCCATTTTGATAGAAACAGTAATTTTATTTCCAATCTTTATTTGTCTATCCTTATCTGTAATAATTGCCGTTTTACAAATAGATATTTCTTTTTTAGGAATAGTCGAATTATCATCTATTATACTACTTAATGCAGTGCTTACAATATTTCCTGTTTCGCCATATTCTAATGCTTTTTTGTTTTCATTTTGCATACTTTTTATCGTAGCAAGAACGGAGGTATAATTCCCATCTTTTAACAGTACAGGGGCAATTTTTATTTTATCTTTGGTAGATATTATGCCGCTTGCAACTTTCCATTTTATAGTATATCCTACACGTTGAACATTGCCAAAGTCCTGATTATAAAACATCAGCAAGTTGTAAGTGGCATTGGTTGTACAAATCTCTCCGTTTTTTTCTTCAATGGTTTGCATTAAAGTTTTTCCATTATACCAATTTTCGTCTAATTTTGTGAAAATATTGGTGTCTTTTCGTTCATCTAATTTAAGTCCAATACTTGTTGGTATTATAGTGGTTGAATTTATTGCATCGCCAATAATTTCACACAAAACATTCTTTGCTGTTTCATAGTTCTCTTTCCCTTCACTTAAATCGTATTTTGTAAGTAAAATAATTGTATTGTCTGCTCCGTGTAATTTTTGCCATACATACCAAGAAGAAAAAAACTCTCTAATCAATTTTATGCGTTGCATATTCTCTTCTGGTATAGTATTTTGCATATCCAATAACTGTTTAATTTCAATGGCAAAAATTCCCATATTGGCAAGAGACAATCCTTTATAACGCTGAATTTCATAATCATTTCCGCCCGGAGTATCTATCAAAACAAATTCATCATTCATATCTTTAATGTGAGTATATTTTGACGTACCAAAAGTTTTCACTTTTTCTTCTCCATTTTTCTTTCTTTTTTTCTTCTCTTTTTTTCTTCTCTTTTTTTCTGCATTTTTTTTGTATTCATCTTGGGCTTCATCAACAAAATAACTGTAAAATCTATTTTGCTGATAGTCGTTACCGATTTTTTCTTTGAATTTGTTTTCTTGTTGTAATAATTTATCCTGTGTCCAATCTTTTTGGGTCAGAATATATCCTATTATTGTGGATTTGCCAACATTAGCCGGACCAAAAAACACAAAATATCCTTTTTGTTTTTTATTTGTATCTGTCATTTTTTTACATTTTTAGCTTTTATATAATCATTCCAACCTATTGAATTTGCCAACAGGATATTCCCTTCGTTATAATTGACTGATATTTTATACGATTTTATTTCTTTGTCTGTAATAATATCATCAATGTTGTTTATTGTAAATAACAATGACGTGTCAGATTTGTTTTCTATGGTAGTTTGGAAATGTTTAATGTTATTACTATCACTGTTCAATAACTCAATGGTGGTGCAACTATCCAAGTTTTTTCCAATAATTTCCAAAAAATCATTGCAAGGTCTAAGCCCATATATGACAATTGGTTCTGTATCTGTATGTGGGTGGCATAATTGAATTTGATTTACTACACTCACTTTTTTATTCGACGGAATATCTCTTTCGACAACAGTATAGCCAAGTATGTCTGTATTATCGCCAACAGAAATATTTCCAAATAAGCGGGCATACCCCCCTACTTTAACGTTATTACCAAGTTTGGGGTGTCGTCTTCCCGTTGGACTTCCTTCGCCAAACTCTTTTGCCCCTAATGTTACAGCGTGCAAGATATAACAGTCATTGCCTATTTCACACGTTTCACCAATAACCGTAGCACAACCGTGGTCAATCACAAATCCATGTCCGATCTGTGCAGCAGGGTGTATTTCAACTGACGTATTTGCTTTTGTTTTTTCCGATAATGCACGTGCTTGTGTTTGATAAATACTCTTGATTTCAATAGAGTTTTCAAAATCATTATCCTCAAAGTTATATATATAATTAGAGATTCGATACATCATAACTGCCTCTAATGATTTGTAAGACAAGACGTATTCGTTACTTCTTTCTCCAGCAAATAATTTTGCCGCAGGGTCTTTTTCTTTTAACGCATCTCTATCTTTCATTATTTTATCCGTTAAATCCTGTGCAATTCTTTTTTGTCTTGACGGATTGACAATATTTGCATTGTCGAATAAGATATTTGCAAGTGTGTCATAAACTATGGCAAATATTTTATTACTCTCTATTAGTTCTTGTAGTTCTTGATTCATTTCTTATTGTGAGTTAATCTATTTTAATATCATAATTTCGACCTCCGTCAGGAGCGACAGTTACAATCGTTTTACCTTTTGCTGTATCTTTCGACAGATATATTGCGCCTAACATATTTGCAATAGAAGAATCACCTAAATACAAGCCTAATTTTGAAGATACGTGGTTTTTCATTTCTGCAACTTCTTCGTAGGTAACATCTATCATTTCATCAATCAATGCAACATCAAGTATCTTGGGTATTTTCCCTATTGCAAAGCCCTGAAATTTATGTGGTATTGACTTTCCATTTAAAACATCGCAACCTGTCGGTTGTACGCCAATAATTTTACAGGAAGGAACTTTTTCTTTAATTGCTTTCCCTATTCCTGTAATTGTACCGCCACTACCTATACCTGCAACGAAATAATCAATTTGAGATTTAGATTGCAACAAAATTTCCTGCCCTGTTCCTAAATAATGAGCTTTTACATTAGAAGGATTATTGATTTGGTCCATATACAAATAATGTGGGTTTTGTCCCAACAATTCTTCTGCTTTGCGAAAATGAGAATCATTTCCTGTTGAAGCATCGGAACGGACAACTTCCGCACCCATACTTTGCAATATTTTTACCCTGACCTCACTATAATTGGTTGGGATAGTCAAAATACACTTGTAACCACGCATTGCGCATATTTGAGCAAGTCCAATACCTGTATTTCCGCCTGACGCTTCGAGAATAGTAACAGATTGCGGTTGTTTCACGTTAATTCTACCATCTTCTTCTGCATCAATTATCATTTGTTTGGCTACGCGCGATTTGATACTGCCACCTAAATTAAATTCTTCCAATTTAACGAGAATGGTAGCATCTGTTTTTGTAAAATCATCAGGCAAACGTACTAATGGGCTGTTTCCAATACAATCTAAAAGTTCCATAGAATATAAATTTAGTAAATATTCGACATTTGCTCTGATATGTGATTTTCAGAAGCCCTCATTGCTTCTAATGTCATACTTAATAATTTATCCAAATCCCAACCCAACATCTCGGCTCCATTGGTAATTATATCTCTGGAACACCCTGCTGCAAAGGCTTTGTCTTTGAATTTTTTCTTTAAACTTTTCAATTCCATATCGGAAACGCTTCCTGACGGACGCATTCTGGCGGCAGCACCAATTAAACCTGTTAATTCATCTACCGCATAGAGAACTTTCTCCATTTCATGTTCGGGCTTAACATCAACCATTATGTTGTAAGCGTGAGAACAAATAGCGTGAATTACATCTTCATCATAGTTTTCCGACTGCAAGATTTCTACTACTTTTATGCAGTGTTCTTGGGGATACATTTCATAATCAAGGTCGTGTAACAAACCAATTATTCCCCAATAATCGGCATCGTACCCCAACTCTGAGGCATACCATTTCATTACCTCTTCAACCGTAAGTGCGTGTTGAATATGAAAGTTTTCTTTATTGTACTTCATTAGAAGTTTAAGTGCTTTTTCTCGTTCCATAATCTATTTGTTTTTTGTTTATGAATATTTTACTATTTACTCGCCTGCTTTTTCTAAAACTTCTGCCGCCTATCCAAAATCGTATATACATTATTAATAAAAAGTATGTGCCTTTTTACGATTATACCTTTCATATTTCAGATTATTCTGCATTTCTTTAAAGACTATTCCCGGTCGGAAAACTGCCTTGCTGCCTTTAATCTGCGCGGCGTTGAACTTCGCTTCTGTTTCTGCGCCTTCGCTGCTTACATTTACCTGAAATGCGCCAAAATTGCCCCAACGGACAATTTTACCGTTGGCAAGCCAAAGTTTCAGCAATTCCTCGCAATTTGTTTGTAAAAGGTCTACAACAATGGTTATATGCTCTTTACGGACACGGCGTTTGCCTTTTTCAATCTTACAATACGAGGTGGTGTCAACACCCAACGCCACCGCCAATTTTCGCTGTGAAATTTGTCGCTCTTCGCGTAACTGTTTTATTTGCTCATTAAACATCATGTCTTTGTCATTTATATATCTTGTAAAATTTTCGGCAAAGGTACAACTTTTTTTTTTTGATATAGCACTGATTTTTCAAAAAAATAATCAAATTTCTTTCACCACCTTAAAAACATGCTCCTTCAAAATATGAAAAGCCGGCGCAACCATAGCACCATGGTCATATCCATCTAATTCATACAAATAGGTTTCTTTATGTCCGGCTACTTTCATCATGCGCCAGAAATAGGCATTTTCTTCGTAGCGACCTAATAATTCCATTGTGCGGTCGCCTGAAATGATAATCAATGGGGGTGCGTCGGCTCGGACGTGGAATAGGGGCGCATATTCGTCGATGATGGGCTGCGTTTCTTTTATGCCGAGCATTTTACGGTAGTTATAATGGCTGATTGCCTGTCCGCTGAACGGGATTATTCCGGCTATGGCGTTGGCATCGAGGTCGTATGCCGCC
>BNTT01000037.1 GCA_025996815.1 Bacteroidia bacterium
CGCCCGGAAATAAAGAAGTTATTAAAAAGTTATTATTAAAGTTATGAAAAAGAGAATAAGCATTTTGTTAGTTGCACTGTTTTGTGCAGGGTGCGCAACGGAGTTGCCGCTTGACGACGTTAAAGAACTGCCGAAATTGACGGTAGACAAAACGGCGATTCCGGCAACTGCCGCCTTGGAGATGCATTCTATTGCCGTAACAAGCAATCACGTGTGGATGGCTACGAGTTCAGCGTCGGACTGGTGCACGATTAGCCCCACTGTGGGCTCAAACGATGGCACAATCACCGTGCTCGTGAAGGAAAATACCACCACGAGTGGCCGAGAGGCAACTATCACCGTTACCGACGGGGCTCTCACGCAGACGGTAAAGGTCATGCAAGCCGCGGCAAACGCTACTTTGAAACTTGATAAAGACAAAATTTCGGCAACTGCCACCGCAGGCATGTATCCTGTTGCCGTGGCGAGCAATAGCACGTGGACGGCTAAGGTTAGTTCGGAATCTGATTCGGAATCTGAATGGTGCACGATTTCTCCCCCCGCTAAGGGCACCGGCGACGGCACAATTATCGTGGTCGTGGCGGAAAATGCCACCACAAGCCCCCGAACGGCAACTATCGCCATCACCGACGGGGTGGTCACGCAGATGGTAATGGTTACGCAAGCGGTTCCGGGGGGGGCTCCAAACGCTACTTTGACGATTGACAGCACGACGATTGCGGCAAGTGCCGCCGAGGCAAAACATTTTATTGTTGTGACGAGCAATGTTGCATGGACGGCTACGGTTAGTCCGGGCACCGAATGGTGCACCATTAGCCCCTCTGTGGGCACAGGCAACGGCACAATTACCATAGTTGTGAAAAAAAATACCACCATGAATATCCGCACGGCGGAAATCACCATTACTGACGGGAAGACATTCACCGAGAAGGCAATTGTTGCGCAAGAGGCGGCAAACGCTACTTTGGCACTTGACATAGACAGTATTCCGGCAAGTGCCGGCGCGGACATTTATCCTGTTGCCGTAACAAGCAATAGTAAGTGGACGGCTAAGGTTATTACAGGGTTTTTATGGTGCTCGGTTAACCCCGTTCAGGGCACAGGCGACGACAAAATTATGGTAATTGTGAAGGCAAATGAAAATACCACTCTAAGCCGCACGGCGACTATCACCGTTAGTGACGGGGCAGACACGAAGACGATAACTGTTACGCAAGAGGCTGCTCTAAACGCTACTTTGAAACTTGACAGAGACAGTATTGAGGCAACTGCTGCCACGACAAGTCATACTATTACCGTAACAAGCAATAGCTCGTGGACGGCTACGGTTAGTCCGGGGTCTGACTGGTGCATGATTAACACCGCTATAGGTACAGGCAAAATTACGGTAACTGTGGATAAAAATACCACATCCATACCCCGAGAGGCGACTATCACCGTTGTCGGGGCAGAAACGAAGAAGGTAATTGTTACGCAAGATGCGGCAAACGCTACTTTGACACTTGACAAAAATAATATTCCGATAGCAACTGCCGCCGCGGACATTAACTATATTAACGTGACGAGCAACAACGTGTGGTCGGCTGTTAGTTCGGCGAATTGGTGCAAACTGACCGATGCTTCCGGCGAAAACAACGGCACAATTAAGGTAAGTGTGACGGAAAATACCGGTGAGAAGAGCCGAGAGGCGACTATCACCGTTACTGCCGGGACGGGCACGGAGAAGGTCGAGAAGCCGGTAACTGTCACGCAGCCTCCAAACGCTACTTTGACAATTGACGACAGTCTTAAAGTACTTGCTGCTCCCTCGGCATCTTATTCTATTGACGTGAAGAGCAATAGCGTGTGGTTGGTTTCGGATAGTTCAAAGCCTGAATGGTGCATAATTAACACCAAGACAGGCAGAGGCGACGGCGAAATTATGGTAACTGTGATGGAAAATCCCACCACGAGTATCCGAGAGGCGACTTTCACCGTTACTGCCGGGACGCAGATGAAGACGGTAATTGTTGAGCAAGAGCGGGGAGAAGCTACTTTGAAACTTGAAAAAAAGGAAATTTCGACAACTGCCGCCGGGGCAACTAATTCTACTATTACCGTAGAGAGCAATAGCAAGTGGAAAATTGAAGAAATTAAAGAAATTAACGGTGGCGATGGGTGGTGCACGGTAAGTCCGATGTCCGGCGAAAACACCGGGTCTATTCAGGTAACTGTGGGTAAATATACTAATACTACGTCTGACCGAGAGGCGACTATCACCGTTACTACTACTACTACTGACGGGACGGTAAAAGAGGAGACGATAACTGTCAAGCAAAAGGCATCAGACGCAACTTTGACGGTGGGCAAAACAGAGGTTCCGGCACCTGCTATCGGGGTCGATTATCCCATTGTCGTAACAAGCAATGTTGCATGGACGGCTGAGGTTAGTGGTACTAACAGTGGGTGGTGCACTTTGACCAACGCTTCCGGCACAGGCAGCGGGACATTTGAAGTGACGACTGTGGCGGCAAATCCCACTACGGAGTACCGCTATGCGACAATCATCGTTAATACTGTTCCTCCTGTCGAGAAGCTCAAGCGAATGATAACTGTTACGCAGCCGAGGGCAGACGCTACTTTGGAACTTGCCGAAACGCCGATTGAGGCACCTGCTAACGGGGACACTTATGATATTGCCGTAACGAGCAATAGCACATGGACAGCAGCAAGCAGTAATGTTGGTCGGTGCACGGTAAGCCAGACTTCCGACAAGATTACGGTGACTGTGCTGCCAAATCCCAATGCGTGGAGCCCAGCAGAGGCGACTATCACCGTTAATACTGTTCCTGCTGTCGAGGCACTCAAGAAGACGATAAAAGTCACGCAAGCGGCGGCACCCCCTAAATTGGAACTTGGCAGAACGAGCATTGCATTTCCCACCATTGTTGCCACAAATGACACTATTCGTGTAACGAGCAATAGCGAGTGGACAGCAGCAGTTAGCAGCGGTGCCGGGTGGTGCACCGTGACCAAAGGCGACGGCAAAATTACGATGAAAGTGGATACAAATTTCCTTGCGGATAGCCGACCGGCAACTATTACCGTTACTCCTACTGTTGGGGCACCGCAGGTTATAACTGTCACGCAAGTGGGAGACCCTTTTGCAGATGAAATGATACTCGTAGAAGGACATACCGCCATACCCTTTCCCAAAGACGGCTCCGGCATATCTATAACCCTCGCCGATTTCAAAATTGGAAAATACGAGGTTACTCAAAAACAGTGGTTGGATGTGATGGGCAGCTTGTCGCCCGACATACCACTGTCGAGTGACATCGGTGAGGGCGACAATTACCCGATGTATAATGTCAGCTATACTGACATAGAAGAGTTTTTAATTAAACTCAATCAGCAAACCGGCAAAAATTACCGCCTGCCCACCGAGGCAGAGTGGGAATGGGCAGCCGAAGGTCGTAGACCGAATGTGGATGGTCTTCTGGGCAACCACTACGACTATAGCGGCGGCAATAATGCTGGTAATGATGTAGCGTGGCACGGCGGCAATAGTGGTGGCAAGGCACATGAAGTAGGTGATGATAAAGCCCCCAACGAGTTGGGTATTTACAATATGAGCGGTAATGTAGCGGAGTGGTGTAGCGACTGGTATGGCACTACCTATCCACCAGATACCCACGTGACTCGCGGCGGTAGCTATAGCACATCTGAGGGAAATGACCACTGCAAAGTGGTTTATCGCGGCGACTACAAAGCGCCTGGCGAAAGAGCCGCCACCGTGGGCTTCCGCGTGGTGCTTCCGCATCCTTAATTTACTCAGTACGGCGTGTCGTCCGCGCGCAATGCCGAACAAGAGATTATTTTTCATGAATGCGGATAATCCTATTAATTTAAATGATTATCCGCAATCATACCACAAAATAGCATCACAAAGCAATTTGTGGCTTTGCCCTGCAAGGACAGCACTTTATTAACCGTATGCTTTAGCCTACGGACAAGACTAACCCATACTCTCTCAAGTCCCGCATGGGACGACACTTTATTGGCTATATCAATGTGTCGTCCCCTGCGGGACTATGAGGTTGTTGTCATTCCCGTACCGTAAGCTAAAGCATACGGTTAATAAAGTGCTGTCCCTGCGGGACAAGGAGCGAACGCCAAGTGGTGGGATTGCGGGTCACGCCCGCAATGACATTTTTTCTAATTTTCAGGCGCATTTTTCAGAAAAACATTCAAAAATGTTTGGAGGATTGAAAAATATGTCGTACCTTTGTGGTGTCAATTGAGCGATTAGTAGTGGTCTGATAGCCGGCTCGAATCCGGAGTCGCTTGCAGGGATAGCAGGGAGTGCTTAGGTGCTCTTTTCCGTTCCCTACCAGCCCGGCGGGGGGTTGAATACGCAGTTAAAGGGGCTATGCAAATAGTTCCTTTATTATTTGTGCCAAAGCAAAGACAAAACTTCTTTTTCATCCATATAATAGATGTTTGGCATAACCGACACGCGATTGCATTTTTGCAAGTGTCCAACTTCGCGATTAACCGCACTGAGCAAACTGTCATATTTGTCGTTTGTAAAGTAGAATATCGCATTATCTGCTTTGCGTGCATCTTTTATGTAAAGCCGCAGGGTGTTTTCATTTGCATTATTGACAAATTTTATATCCCATGTTTGCTCGTCAAACATAACATCAGGCATCCCATGTCCATCACCTTGCTCCGCTAAAAATTCCACCTGCTTGCCACTGCATTTGGCGAGCATTTTTCCAACGGTTTTTTCCACATCGCCGCCACCTTGTACGGATGAAAATTGATGAAGTTTGTGATAAACGTTAAATCCACCGGACACATCATCAAAATAGGCTTTCGTCCAACAACTTGGGTCATAGGATTCATACTTTTCACGTGCGCGCAGGATATAATTTGATTGCAAAACAGAAATTTATTTACATATTTTTTGCAAAGGTAACGTTTTATTTCTGAATTGTCAAAACAATTTCCAATGATTTTGCCAAATTTTTCAGAAAAACATTCAAAAATGTTTGGTGGATTGAAAAATATGTCGTACCTTTGCAGCACGAAAACTGTAACACATTTTTGCTATATGTGTTACAAAATAAAGAATTAAATATTATGCAATCAGTTAATAGTCAAATAGAAAGCAAGATAATCATGAGGCGAAAAGGAAAAATATTTTTTGCTGAAGATTTTAAGAAATTCGGCAGTGCGGAAGTTGTTCGCATTACACTTTTTCGACTTTGCAACAAGGGGCTAATCGTGCGTCTTTCGCCCGGAATATACCTCTACCCCAAACGCGACAAGGACGGCAACATTTTTTATCCGCTGATACATAATATAATTAAGCAAATTGCCAAACGCGACAAGGCAAAAATCATACCCACAGGGCTTTATGCCCTTAATGCACTTGGACTTTCAACGCAAGTGCCGATGCGTTTCGTTTTTCTGTCGAGCGGCACGGCTCGCACGGTGAAAATTGGCAAAGTGCGGGTAACTTTCAAGAAAACTGCACCTAAAAATCTGTCTTACAAGAGTGAAATTTGCACATTGGTGATTTTTGCTCTCAAAGAAACAGGCAAAGGCAAAGTTCAACAGGAAGAATTGCAAAAAATCTATGAGGCACTTGCGCACGAAAATAATGAAAAAATAAGGCACGATGCACTGCTTGCCCCGCGATGGATTTCCGATATTTTAATGAATTACATAAAACAAAAAAACAATGAATAATTTTTTGAATTTATCTAAAACAGAACAAGTTAGGTATATTAACGAAGCCGTATTTTCACTCAATCTGCCACCCGAAGCAATCGAAAAAGACATTTGGGTTACAGCCGTTCTCCGTGCCTTGTTTGAGTTGTCATACTCTGAACATATCTCGTTCAAGGGTGGCACTTCGTTGAGCAAGTGTTGGAATGTGATTGAACGGTTTAGCGAAGATGTTGACATTGCAATAAATCGCGAATATTTCGGCTTCGTGGGCAATACTTTTACAATAAAACAAATCAGTAAAAATCTGCGAAAAGCGGCTTGCAAATTTTGTAGAAACACATTGCAATACGATTTAGCAAAACAGTTGGAACAAGATGGCGTTTCGCCCAACTTGTTTGCTGTTGAAATGAATATCACGGACGTTACAACCATTGACCCCGAAAAAATCTTTGTAAATTACAAGTCGTTATTTGCAGAAAATCAAGGCGACAATGCCGAAAGTTATATCAAGCCTGTTGTGGTGCTCGAAGTGAATGGACGCTCAATGAAAGAGCCGTTGGAAAAGGTTACAATTCAATCATTTATCGACGAAGTTTTTGCCGACAGAGCATTTGCAGATACACCTTTTGAAATTCAAGCCGTTGCACCCGAACGCACATTTTTAGAAAAAATCTGTCTGTTGCACGAAGAATTTGCCAAGCACGACCAAGAAAAAATCCGAGTGAACAGAATGAGCCGCCACTTATACGATATTGTGCGAATGTTGGACACTCCAATAGCCGCAAAAGCATTGAATAACAATGAATTATACAAATCAATTATTGCCCACCGCCGAATGTTTATAGCCATAAAAGATTTTGATTACGACACGCTTTTGCCCGCCACGATAAACATTATTCCGCCCGACAGCGTAATTGCAATGTGGGAAGAAGATTACAAAAAGATGCAAACGATGATTTATGGCGAATCACCGTCTTTTAGTGTAATATTTGACAAAATAAAGCATCTTAACGAAATGGTAAATAAAATAAATTGGTAACGGGAAATTATTAAATCTGTATTTTTCGCAGTTACTAATTGAACTTACCAAATTTTTCAGAAAAACATTCAAAAATGTTTGGCGGATTGAAAAATATGTCGTACCTTTGCGGTGTCAATTGAGCGATTAGTAGTGGTCTGATAGCCGGCTCGAATCCGGAATCGCTTGCGGGGGAAGGGGTATATTACCTCGCTTTCTCCACCTGCCCGGCAGAGCGATAATCTGTCAAGTAAAAAGAGGTTGCAAAACAGCCTCTTTTTTATTTGTGCCAAAGCAGTTTTAGTATTCCATCGCCCATGTAATAACCTGAGTTCCGGAGAAGTTTAGCCCGTAGGGCTTTCATATCAATAGAAAAACCGCCCTCATCCATATATTGCCCGTAGGGCATTCACGGTGAAAGCCCTACGGGCTATGGGGTTTTGACAAAACGTTTTATTTTTGAATTATGCAAATAATAAAATTTTTTTTGCAATTATTATTTCATAATTCATAATTATTTCATACCTTTGCAGCCTGATTCAAATAACAATTAAACAACTTTTTTAATATGTATTGGCTTTTTAATTCTTCTATCGGCAGGAAGTTCATCATGAGCATCACGGGGACTTGCCTCGTGCTATTTCTGCTTTTTCACATGACCATGAACCTGGTTTTGGTTTTTTCGACCGAAGCCTACGACATGATTTGTGAATTTTTGGGTGCCAATTGGTATGCGGTGGTGGCTACGCTGGCTTTGGCGGGCGGGTTTGCAATCCACATCCTCTATGGCACATGGTTGACGCTGCAAAACAAGTGGGCGCGCGGGGCGGAAGGTTATTCGTCCGGCAACAAAACGCCAACGGAATGGGCTGCGAAAAACATGTACGTCCTGGGACTGCTCATCTTCCTGGGGCTGGTTGTCCACTTGTGCAATTTCTGGTACAAAATGCAGTTCGCCGAACTGATTCATTCGCCGGATGCCATTGCCGCAGGGTCGGGGTTGGTCATCGAACTGTTTTCAAAGGGCATTTACGTGGTCATCTACCTCGCGTGGCTGTGGACACTGTGGTTTCACCTCACGCACGGCGTGTGGAGCGCGTTTCAAACGCTCGGCTGGAACAACAAAACGTGGTATAAGCGCGTGCATTTCATTGCCTACATTGTGGCAACGATTATCGCGTTAGGTTTTGCCGTCTGCCCGATTTATTTTAGTGCAGTACACCTCTGCAACGGTACAATGACATTATTTTAATATACATATAAATATGGCAAAATTAGAAGCAAAAATTCCGGCGGGACCGCTCGCCGAGAAATGGACGAATTATAAGGACCACCAGAAATTGGTGAATCCTGCCAACAAGCGTCGCTTAGACGTGATTGTGGTGGGCACCGGCTTGGCGGGAGCTTCGGCTGCCGCTTCGCTGGGCGAGTTGGGTTTCAATGTGCTGAATTTCTGTATTCAGGACTCGCCGCGGCGGGCACATTCCATTGCCGCTCAGGGCGGTATCAATGCCGCGAAAAATTATCAAAACGACGGCGACTCGGTTTACCGTCTGTTTTACGACACCATCAAGGGCGGCGACTACCGCGCCCGCGAAGCCAATGTCTATCGCCTGGCGGAGGTGTCGAACAGTATCATCGACCAATGTGTGGCGCAGGGAGTGCCTTTCGCCCGCGAATATGGCGGCTTGCTCGACAACCGCTCATTCGGTGGCGCACAAGTGTCGCGCACGTTTTATGCCAAAGGGCAAACCGGTCAGCAGTTGCTTCTCGGTGCCTACTCGGCTTTGAGCCGTCAGGTGGAAAAAGGCTCGGTGAAACTCTTCACCCGCTACGAGATGTTGGATTTGGTGCTGATTGACGGTCGCGCCCGCGGCATCATCGCCCGCAATCTGGTAACCGGAAAAATCGAACGCTTCGCCGCTCACGCCGTCGTCATCGGCTCCGGAGGCTATGGCAACACGTTTTTCCTGTCCACCAACGCGATGAACAGCAATGGCTCGGCAGCGATACAGTGCTACCGCAAGGGTGCGCTGTTTGCCAATCCGGCTTTCGCGCAAATCCACCCGACGTGTATTCCCGTGCACGGCGAATTTCAGTCGAAACTCACCCTGATGTCCGAATCGTTGCGCAACGACGGGCGTATCTGGGTGCCGGAAAAATTGAAAGATGCCAAAGCCATTCAGGCAGGCACTCTGAAGCCGACGGACATCCCCGAAGAAGACCGCGACTACTATCTGGAACGTCGCTACCCCGCTTTTGGCAACTTGGTGCCGCGCGATGTGGCTTCCCGTGCCGCCAAAGAGCGTTGCGATGCCGGTTTTGGTGTCAATAACACCGGTTTGGCGGTCTATTTAGACTTTTCGGCGGCTATTCAGCGGCTGGGCTTGAAGACCGTGGAGGCGCGTTACGGCAACCTGTTTCAGATGTACGAAAAAATCACGGACGAAAATCCATACAAAACGCCGATGATGATTTTCCCCGCCATCCACTACACGATGGGCGGCTTGTGGGTCGATTATGAATTGATGACCACCGTGCAGGGCTGTTTCGCGATAGGCGAGGCGAATTTCTCCGACCACGGTGCCAACCGCCTGGGGGCTTCGGCATTGATGCAGGGGCTGGCAGACGGCTATTTCGTGTTGCCCTACACCATTCAGAACTACCTGTCAGACCAAATCGGCGTGCCCCGCTTCAGCGTGGAACGTCCCGAATTTGAGGCGGCAGAGCAGGCGGTGGAAAGCAAAATCGCCAAATTGATGAGCATTCAGGGCAGCCGCTCGGTGGATACGTTCCACAAGGCATTGGGTCACATCATGTGGAACAATGTGGGTATGGCTCGCACCAAAGCATCGCTGGAAACGGCACTGAAAGAAATACTCCAATTGAGAAAAGAATTTTGGGCAGACGTGTTCATCCCCGGCGAGCCAAACACCCTGAATACGGAGTTGGAAAAAGCCCTGCGCGTGGCAGACTTCTTCGACATCGGCGAACTGATGGCTCTGGACGGTCTAAACCGCAACGAATCGTGCGGCGGACACTTCCGCGAAGAGTATCAAACGCCCGAAGGCGAAGCCCTGCGCGACGATGAAAAGTATGCCTACGCTTCCTGCTGGCAATTTGCAGGCGACGGCAAAGAGCCGGAACTTATCAAGGAGCCATTAGATTATGAGTTTGTACAACGTCAACAAAGAAATTATAAATCGTAAAACGGTTATGGATAAAGAAATCAATGTAAAAGTGCGCGTTTGGCGTCAGCAAGGACCCAAAGCAAAAGGTCATTTTGAGACTTACAAATTGGAAAAAATCTCCGGCGGCACGTCGTTTTTGGAGATGCTCGACATCTTGAACGAACAGTTGATTCGCGACAAGAAGGAGCCGGTGGTGTTCGACAACGATTGCCGCGAAGGTATTTGCGGGATGTGCTCGCTCTATATCAACGGGCATCCGCACGGTCCCGACGACCTGATTACGACCTGCCAGCTCCACATGCGCCATTTCAAGGATGGTCAAACGATTACCGTGGAGCCATGGCGTTCGGCAGCGTTTCCTGTCGTGCGCGACTTGATGGTCGACCGTCAGGCGTTCGACAAAATCATTCAAGCCGGCGGCTATGTGAATGTCAATACCGGCGGTGTGCCCGATGCCAATGCGACGCCAATATCCAAGTTGGATGCCGACGAAGCGATGGATGCCGCGAGTTGTATCGGTTGCGGAGCGTGCGTGGCGGCTTGTAAGAACGGCTCGGCGATGCTCTTCGTGTCGGCAAAAGTGAGCCAGTTGGCACTCTTGCCCCAAGGCAAAGTGGAGGCAAAAGCCCGCGCCAGGGCGATGGTGAAGCGGATGGACGAACTCGGCTTCGGCAATTGCACCAACACCCGCGCCTGCGAACTCGAATGCCCCAAAGGCGTGAGTATCAGCAACATCGCACGCATGAATCGCTCCTATTTAGGTGCGAAACTGAGTGAGTGAAAAAGCGCAAACGCTATGCTACAACAACAACTGCAACAGCACCAATGGAAAGCCTTCAGGCGCAATCCCATGTTTGAACGCAACATGGGCGTGCGGATTTTTATGTGCATCTCGCTTGGCTTTTTGGCTGTGGAACTTTTTATGATTGGCGTTTTTCTGGACAAACTTTTGCTCAAAGTTGGCACTTACACGTATGCCATTGATGTCTTCAATTCGATTGTCCTTTATTTGTTTGTCGTCGATTTTGTGGTGAAATTTTTTTGGAAGACCAATCAGTCGATGCAGATTGCGCCGTATCTTGCGCTGCCGATTAAGCGAAATCGGCTGTATAACTTTTTGTTAATCAAGGAGTTTAGCAGTTTTTGGAATCTCTTTTGGCTGTTTCCGATAGTGCCTTTCGCGCTCAAGTCTATTACGCCCTATTTCGGGTTTGGGACGGCGATTTTGTATATCCTGTTTTTCTACCTGCTCTGCGTGGGTGTCAGTTTGCTGGTCAATTTTATTAACAATCTGCTCAACAAGAGTTTTTGGTTTTATCTGTTGCCTTTGGTGCTGGTTGCCGTGCCGTGTGTTGTTCTATTCGCGACCACGATTCCGTTGGGTGAGTATATGCAAAAGGCGGGCGATTTGGTGCTGAATGTTCAGCCGTCGATTTGGAGCGGATTATTCATGCTATTGACTGTGCTTTGGGTGGTGAATTTGAATCAGATGGATACGGCGGTGTATAGAGAATTGCAGGGCGAAAAAATTGACAAGGCATCGTCCTTTTCAAGTGTGGCGTTCTTAGACCGCTTCGGTGCTATTGGGGATTATATGAATTTGGAAATCAAGATGATACTGCGCTCGCCACGCCTGAAACAAACAGTACTTGCCGGCATGTTTTTCATTGTGTACTTTTTTGCAATACTCTATATAGATATGTTTTATGCACTGCGGACAGGTCTTGGAAGTTACAATACGTATTTCTTTGGAATCACGACGATTGGTATATTTGGAATAACGATGGGGCAATTCATCTTCACGGCGGAATCGTCATTCTTCGATGGCTTGATGTCGCGCAAGGTGTCGATGTATGAAGCCCTGAAAAGCAAATATGTGTTGTATTCCACTCATTCACTGTTGGTTACACTTTTGTTGCTGATACCTGTGTGGCATGGAAAATTGAGCTTGTTGTTGCTGGTATCACTTTTCTTTTATACGGTGGGACCTATTTATTTTATGAGTTTTCAAAATGCCGTCTATAATAAAAACTATTTAGACCTGTTCGACAAGGGTACGATGAATTGGAAAGGGCAGTCGGGCACTACGGTGGTTCTCTCAATGGTTACCATGTTTGTGCCGGTTATACTCGTCGCAATCATTGGCGGGATATTCGGCGAAACCGCAACGTGCATGTTTATGCTGATTGTGGGGATGGCATTTACATTCACGTCAAAATATTGGTTAAGAAACATTTACAAACGCTTTGAGAAGCGCAAATATAAAAATATGGAGGGATTTCGGTCATGATAGTAATAAACGATTTAGAAAAACGGTTTGAGGACAAAGTCGCGTTGAACATTCCCGAACTGAGGGTAGAAAAAGGCACCCTGTTGGGTCTGGTGGGCAATAATGGCGCGGGAAAGACGACTTTGTTTCGCCTCGTTTTGGATTTGCTGAAAGCCGATTCGGGCTATGTGCAGAGTGGCGGCGCGGATGTCAGCTGTTCGGAGGCGTGGAAAGCATACACCGGCTCGTTTATCGACAACCGGTTTTTGATTGATTTCCTCACGCCGGAAGAGTATTTTTCGTTCGTGGGCGACACCTACGGCTTGACGAAAGACGATTTGGATGCCCGCCTCTCTGCGTTCGAGCGTTTTATGAACGGCGAGATATTTGGGCAAAAAAAATACATCCGCAATTTTTCGGCAGGCAACAAGCAAAAAATCGGCATCATCGCCGCCATGATGATTCAGCCGGAAGTGCTGATTTTGGACGAGCCATTCAATTTCCTCGACCCGTCGTCGCAAATCGAAATCCGGAATATGATACAGAAAATGAACCGCGAACGCCAAACAACGGTGCTAATATCGAGCCACAACCTCAGTTACACCACCGACATCGCCACGCGAATGGTGCTCCTGGAGCGCGGCACAATCGTCAAGGATATGCCCAATTCGCCCGAAACCATCGCCGCGCTCAACGACTATTTTATTCAAAAAGCGAATGATTAAGAAATGTCTATCGCACGAAATCTGATAGTTTTGATTATGCTTACAGGGTTGTCTACTACGCACAAAGAGGGGATGTCGAAGACGGTGAAAGATATTCATTCGCGCATCTATACGATTGATTCTCACTGCGATACGCCGATGTTTTTCCCCTACAAAATTGATATTGGGCAGGACAACAAGACGTTTACGGTGAACCCGCTCTTGCTCAACAAATCGGAGGACGACGGACCGCAGGATTACCAACTGAAAGTGACCATCCCCCAAATGCAGGAGGGGCTGCTGGATGCGGTTTTTATGATTGCCTACCTGCATCAGGGTGCGCGCGATACCAAATCATCGGAAAAAGCCGTCCAAAAGACCGAGAACATCCTCAAAGAACTCATCCGGCAAATCGAAAAAAACCAACAGACGGCAGGCTTGGCAAAATCATTCGCCGACCTGAAACGCCTGAAACGAGCGGGCAAAAAAGCCATCTTTCTCGGCATCGAAAACGGCTACGGGCTGGGCAAAGACCTCGGCAACGTGAAAAAATTTGCCGACCTGGGCGTGCGCTACATCACCCTGTCGCACAACGGCGACAATGACCTCTGCGATGCCGCCACCAAGAGCTATCAGGAGCACAACGGGCTGAGCGAATACGGCAAGGAGGTGGTGCGCGAGATGAACCGCTGCGGCATCATGGTCGATATTTCGCACACGTCCGAAAAAACATCTTTCGACGTGCTGGAAGTCAGCACCAAGCCCATCATCGCCTCCCACTCGTCGGCAAAAGCGGTGCACAACCATCCGCGCAACGTGTCCGACAAGTTGATGCGCGCCATCGCAGCCAAAGGCGGCGTGATACAGGTGTGCCTCTACAGCCCGTTCCTGAAAAAAGGCGGGCAAGCAACCGTCAGCGACGCGGTCGACCACATCGACCACATCGTGACAACCGTTGGCATCGACCACGTCGGCATCGGCTCCGATTTCGACGGCGGCAGCGAACTCGCCGACGCCAAAGGAGCCGCCGACATGCCACAAATCACCGCCGAACTGCTGCGCCGCGGCTATTCCGAAAAAGAAATCGCCAAAATTTGGGGAGGTAATCTGATGCGGGTGTTGGAGAAACAAAAAAAATGAAATGCTAATGAATTAGAAAAATTAGAATTATAAAATATTAAATAATAGAGCTACGCTCTTATTCTCAGACACTTAAAATCGCCAAATTTGAAGTTCTACATAGAGAATAAGTTGCGAAGGTTCACGTCCTTGGGGCGTGAACTGTTCGTTGCTTATTTTGTAGAAAGGCGTTTGGCGATGCCGAAGTGTTAAATAAGCATTCACACGGGCAGTTCGACGCTTTTTTTGTTTGCCGATGAGTTTAAGAGTTTGAGCCACAAACTCTTAAACAGATGAAAACAAAAAACACATTGCCATTTTTGGCTGTCGGAGTGCTTTTCATAGCACTGAGTTTATTACTTTCCTTTGCGCCCGGCGTGGCGCGCGGTTGGGGACTGAATTATATCGCCTGTTTCGACCCTTGGGTCGTCGGTTTGTTTTACCTTTTATTGGTATGCTTCTGTCTGCCGCAGACCAATCAATATTTAGTGGCTCAAATCACTGCTTTAAGTCGAAAATCTATCATTTCGACGCTACGAAAACACCGTTATCTGCTGTTTGCCGTCCTCAGCATTGCCGCCATTGGCGTGTTTCATCTGCTGCAAGTCAAATATTTTTTATTGGGCGACACCAATCTCAGAGCGTGGCAAATAGCGCAAGGGACAACCGTAAAACAAGAATATCTGACCATGGTATTGGGAAATTATTCGTATGCTTGGCTTCATGCTCATTTTGATTTCACAGCCTACCAAACCGTCCGATTGATAGACGACATTGCCGGATGCCTGTTTATCTTCTTCGCTTTGTGCACGGCTAATCTTTTGGGCAACACCTTTTTGAAAAAAGCGGCGGCATTCATAATCTCGACGCTTTCTTTAGCCATTTTGATGCAATTTTGTGGCTATCTCGAAATCTATGCTTTGCCTGTATTATTTCTTCGACTGTATCTTTTCACAAGTTTGTTGTATTTGAAAAACAAAACATATATCATTGTGCCCACATTGGTGCTGCTGCTGGGAATTGGGCTTCATTTGATGCTGGTTTGTATGCTTCCGTCGCTTATTTTCCTGTTTTATGGCAAAGTGCTTTGGAAAGAACCCTTTTTTAGAAGGAAAACCACGCTGGTCGTTCTGGCATTGTCGTCTATTTTTTTGCTGTCTACTGTGGCATGGATGGTTTTTCCGGTTGCAGAGTCCTTGCAGGCGATACACCCTTTGAAAGATGATGTCTATATGACTCTATTTTCAATCGCGCATTGCAAGGAATTTCTGAACTCACAATTGCTGGGAGGCGGGATTGGGCTGTTTATATGGCTTCTGCTGCTGGTTTATAGCGTCGTTTTCAAAATAAAATACAATCTCACGGCTTGGTTTTTTCAGATTGCATCGGCGTCCTTTATTGGATTGCTGTTTGTGTTTAATTCCGACAGAGGCTCCGGGGATTGGGATATTTTTGCATTTGCCCCCGTTGTGTATAATTTGAGCAACGCCTATTTCCTCGTGATGTTGCATGACAATAAAATTGTGAAAAATATCAAGTACGGCGTGTTGATGGTTGCAGGTTTTTCCATCCTGCACACGTCGATGTGGCTGTTTACAAATAAAACTGATGCCTCAATTAAATGGGTTCAACACGCATTCAGGACAGACCCTGCTTCGATATACATACGCACATCATTTAACAATGAGTCCATGCTATCAATCATTTTTAGAAACAATGGACTGAATGAGTTGGCTGCGGTATGGGCTGAAAAGGCATATTTAAAGCATCGTGACAACCCAAAATTTCCATACGATTATGCCATGGCACTGTTGAGAGTAAACAAAAAACAAGAGGCTTGTGCCATTTTGGAACAAGGAATAAAAGATTTTCCGGAGGATGTTATGCTTTATTCAGCGTTAGCAAATTATTATGCGGAAACCACTAACGTTAATGCACTCTACAAGCATCTTGAGCAAATGGAACAACTGTATAAACAAAACCCGGAAGCATTTACAAGCCGGTTTTCGCAAAAGGAGTTAGATGAGTGTTGGGCGACACTTGCCGAACTTAGAAAGCAAACTGATTGAAAACCCATAAGGGTAATGCGTTTGAATGAACTGCTAATTACGCATTTTTTGCAAAATAAGTACAAAAAATATTTGGTAGATTAAAAAAGAAGTTGTACCTTTGTCGCCGAAACAAATAAATAAGACAATGATTAATTTACAAGAAAAACCACAGAGTGAAATCATTATCTACCAAACAGAAAATGGTGCCACACAAGTGAAAACGCGATTTGAGAATGAAACTGTGTGGCTGACGCAGGCGCAGTTAGTTGAACTGTATCAATCAAGCAAAGCAAATGTGAGTGAGCATATCAAGCACATCTTTGAAGACGGTGAATTGGATGCTAATTCAGTTGTTCGGAATTTCCGAACAACTGCTTCCGATGGGAAAAATTACGATACAACGTTCTACAACCTCGATTTGATTATTTCTCTCGGCTATCGCGTGAAGTCCCACATCGCCACCAAATTTCGCATTTGGGCAACCGAACGACTTAAAGAGTACCTCATTAAGGGTTTTACCATGGATGATGAGCGGCTCAAACAGACTGGTGGAGGCGGCTATTGGTATGAGTTGCTGAATAGAATTCGCGACATTCGCTCGTCCGAAAAAGTGATGTATCGGCAAGTGCTGGATTTGTATGCCACAAGCATTGATTACGACCCGAAAGCCGCTGAAACAATCAAATTTTTCAAGATTGTACAAAATAAATTGCACTACGCGGCGCATGGTCACACTGCCGCCGAAGTGATTTATGAACGCGCAGATTCAGACAAGCCGTTTATGGGATTGACCGTTTTTCATGGCGAACAGCCCACTCAACAAGACACTATGATTGCCAAAAACTATTTGAGCGAAGACGAATTGAAAATCCTGAACAATTTGGTTTCCGGATACTTCGATTTTGCCGAAATTCAGGCAATGAAACGCCGCCCGATGTATATGGCGGATTATATCAAACAATTGGATGCTATTTTATCGTCATCGGGTGAACCGATTTTGCAAAATGCGGGAAAAATAAGCCACGAACAGGCGATGGATAAAGCCCTTGCGGAATACAAAAAATATCAAGTGAAAACGCTCTCACCGGTGGAGCAAGCCTATTTGGACACAATCAAGGAGGTGCAGAAGAAGATTGAGCAGAAAAAATGAATGTTTTATATAATTGCGGACAATCATAATAGTTTTAGCACTTCGCCCTTTTTTCTGAAATTTGAGATTTTTTTGCTCAAATGCTTGTTTATTCCAAAAATTGTTGTACCTTTGTGGCGTAAATTAAAAAAAATAGATTATGGGACTTGATGCTTAAAATAGAATGAACCGACTGATTAAACCGGTCATAGACTGGGTCGCTTATATTGCCACAATTGTAGGCTTTATATGTATTTTTTTGAGTAACACTGTAGCTACTCTTGTGGCTTTGGGTGTTTTTTGTTTGCTGTTGCTTGGCATTGCGATTTGTGTTGTAACGTTTGTTTGGAAGCATTTGCAAAAAACTTCTGTACATGGCTACATCGGTCATTCTACTTTTGCAAAATATGAAACGGAGCCTGATGGTAGGCATATTCGCATTGAATCTTTTCGGCAAATTCAAAGCAAACAATTAGTAATGACCGGTTTAAATTACTCTTTCAAATGGACGGGTAGTAAAAAACCACGCATCACATCCCACTTGCAAAATACAGATGGGCGAATATATGAAGGTGAGAAAGGAACATACGACCATGTTAACAGGAGATGTCGCTTATGAAACGATAGAAACTGTAACATTTGATAATCCCTGCAAAAGCTATGAATATCACTTATTAGAGCCGGAAGTTGGCTATTTTTATCGGATAGAATGGCAGAAATAATTATAATTTTTACTGTATGAAAACAGACAAAGACTTTGATTTAGACAGGTTTATTGCCTCTCAAATGAGGCAAATTGAGTATGCGAAAGAGGAACTTGCCGCCGGAGAGAAGGAATCTCACTGGATGTGGTTTATTTTTCCGCAAATAGACGGGTTGGGGCATTCGGCAACCGCCCAGTATTATGCCATCAAATCGTTGGACGAGGCAAAAGCCTATTTGCAGCATCCGATTCTGGGTGTCCGCTTGTTGGAATGTTGCCAGCTGCTTCTCGGATTGCAGGACAAAACTGCAGAGCAGATATTCGGATTTCCGGATGTGCTGAAATTGAAATCATCTATGACACTTTTTCTGGAGGTTTCGGACAATCCGATATTCCAACAAGTATTAGACAAATATTACAACGGCGAAAAAGACGATGCCACGTTGAAAATTCTTGCCAATGAAGTATCCTTTTAGTGGTGTTATTCGAGGTTTTTCAGCCTCTCTCTAACCCACTGCGCAGCTTCCTCATTCCCCATTTGGTAGGCAACGTTCAGCATCACTTCCAAGGCTTGCGTGTTATTTTCCTCTATCATAATTATTTTGTTCAGGAGGTGCCATGCCGCGTCTAAATCATTCTGCTGTGCATAGGCTATGGCAATAAGCAATGTCCCGTGGACAGAACGAGGATTGATTTCCGTGATTGTATTGCCCACGGCGATAACATTTGCAAAGTCCCTTTTGTGGAAATAAAGTGCGCCCAACCAATAGAGTGCGTCGAGGTTGTTTTTATGGAAGCCTAACCAATAGTTTGTCAAATCCATGGCTAAATCCATATCCTCAGGCTCTCCGGTCGCTAAGTAGGTTCGAATCAAATCGTCCAGAGCCTGTTCGTCGTAAGCATCGTATTCCAATGCTTTTTGGAGTAGTGCCTTTGCTTCGTCTAAATTTTCCTGCTGAAACGCGATATGCCCGTAGTAGGTGGAGTGGTCTTCGCGCTTCAGCACAAGCCCTATCGGCACGCCATCGACCTTGATTTGAAAGGCTGCATTTTTGGGAGGGAATGCTGCTTTGCTCCGTAGCAAAGAAGGCTCTATTCCGGTAACGGGAAATATCGCATAGTCCCAATCGCTGAAACCGCGCTCATTCCAACGCACAAAATCAACTGAAAATCGGGCGGTATCGTTTCGGAAAAAGTAGCCTGTCGAATGCCACGCCGCCACCCGCGTTTTGCGCGTTGGGTCAGGTGCACCGTTTTTTGCCACATCCGCCAATACCCATTCTGCTGCCTCACGCATAGAGTGGTCGTAGTAATCCATTTCGTAGTTGCCGAAAGCCCCTTTTGCGCCACCTACAAATCGGTTGAAATAGGTGTATTCGTAGGGGTGATTTTTAATGATAAAACTGAGCGGGTGCAGCAACAAAATAACCGGCAAGACGGTGAGAGCAATTTTCACCTTTTTGTTTTTTGCCAAATTTACCAAAGTATTAAAACCCAACGCCGCGGCTACCACCAGCGTGGGGTAAACAAACGTCGAGTGCCGCCAGCCGCCATAAACGTTGGCTTTGGTGTAAGCAATCCAAAAAAGAGGAAAGGCAAAACAAAACAGCAGCACGAATGTCCAGAAGTAGCCTTTCGGTTGCCGATGCGCCGCGAACAACTGTACCCCTCCCCCCAATAGTACTGCGATAGGGGAGGTGATGCCAATATATTTGAGATTGTAATACCAGGGCAAATTTTCCGAATACAACGATTTTCCCTCGAAAATTTGGAACAACGACACTTTAAAGTGAGCAGCGGTTTGAAAAGAGTAAATAATATTGTGCAGTGGGTCGCGCAAAGCAAATGGCCAGAGAACAAACATCACCACCAGCATCACGCCCAACACAACTGCCGCCTGCGCACAGATTTTTTTCAGAATCGCTCTGTTTTTCTTGGAAAAATACTGCTTGGGGTTATTCGTTATCAAGTAGTAAACCAGCACGAACAGCCCAAAATAGGCAAAAAACAGAAATCCGCCGGGGCGTATGCCAATCGCCGCCCCCATCATCACGCCCATTTTCAGGCTCGTTTTGAGCGTTGGATTAGGAAATTCTTTTATAAACCATGCAATGTAATAAATGGCACCTATTGCAAATGCAGCATAAGGAATATCTTTCGGATTATTAAATGATTGCCCAACGATGTGTGGGGAGAAAAAAATCAGCAGCAGAGCCAGACTTCCCGCTCGCCATCCGCCGAGCAACTTGGCGAGCAGCCCCACAAACAGCATCAAGAAAGCACCCACAAGCGCATTGCAAACATGGCGCGCTGTCATATAGTCGTCGATGTCGAATATTTTGACAACAAATGCAGTAAACGTATCAAAAGCGTAGCCGGAATATGCTAATCCCTCTTCATTAAGATAGTCGGTATTTTCCCCCAATGAAGTGTAGTAGTCGTAGAGCCGCAACCCTTGTGGGTATTGAGACGCATCTTCATCACCTGAATTGCCGGCATCAAGGCTCATCAGCGGCGTTGCCACGAATATAACTGCGGCGAAGGCTATAAATACCCATTTCCACCATGATTGCTCGCTTGCCTGCGAGCTTGCTTCTATCTGCACAGTGCTCTCCGGCTCCCTGTGCATTACTGCTTTTTGTGTTTTTGTTTTCATTTTTTTATAAAATTGCTGCAAAGGTAGCACTTTTTTTTTATTTGGCAAATAAAAATGATATCCGCAACCATACCACTAAATAGCATCATACAAGTAATTTGTGGCTTTGTCCCGCAGAAACAAGAGCGCATGAGCACCGCATTCTATTTATCTTCCCCAAAAATACTGCCATAGCGGTGATATTCATTCGCGATGCTTTGCTCTTTCAAATAGTGCAACAACTCTAAACGCCCTTCTATCAGCGGTTTAGTGTTGGCTATGTGCTTGCCCAATTTTGCGGCTTGGCGGTAGAATGTGTCCGACAAATCGGGTGTTACTGTGCGGATGCGTTCGTAGAGGCTCATCTCGTTCACAAAATCGGCTTCGTTTTGCAGTTTGATGGTGCTTCCGGTGGTTGCCGCCGTCTTTTCGATTGCCGCTCTGTTGGGGTTGTTTGCCGACAGGCTCACTGTGAGTGGCGTTTTAGCCGTTTGCGCTGCCAGCAAAACCAATTGGATGTCTTCCGGCGAATCGTCGGTTTGCGCCCGCAGTGCCATATTGCGCAGCGGCAGGTAGCGGAAGATGTTTTCTTCGCCGTAGATATTGCTGATGTCCTCTTCTTTGGAGAAGATATTTTTCCATGCCTCCGCATAACTCTTTGTGGCTGCCTGTAGGCGGTCTTTTACGCCCTCTTTTTCGGTAAATTCGATGAAGCAGGCGACGTAATTTGGACCTCCGGCTTTGATGCCTCCGCCAAAAGCCGAGCGTTTCATCCCTCCGAAGGGCTGACGGCGCACGATGGCACCCGTGATGCCGCGGTTGATATACAGGTTGCCGGCTTCGATGGTGTTTTTCCACAGCGTCTGTTCGGCTTCGTTGAGGCTCTGCAAACCGGCTGTGAGACCGTATTCGGACGAGTTGGCATACTCAATTCCCTGCGCCAAATCGTTGATGCACACCACCGAGAGGAGTGGCGCAAACAGCTCATTTTTAAAGGTATAACTGCCCGGCTTCACGTTCCATTTCACTGTTGGCTTGAGGATGTATCGCTCGTTATCGACAAATTCGGGTGCCACCAGCCATTCTTCGCCCGCTTCCAGATGCTCGATGGCGTGGTGCAACTTCTCATTTTTGTTGTCAATCATCGGACCCACCACGTTCATTGTGTCCCACGGACTGCCTGTGCGCATACTTTGCACGGCATCTTTGAGTTTCGCCTTAAACGTTTCGTCGTTGAACGCTTTTTTATCCAGCAGCAGCAGCGAGCAGGCGGAACATTTCTGTCCGGCATTGCTAAACGCCGACGACACGATATTTAATATCGCGTGGTCTTGGTCGGCATTGGCGGTTACGATAATGGCATTTTTGCCGCCCGTTTCTGCCGAGAGCGGCGTGCGCGGACTTGTTTGCAAGAGGCGGAAAGCCGTGTCGGTGCCCCCTGTGAGGATGACGTGCTTGATGGAGGGGTGCGCCGTGAGTTCGCCGAGCGAGGTGCGGTCGGCGGGGCAAACCAATTGCAGCGCGTCTTTTGGGATGCCCGCCTCCCAAAAGCATTGCACAAACTCCCACGCGATGGGCAATGCCACCGTTGCGGGCTTCAAAATGACCGTGTTGCCGCCCGCCAAGGCAGCCACCACGCCGCCAACAGGAATCGCCAGCGGGAAATTCCAAGGCGGAATCACCAGCACAATGCCCTTTGGAGTGTGCGTAACAGTATCCAATCGGTCAATTTCCTGCATCGAAAGGGGATAGAACCGCGCAAAGTCGATGGCTTCGGACACCTCCACATCGCCTTCGGGGAACGTCTTGCCGGTGGTTGCCGCCATACAGCCAATCAAATCGCCGCGCTTCGCGCTGAGGTTTTCTGCCACCTGATGCAGACGTTTTTTGCGCTCTGCCACGGTTGTTTTTCGCCATCCGGAGGCATCTTTTTCTGCCGCTGCAAGAGCCGCCTTCACCTCTTCGGGCGTGGCTTTGTGCGCTTCGCGGTCGATTTTGACTGCCTCCCATTTCTTCAACACGTCCAATGCCCATTGGCGATTGGGGGCTAAGTCTAAATCCGTATCCGGCTCATTTGCAAAGACATCTGTATTCTGTGGCGGCACAGGTGCTTTCGTCCGGTCTTGTGTGCGGTAGGGGGTTGTGTTCACGGTGTCTTTCTGTTCGTAGGCTTCGAGAAACTGCTTTGCCAAGAAATTCCATTGGGGGCTGTCCAATTTCAGATTGAAAGTGTAACTCAGGAAATTTTCTTTGCCGGTGTTTTCGTCTAAGCGGCGCACGAGGTAGGAAATCGCGTTGAGGAAGTGGTTAGCCTTCACCACGGGCGTGTAGAGGATGATTTGCTTTTCCAACTTGCGCATCACGCGCGGCAGATTGTTTGCCATCCCTTCGAGCATCTCAAACGTCACATCGGCGGTTACGCCGTTTTTCTCCGCCAAAAGATGGGCGTAGGCAATCGTGAAATAGTTGTGCGAAGCCACGCCCACGCGCACCGCCTTGGTGTTTTCCGGCAGCAACGCCTTGTCCAAAATGTGCATATAATTGGCATCCACCTCCACTTTGCTGCGCTGTACGGGGTTTTCCCAACCGCGCATCGACGACACGATGCTCTCCATTTGCAGGTTTGCGCCCTTCACCAGGCGCATCTTAATCGGTGCGCCCCCCTCGCTCACGCGCTTGCGGGCAAACGTCAGCAGGCGGTCTTGAAAATGGGAAGCATCCGGCAAATAAGCCTGCACGACTATTCCCGCCGTGTAATTCTTAAATTCGGGACGGCTCAGCACGTCGATAAACACTTCGAGCGTGAGTTCGGCATCCTTATATTCCTCCATATCCAGATTGACAAACTTGGGCGCACTCTTGCCCGAAGCATCCGTGAAAGGGTTGGCAATCGCCTCACGATAGATATTCGCCACGAGGTCGCACAGTTCTTTCCTGTTTTGCGCATAACTCAAAGCGTGAATTTGCGCATAAATGCCTGACAGTTTGATAGATATGTAATTGATGTCCGGCTCTTTCAGGGCTTCCAGATAGTGCAGATAGCGGTGTTCGGCTTCCTTGTCGCCCAACACCACCTCGCCGAGCAGATTCACATTCTGCCCAATTTGGCTTTGCCACCTTCCCGCAAGGTGCTTGGTGAGTTTCGGACGCTCTTCGGAAATGATAATCTTGTTCGTTTCCTTGCGCAACTTGCTCTTAAAAATCGGCATCGCGATGGGCGGAAACAAAAATCCCCCCATCATATACAGCCGGATGAGTAGCCGGTCGAACGGCGAAAAGAAGTCGGGGATGCCATACTCCTTGATAAGTTGCCGAACGCGCCGGTTAAGTTGTCCGTTGTCCCGAATTTGGGACGACTCGTCCAGCATCCGCGAAAGAAATGTCTTATACTCAGGAGTTTGCACCAAGGAAGCAAACTTTTTCTGCTCCTTCAACTCCTCCGGCGTGAGTTCCCCGTCCGCCTTAGCAAGGAACTGCTTCGCCCAATCAATCACTTCAGTAGTAGATACGACTGTTTTCATGTATGTATTCAATGATAAGTAAATAAAGTGGTGCAAAGGTAATTGTTTTATTTTTAGTGTGCAAATTTTTTGAAGTTTTTTTTTAATGATTATCCGCAATCATACCACTAAATAGCATCATAAAGTAATTTGTGGCTTTGTCCTGCAAGGACAGCACTTTATTAACCGTGGGCTTTAGCCTACGGACAAAACCAACCCATACTTTCTCAAGTCCCGCATGGGACGACACTTTATTGGCTATATCAATGTGTCGTCCCCTGCGGGACTATGAGGTTGTTGTCATTCCCGTACCGTAAGCTAAAGCATACGGAACTTGGGGTTATTTTTCAGATGAAATCAAAAATATCAAATTTTGCGATTTTTCAGATGAACAAACTTTTCGTATTATAAACGAGGAACATCGAAAAAAAATAATTGGTATAGGCGCTTAGGTCGCCCTTGTTAATGTATTATATTTCAATCTTATAGGCTCATGAAAGACCATTCTTTTAATGGTCAAATCAAAGATTGACCCCATAAAAGCCCTTCTATTGAACCGAAAATGGTATTCATCAAGATAACCCTGCAATCTTTCTTTGGAACAATGATGATGAATTCCTCTTAGCCAGCCTTGTATGTTCATAATGTGAATATGAAGTTCTTTCATGTTCGCTCCTTATATTGGACG
>BNTT01000038.1 GCA_025996815.1 Bacteroidia bacterium
GTCGTACTCAACAATGTAAAGAACAAATTGGTACATATCATGTTTGCTCTTGTCAACAGCAAGGAGTTTTATAAAAAAGATTATATTCGCCCTGCAAAACAAGTGGCAGCTTAAAAAAAGTTAAATTGATGAATTTTTTTATGATTTTATTTGGATGTTAACATAGAATTCGGCACACACAAAAGAGCTTCCCTTATAAATTAAGATGCGTTTGCCCTAACGTACGCGGGTGCACGACAAATTTCCCTTTCGGAATTGTACACGGGAATATATGGCTTTTGTAGCCCGTAGGGCTTTCATATCAATAGAAAAACAGCCCCCCCCGAAATCATTGCCCGTAGGGCATACACGAGGTGAGTGATAGCCCTACGGGCTATGGGGTTGGATAAGGTGCCTGTTTTCTATTGATATGAAAGCCCTACGGGCTATCTACTACGGTGAAAGTAAAAAAGGGAAATTTGTCGTGCACCCCAAATTTAGAAAAATTTGGTGGTTTAAAAAATAATGCTTACCTTTGCCCCGTGATTTAATAGCAATTAGTAAAAACAATTAAAAAATTATTTATTATGAAGACGTAAATGCAGTAATGCACACATTTTAAGTTGGAAAAAGCGTTTAGCTGATATTTTGGTGTTCGAAACTTAGACAATTTCAACATTACCAAAAGTATAAGTGATAACGGTCGCACTGCGAGGTGTGGACTTAATTCATTTATTGGTAATGTGGGTAGTCTAAGACCTCGAACACGGATAAAATTCAGAATTTTGTCCGCGCTTTTTTTATGTGTGTATCCTTGAAGGACAAAAAACAATTATAGTTTAAACACATAAATTAAAAAACAAATGAAACAGAAATTACAGAAGGCATCCCACGGGATGCTCAATCAAGCGAAACGCTTCTCGCGTTTCATCTTTGCCGCGATGCTGGCGTCTTCGACGCTGCCCGCGTTTGCACAGTCCCTCGCCGGTGCTGTGGTTACGTACACAGGTTCTGCGCTTACCTATGATGGCACTGCCAAAACACCGGCAGCCTCAGATTTTACGGTGATTGTTACTGGTACCACATTGACTCCTGGTTCTGACTACGAAATCGCCAACCCCGGCAGCGATTACAGCAGCAACACAGACGCTGGAAATGCTTCGGTCATCCTTACAGCTGTGGGTGGGAGTAGCTACACTGGTTCTGAAACCGGGGATTTCACAATTGACCCGGCTCCGCTTACACTTTCAGGACTGAGCAATCCTGCGAATAGGGATTACGATGGCACCACCGCCAACGTACCTTCTATGGGTACTGCCTCCCTCCTTGGGGTGGCGTCCGCCGACATAGCAGAGGTAACCCTCGTGCATGGTACGGCGGCGTACACAACCGCAAACGCAGGACCTGGCAATGCTATTATCCTTAGCGGCTATGGTGTTACCTACGGTTCTGCTAATCCGGCCAACTACAACGCTACCGGTCTGAATGCTTATCCTGGCGGTCTCACGGGTGAGATTGACCCGGCAACGCTTTCACTTGGAGGACTGAGCAATCCTGCGAGTAGACCTTACGATGGCACCACCAACAACGTACCTTCTATAGGTACTGCCGTCCTCAATGGGGTGGCGGACGTCGACGCAGGACAGCTAACCCTCACGGTTGGTACGACGGAGTACACAACCGCAAACGCAGGATCTGGCAATGCTATTATCCTTAACGGCTATAGTGTTAGCAACTACGGTACTGCTAATTCGTCCAACTACGACGCTACCACTCTGACTTCTGCTCTCTCTCTCACGGGTGAGATTACCCCGGCACCGCTTTCACTTTCAGGACTGACCGACGCTACGTCGAGAACTTACGATGGCACAACCGATGCAACTCCTAACGGTGTTGCCGCCCTCGTTGGGGAGGTGTCCGCCGACGCAGGACAGCTAACCCTCGCGGCTGGTACGGGGGCATTCGTAAACGCAAACGTAGGAATTGGCAAAGCTATTACCCTTAGCGGCTATAGTGTTAGCAACTACGGTACTGCTAATTCGTCCAACTACGACGCTAGCGGTCTGAATATTTATCCTGGCGGTCTCACGGGTGATATTACCCCGGCTCCGCTTACAATTACAGGACTGACCGGTGCTACGTCGAGAACTTACGATGGCACAACCGATGCATTTCCTAACGGTCCTGCCTCCCTCGTTGGGGTGGCGCTCGCCGACGGAGCACAGGTAACCCTCGTGCCTGGCACGGATCATTTCGCAACTAAAGACGTAGGCACAGGCAAAACTATTACCCTCGACTATAGTGTTAACTACGGTACTGCTCTTCCGGCTAACTACGACGATAGCGGTCTGAATGCTTCTGCTGGCACTCTCACGGGTGATATTACCCCGGCAACTGTCACAGCCACCGTTGTTGCGGAGGACAAACCCTATGACGCCACCACTGCGGGAACGATTGATGCATCTCTAACAACATTTAGTCCTTCTCTTTTTGGCTCGGATGATGTAACAGCATTGGGAACGGCAACTTTTAGCGATGTCGATGTTGCCAATGGCAAAACGGTTACTTTTACCGGCTTTACACTTGGTGGGTCGGATGCGGGCAACTATACTCTGTCGGGGGATCCTGCTATCGGGACTGCTAATATCACCGCGGCACCGCTTACCATTCTAGACCCCGGTACGGTTACGCCGAGAGATTTTATAAGTGGCTCAGCAACGGCGACAGTAACCGGCGTGACATTCCAAGGGTATCAAGGCACCGACGCTAGCCCCGGTCTTGTAATCTCTACTGATTACACCGTTGCCGCGACTTATGACAGCATCAACGCCGGAAGCAACAGAACTGTTACCGGTGCCGTTTCGCTTGTATCGGGCGGACCCATTGCAAAGAATTACAGCCTTTCGGTTGCTGATGGTGCAATTTCCCTGCCGGGTCAGACGATTGGCAAGAACACTGCCGGCGTGACAATCGTGGGGGCTCCGACTTTGAACATAAAAACTCACACGACTCCGGGTGCTTCCGTCAGTTATTTATTCGATTTGAATAACATCGCGATAAATGAAACCGATGCAGGCACAAGGAACTACCGCAACGAGACACCTACCGATGGAACCGGCAGCGATGATGTTACCTTTGGTACCGTCGGCTTAAGCGGCCCGAACGAACGCAAGTTGAGCTATGACATTACCGCAGGGACGACTAATGCTGGCAACTCCGCAGAGATTGTTGTTGATATCGAAACGGATAACTATAAGACCACTACGGTGCACTTGCCAATAGCATTTATACCAGGTGCAATAGAAACCCTTGATTTTGGTATAACACGCAAGGAGGTAACTTACGGTGCTGCACCATACTTTGCAGCAGCAGAACCAGGTGAAGACAACGTTAACGCCACTGTTTACAGCGTTATCGACCCATCCACAGGCTTGCTCTTCCCCGTCGGAGACGAGGTTGCCGAAGTTAATTACCTCGGTAAAGTTACGATTAAAAATGCAGGTCTGGCAATCATTAAGGCGGAAATAACAGCTGCCGGAGGTAATTCCGGAGCAGAAGCAAGTTATGAGCTTAATGTGCTTCCGGCACGCCTCACTGTGACAGCATTGTCTCAAACTATCGAGAGAGGTGTCGGTCCTATTGACTTTGTTGCTTCTCCTACTACTGTGGTATACAGTGGCTTTGTGAACGGAGACGGTCAAAGCGATTTGGATGTGCCGCCCGTACTGGATTGTGCCAATCTTTATGATACGGTGGACGAGTTTCCTGGTGAAATTACTTTCGCGACGGAAGCAGCGGACAGAAACTACATCGTGACCTCTATAGACAGCACACTGTTCGTAGCCGATGTTCCGACTATAGATGATGTTACGACTGCACCCGGCGACTCAAAGATAACGGTGACGGTTGCCGCAAGTCCCAACTACTCTGCAATTGACAATTACAAAGTGACGTTGACAGAAGTAGGCGCACCACTCAATGTTCTGACGTTCAACGGAACGACCAGTCCGATCGAAGTACGGGCAACCAATGGAGTAACTTATGACGTTGAAGTAGATGTACATAATAGTATAGGTTGGAGTTCAATTGTAGCGACATACCCTGCTGTTCAAGCAACACCTACTGCAGAGGAAACAAGGGCAGCGACACCACCGAGCAACATCGTTGCCACAGCAGACACAGCTAAGGCAAGGGTAACGTTCACCGCCGCCGATCCGGGCATTCCAGCCAAGAGAATCACCGGTTACACGGTAAGGTCAACCCCTCATGGCATCGAAGAAACCGGCACGGGAACCTCCATCATAGTAACCGGCTTGACCCCCGACACCACCTACACCTTCAAGGTAACGGTAAACTTTGGCGATGGAACGAGTATGACATCTGTCGCTTCCAGTGCGGTAACGATTCTGGCACCGGCAACAGATCCGACAGACCCGACAGATCCAACAGACCCGACAGATCCGACAGATCCGACAGATCCAACAGATCCAACAGACCCAACGGATCCGACAGATCCAACGGACATTAACAACGTGGAAGAAGTTGCAACAGCGAAGTTGTATCCCAACCCTGCAACCGAAATCGTAACAATCGCCGGCTTGCAAGGCAACGAAACAATACGCTTCTATGATGCAAACGGTCGCACAGTGCTCACGCACAATGCAACAGGTTCTACGGAAGTTATTCCGGTAAGCCAATTGCAAAAAGGCATTTACATCGTGCGCATTGGCACAAAAGCATTGAAGTTAATGAAGATTTGATAAAAAATAAATCTATTGTGCAGCAGAGGCGAAGTGATTTCGACTCTGCTGTTTTTTTTTAATGATTATCCGCAATCATACCACTTGGCGTTCGCTCCGTGTCCCGCAGGGACAGCACTTTATTAACCGTATGCTTTAGCTTACGGTACGGGAATGACAACAACCTCATAGTCCCGCAGGGGACGACACATTGATATAGCCAATAAAGTGTCGTCCCATGCGGGACTTGAGAGAGTATGGGTTAGTCTTGTCCGTAAGCTAAAGCATACGGTTAATAAAGTGCTGTCCTTGCAGGACAAAGCCACAAATTACTTTATGATGCTATTTAGTGGTATGATTGCGGATAATCATAAAAAAGAATTAAATCGAAAAAAACTTGCTTGTTTATTCAAAAATATTTTGTATCTTTGCAGCCGAAAAGTAATTGTTTAAAAAATGGTTTGATGAAGCGTACTTTACTCTTGGTTTTATATATGATGAGCATCGCTCCGATGACCCTTGTTGCACAAAGCGACAAGGGACGGAGTGGTGTGATTGTCGGGGAGGTGCCGCCGCCGGAGTTGAATGTGACGGACAATGTTGTGCACGTCCGCCATGCGATTGTCGGCTCCAAATTGGAAATTTTTACGATTGTGGGCAACCGCGTGCGCCTGATTGAGATGAAAACTACCGATGAATTTTATCCGCTTAACCTTCCGAAGGGCATCTATATCTTCAAATTAGAAAACACCGTCCGCAAATTTATCATTAGATAAACGGGACGAATAGAAAAAAAGTTCCCCTTTTACTGTTGTATCGACCCTTTTAGTTCAAGAATTTGCACCGCCACATCGTCTAAATCCAGGATACCGATATTGGGGAGTTTTCTCAGCGCATTCCCAATCACCGCCATTGACGCATCGTCGCCGATGGAGTCGAGCGCGGCTCTGAATTTGGACTGTTTGACGGAATAGACCTCGTTGTATTCTCGCAACGATTTTATGTCGCCTTCGATGATGGCGTTGCGGATGGCAATGGCGTTTTCCACCTTTTGGATAATGATTTTCCGCGAGTTGTTTTGCACCTTTCTATCCTCGCCGGCTGCCCATTCCCGCAGGAAATCTTTGATAAATCCTTGCGATTCCGGCTCTTTCAATTCGCACGCCTCCCTGTATTGGGTCAATTTGTCCAAATTAAGTTCTGTTTCGCGGGCATATCTCAGGATGGAAACGACATCCACATACTTGTAGGGGTCTTCGGGCTTGAGCGCTTCTTTAAGCATCGGCAGACCGGACGACACGCCCAATAGAATTGCCACAGCACACAGCGAGATGACTGCCGCTTTAAACAGTGTGCGCGGTTTTTTCAGATATTCAGCCTCCCAATAGCCGTCATACAGCTTGCCGTTGATGGTTTTTTCGTCTTTCACCAGGTTCCATTGAATGAAATTATATCTCTTGTGCGGCTCCGGTTCTTCCGGCTCCAGCGGCTCCTCTTCTTCCAGCGCAGAAACTTCGGTAACGCCATCCATTATTCGTCCATAGTCGCCCGCATCAATATAATAGTTCCGTATGACTGGGGGCGGTGGAGGTGGTGGAGGTTCTTCCTTTTTTCCATTTGTCCGCGCAAAAGAGTCTGTTTCGAGAAAAATTTCCACCGGCTCCAAGCGGTATCCTGTTACTTTGGCTTCAAGTTTCCAATCGCCACTCACGTCGTCGCCCAGCAGGATAACTTTTTCTTGATGCGGTATGGGCGGCGGCTGATTTGGTGCGGCTTCCACAACCGGTGCGGGTTCTACAACCGGCTCGCTTCCCGCAACCGGCGCGCTTTCCGCAGGAGGCGGTGTGTCTGCTACGGGAGATGTGGGTGATGTGGGTGATATGCCCGATGCGACTGGTACAGGCTCCACGGGCGGCACGTTGGTAATCGGTCGCACAAGGGGTATCAATCGGGAGGGGTCAATTGGTCTGATGAAGATTCGTTTGCTTCTGTCGTCAAAAGTGACATAATTCCGGAGATTAGGCTCGTCCCAATGATGCGCAATGGTGCAATCCTGGCAGTTGCGCTTTTTGTATGTTATCTCGAATCGTCCTTTTTTGCCTACGGTGTTTCCGGGGATTTGTATCACGCCGTTTACCCGCACGTCGGCGGTGATATTGCTGTTCGTGGGGATGCCACTGACCAGCATATATTCCGGATTGTCCAAATCAATGGTTCCGGTGAGGTCTTCCAGCGGATTATGAAGCAAAGCCGTGAGCGGGTTTTGAGGACTGCCTTTCAGGTTGCTGCTCACAAAAAAGACCTGTCTATATTTCTTATATGCTTTCCAGAAGGGGTCGTCGAGATATCTTTCGATGTCGTTGCAATAAATAAATGCCGCTTCACTCACCCCTCTGGTGAACGATTGGAAGCCGACGGTTGTCGTTTGAGCGTCGTATTCAGCCAAAACGCCCTCCACCTCAAACGGGCTCCAATTTTCTTGAACATTCGCCAAATAATTTGTCGGGGCATATTCGGCACAGTATTTGGATAGCATTTTATCCAGCAACTCTTTAACTTTATGCCCGCTCAACTTCCTGCATGGGAGAACGTTCAAAGAAACGGCAACGTTGCCGATGACCGTCCGCATGCTATCGTAGATTATTCTGTATTTTGAAAAAATACAGCCGCCACTATCAAATGCGATAGAATAAACCTCTCCGCCCACTGCTTCTTCGTTGGTGGTAGGCGTGCTAACATCACTGACCACAAAGGGCGCAGAAGAAGCGACAGGGTAAAATATACGCCACCCACCTCTTGTTCCATGAATTATGAGTCTCATCGTGTCCTTGTTTATTTAGCTTTTTGCATAAACATCCAAATTTTCTGCAAAGGTACAATATAATTATGAATTATGAATTATGAATTGTGATTTTTTTTTATTTTTTTTGAAAAATCATGTCGATTAGAGGTCTTTTTTTGATGCGGTGATGATTACGACGGTTCCGGGGTGCACTTTTTTCACTAATCGTTCGAGGTCGCTGTTGTTGAGTCGGATGCAGCCCTCCGTTGCCCGTGCGCCCAATGATGTTGGGTCGTGCGTGCCGTGGATGCCGATGCCGGTGTGTCCGGGCACCTCCAAGCGGATGAAAAAGGGACCGTAAGCTCCCTTGATGGCACCTTTCCCGTCGCGAAAATCGTGCTCCCAATGGTCTGCCTTCTGAATTTCCGACACCCGAAAAATCCCCTCCGGCGTTCTCATATCCCCGCGCTGCTCCTTATTGCCCAGCCCCTGCCCGCAAGCCATCGGGAAGCGAAACACCTCATAGCCCGTGTAATCATACATCAACAGCCGCATTTCCTGCTTAGACACGACGATAAACCGCGCATTCTCAATCGCTTCCGCCTTGTTGCGATACCACCGATGCACAAAAACCATCCCAACGTAAGGCGCAACCATGAAAAAGACGGCAATGATGAGCTGCAATGTATCGTTCATTCCTTTTTTACGCATAAGTTCATAAGTTATTCCTCCCGAATCGCATCAATCGCCTTAATCTGCAACGCCCGCAGGGTGGGGATTGCGCCTGCTATCAAGCCGCATATCAGCAGGATGAAGCTCGCCGTGATGGCTGTCCAGAATGTTACGCCGGGCTCAGCCAAAAATATGTGTTCTTCTTTTTGTATCCAATACACATCCGCCACGTGGAGGGTCAAAACGCCTAATACCAAGCCTATGAAGCCTGCTATCGCGGTCAAGACCAAACTCTCCGACATGATTTGCGACATAATCGTGAGCGGCTTTGCCCCCAGCGCGCGGCGCACGCCTATTTCGCGGGTGCGCTCCTTGACGGTAACCATCATAATGTTGCTCACGCCCACCACGCCGGCTATCAGCGTGCCCGAACCAACTATCCATATCAGCAGAGAGATACCTATAAACAGGGCGTCGAACATGGCGAATTGCTCGCCCATATTGAAGCCCCAGAGGGCTTGCTGGTCGTCCGGCGCGATGTTGTGATGCGCTTTCAGCAGGACTTTCATCTGGTCTTCGACTATCTTGACGGGGAATTTCCCCTTGGCAGTTGCCGCCAGCATGTGAATCACATCGCCGCCGTTGTTGATTTGCTGCATGGTGGTGAAGGGGATGCTGATGCCTTCGGATGTTCTGCCTCCCAGACTCATATTTTGCACGCCCTTTGCCACGCCAATAATCTGGTAGTAGATGCCATTCACGCGCACCTGTTTGCCGATGGGGTTGCCCCGCGTGGGGAACAGTTCCTCGTAGCACTTGGTGCCGATGACGCACACTTTGCGGTGTTGGCTGAGGTCAATCTCGTTGATAAACCGCCCCTGTGTCAGGAATTGGTTTTCGATTTTGGCGTAATTGGAATGCACGCCGCGCACGTTGTAGGAGCCGGCATTTTCGCCCCTCACCACGTTGTTGTCGGAACGCCCGCCGAAGAGTATCGGCGACAGCACGTCCAGTTCGGGTATTGAGTTGGTCAAAATCTCTAAATCGCTGTTCTGTATATTCCAGTTGCGTCCTTTTTGGAAGCCTTTGTATGGCTCGCTGGTGGTGCTGCTGCCCATAATGCAGCAGTTGGTGGCGAAGCCTTCGATGCCCTTAAACATCCCCCGTTGCAGCCCCTGCCCGAAGCCCATCATCACGATGAGCATAAAGATGCCCCACAGCACGCCGAAGCCGGTGAGGAAGCTCCGTACCTTGTTGCGGGTGATTGTAACCCATATTTCTTCTATTTTGTCGGCATCAAATATCATTCGTTTCTCATTGCTTCAACCGGTGATACATTTACGGCTTTCCACGCGGGGAAATAGCCGGCTATCAGTCCCGAAACCACCAGCACCAGCATCGCGCCGGCGGCAACGGGCACGGCGATGGTGGGGTTTTGAATGGGCGATTCGGGCATATTTTCCAACGCTCCGCTCACGAGTTCGCCCAAGCCCACGCCCAAAAACATCCCCAGATAGCCGAAAACGGAGGTGATGAAGACCGATTCCATCAGAATGCCGGTGAGTATGGTGTTGGGGCGCGCGCCCAGGGCTTTGCGGATGCCTATTTCGCGGGTGCGCTCTTTGACGGTGATGAGCATGATGTTGCTCACGCCAATGATGCCCGCCAGAAGGGTGCCGATGCCGATAATCCAGATGAATGCCGACAGGGCGTTGAAGATGCCCAGAAACTGCAAATAGTTTTGCAACTGGTTCCAGATGCCAATGGCACGTTTGTCGGTGGGGGCGAGATGGTGCAGGACTGCCAATTTTGCCCGAAACGATTCTTCAAAAATTTCATTGTCCTTTTCGGTGTCCAAACCGGTGATAGTGAAGGCAATATCGTCAATCGTTTTGCCGTCGCCATACAGGGTTTGAGCGGTGGAAAAGGGGATATAGGCTTTGGGGTCGTTGCCCCACGATTGCTCTTCAAACACGCCAATCACTGTATAACTCAGGTTGTTCACGATAAACATTTTGCCAACAGGGTCACGGTCTTTAAAGAGAATTTCGCGCAGGCGTTTGTTGATGACCGCCACCTTGCGCATCTCTTTCATATCCATACTGTTGAGCCATCGCCCCTGATTGTCTATAATCTTGATGCCGTTAATCTGCATAAATTCGGGCGTAACGCCGGTGAAGTCGCAGTTTGTGTTGTATGTTTCAAAACTTGTGAGCAGGTATTTTTCCGTAATCGGGACTATTTCGCCGGCTTCGGGCACCCTGCTTTTGAGCAGGGCGATGTCTTTTTCGTCCAAATTGATGCGGCGATGTTTGGGCAGCCCTTCGTGGGGGATAGAGGTTCTGCGCCCCCAAAACTGCACGCTATTGACCGAGCGGCTGCCAAAGCGGTTCAGCATCCCGTTGCGCAAGCCATTGCCGGCAGAGAGCAGGATGCAAAACATGAAGATGCCCCACGAGATTGAAAACCCCGTGAGGAACGTCCGCAACTTGTTTTTCTTTATCGTGCTGAAAATTTCGAGCCAACTTTCTCTGTCAAACATTTTTTACTATTTTATCAATAACGCCGTCTTTTAGATAGATGATGCGGTCGGTGGCATCGGCGACGGACTGTTCGTGGGTCACGATAATCATCGTCATACCCGTCCTGTTCACCTCGCGCAGCAGTTGCATCATCTCTTCGGATGTTTTGCTGTCCAATGCGCCGGTGGGCTCGTCTGCCAGGATAACTTGCGGCTGTGCAATCAGCGCCCGTGCGATGGCGACGCGCTGTTTTTGTCCCCCCGACAGTTCGTTAGGCATGTGGTATGCCCACGATTTCAAGCCCATTTTGTCGAGATATTCCAGCGCGGTGGCATTGCGTTTTTTGCGGCTCACACCCTGATAATAGAGCGGCAGAGCCACATTTTCCATCGCATTTTTGTAGGCGATGAGGTTGAACGACTGAAAAATAAAGCCAATCAACTTGTTGCGCACCTCGGCGGCTTTCGTTTCCGACAGGTCGCGCATCATCCGCCCGCTCAGTTCATACACCCCCGTATCGTAAGAGTCCAAAATGCCCAAGATATTCAGCAGCGTCGATTTTCCCGACCCCGAAGCGCCCATAATACTCACCATCTCCCCCTGCTTGATGTGGAGATTTATCCCTTTCAGCACATGGAGCGGTGCCCCATTGTTGTAAGTCTTATTTATATTTTTCAGTTTAATCATTTTTGCAACGGAATTACATTCTGCAAAGGTACGAATTTATTTTGAAATAAGTTGGAAAAATCAATACAAAAATCCAAACAGCCAGAGCGGAATTTTTTTGTCAAAACCATACTCAATATTATCGGCGGCAATGTAGGCGTGGCTTTCACCCTGAATTTGCCTGTTTGTTTTACTTTTTCCGCCAATCTCAAACAATATTTTTTTATCCACCCAAAAATCGCCCGTGTTGGGATATTCAACCGCGTGTTGATACGAAAGTTGATTCAGGAAAAACGTTTCACGCATATTGCCAATGTCCGTATTGCACGCTGCCAAAGCGTAGGCAAGATTGGTGTTTTCGAGATAAATTTTGTCGGGTTTTTGCAGTTTGTTTATGCCCGAAATGTCTTTGTGAATATGTTTTGTGAGTTTGGTTTCTTCCAAATAGTTCAAATAAGTAACAAAAGTGGCGCGATTGATACCAATTCGCTCACTGAGTTTGCTCACATTCGGCACAAATGGCGTGGAGGCGGCAATAATAGCGAGCAGTTGCTTGATTTTGTAAATATAAGCAATCTCAACACCCCGCAGCAAAGGCAGTTCTATTTCCAAAATCATATTGATAACTTCCTCAATTTTAGCATAATACAAATGCGGCATTTCGTTGAAAAACGGATAATAACCATTTTTTAGATAGTTGCCAAAATATTGCAGAGGTTTAATGTCCTTTAAAATCTGATTGGAAATGTCCAATTGATTATGGAGAATATCGTCAAGTGAAACGACCGGAAAACTGTTTCGTGTAGTCATATTCAAAAATTCGCGAAACGAAAGTCCCTGCATTTCATAAGAAATTGCTCTTCGGCTCAAATCGGCGCGCGCATTGAGAATTTCGAGCAAAGACGAGCCGGTAAAAACCACTTTCAGTTCGGCGTAATCATCATAAATATTTTTGATTTCCTGCGCCCAATTGGGGTATTTATGCACCTCGTCGAGAAACAGAAACTTCCCGCCGCGTTTGACAAACATTTCCGCCGTATCCACCAATTTGTGTTCGGCAAACCAAATATCGTCTAAACTCACATAAAGCGAAGTAGAGTCAAGCGGCAGATTTTGCTTCATATATTGCAAAAGCAAAGTGGTTTTTCCCACGCCTCGTGCCCCACGAATACCAATAAGGCGAGCATCCCACTCAATTTTTCCGACCACGGAGCGCACAAAATCAAGCGAAGTTTGCGTAATTTTTTTGAACGATTTTTCAAATAATACTTCCATAATATCGTCATTTTGCTCATTGCAACAAACAATTTTCTGTTGTTTTTGCACATTAGAGCGTACAAAGGTACGAATTTATTTTGAAACAAGCGTATAAGAATCAGGAAACGGTTTCGGTGTTGGTGGATTGGTTATTTAAATTATTTGTTGTACCTTTCCTCTAAAAATCCTAAATCAGCACAGATAGGATAACTTTGTAATATTTGCCTTTTCAGTCAATTCACCACAAAGGTACGGAACTGAAACAATGTCGGAAGAAACAGTGTTGGGGACACAGTTTCTCAATCAGGCACTAAGTGCCTGTAAATTTCTTTGTGGGTCGAACGGCTTTGCCACCGACCACGATGCCTCAACAAGAATCTGTCGAAGAAACTTGTTGCCATGCAGGGTTTTGTTCGACTTTATTTTGCCATTTTCGTCCAACATACACAAAAATACACTATCTTTGTGCACGTCAAGACCACAACATCTGTCCATAAGCATACTTAATTAGTTGTTTAACAATTAGTTTATAATCACGCTACAAAGGTAGCAATTTGTACTTCGAGTACGGTAGGCTGTATGCCCGAAAAGGATGCCTGGTCTTGACTTTTTATTCATACGCTTGCTTATCTCGTGATTTTTATCTAATTTTGCAGTAAAATAAAAACAGTCATGATGAAAAATATGAATTGTTTCAACAAACAAAGAAAAAGGCTTTGCGGGCTTGTTGCCATTGGGTTGTGTGTTGCGGCATTGAGTGCGCAGGCTCAGGTGACGCTTTCGGGGATTGTGAAGAGCGAGTTTGACAATACAGCCGTGCCGTTTGCCAACGTCGTAGTCAAGACCGAAAAGGACAGTCTTTTTGTGCTTGGAACAATTACTAACGAAGACGGGCGTTTCTCGCTTGCCGGTGTCAAGTCGGGGAATTATATACTGCACGTATCGTGCATGGGATACCTCACACAGAGGGTTCCGGTATATGTCGGTAGCCTCTCCGATTATTTGGATTTGAAGACTGTTGAACTGAAAGAAAATCAGCAGATGCTGTCCGAAATCGTGGTTACGGCACAGCAATCGGGGGTTAACGAACGATTGGACAAGAAAGCCTACTCCCTCGAAAACAATGTCAGCCAAAGCGGAGGGTCTGTTTTGCAGGCTATGCAGAATCTTCCGGGCATTACCGTTCAGGACGGGAAAATCGAATTGCGCGGCAATGATAAAGTAACTATTCTGATGGATGGCAAACAAACCGCCCTCACCGGGTTCGGCGACCAAAAAGGATTGGACAATATTCCCGCATCGGCAATCCACCGTATTGAAATTATCAATAATCCTTCATCCAAATACGACTCCAACGGCAGTGCCGGAATCATCAACATCGTTTACAAGAAAACCGACCGCGAAGGCTTTAACGGAAAAGCAGGCGTATCCACCGGCATGGGTGCTTTGTGGGAGCGACAGAAAAATCTGCCCGATATGCGCTCGCAATACACCGGAACGCCTAAAGTCAATCCCTCGCTGTCGGTCAACTACCGGAAAGAAAAGGTCAATCTCTTTTTTCAGGGCGATTATTTATATACCGAAACGCTGAATAAGAATGAATATGTTACACGCACCTATTCGGACGGAAACATTGTGCGCAGTCAGCTGCAGCGAAACCGCGATACGCATTTTACTACCCTGAAAATGGGTGCTGATTGGGATATTGACCCAAACAACGTTCTCACCGTATCGGGATTATACGGCGGTGAGAAACTGCTTGACCACGGCGACCAACCTTTCTTCAACGCCGACCTTACGAAACGCCGCCGCCTTTGGAAATTCCTCGAAGACGAACTGAAAACAACCGTTATGGCTACCGCCGCTTGGCGACATAAATTCAAGGAAGCGGGACATTTGCTGAATGTGGGCTTCAACTATACTTTCCACCGTGAAGATGAAAAATATTTTTTCGACAATATACTGACCGTTGCCAAAGGCTATGACTGGTATAAACTCCTTTCGGACGAACAGGTGATGGATTTCAATGTTGATTACATAAAACCGCTGAAAAACGGGCGGTTGGAAACGGGCGTCAAGTTCCGCATAAGAGATATACCCACCAATATGCAGTTTCATGCCGACAAAGACACAACCGCCTTTGATGTTGCCGCCGGAGGAAAAGCCACTTACAAGGAACTTATCCCGTCCCTGTATGGAAATTACGTCTATGAAAGCCAACGCTGGGAAGCGGAACTCGGTTTGCGTGTCGAATATGTGAATCTGAAATACGAAGTAAACCCTCTTCATCCGACCTACAAAAGCGATGGCTACAATTATATCGAGCCTTTTCCGACTGTTCGGCTGGCATACAAGTTCAATGAACGGAATAAAATCAGCCTTTTTTATAATCGGCGAGTTGACCGCCCGAACGAAGTAGACATCCGCATTTTCCCCAAATATGACGATGCGGAAATCGTTAAGGTAGGCAATCCGGCTTTGCACCCGCAATTTACCCATTCCGCCGAACTTGGATTTAAGACCTCCTGGAACACCGGCAACTGGTATGGAGCACTCTACCACAAAATCACGGACGGAACGATTACCCGCATTTCAACCGCCGTTTCCGGCAATGATTTAATATACGCCATATTTCAGAACGCAGGGAGAACCTACCACAGCGGATTTGAAGCGATACTGACACAGAATTTTTCAAAATTCTACACCGCCAATCTGAACGGCAACATCTACTACAACCGGATTAACGCCTTCACGGTGGAAAACAAGTATCCGATTCCGCATACTTTTTCAGCCGACCGGCAAAATATGTATTCCGGCAACGTAAAATTGAACAATCTGTTTCGTCCGGGTGCCCAATTTGAAATGCAGCTATCAGCAGTCTGGCTGGCACCCGACATCATCCCACAGGGAAAAATTCAATCGCGATTTTCTTTAGACTTGGGCTTGAAGAAAACCATTCAGCGAGGCAAGGGAGAGTTGATTTTAAGTGCCACGGACTTGCTGAATACGATGGTTATCCGCAAAGAGATTCAAGGCGGGACATTCAGTTATACACTCCGCGATTATTATGAGACGCAGGTGGTGCGAATGGGGTATAACTACAAATTTTAAAATTTATAAAACAATAAAATTATATGGAGGAATATATGAGTGATTTTTTGAATCTTTGTAAAATGCGTCAAAGTTGTCGTGGTTTTTCAGAACAACCGGTGGAACATGATAAATTGGTACAGTGCGTTGAAGCGGGGCGATTAGCTCATTCCGGTTGCAATGCCCAACCGTGGAGTTTTATTGTAGTAGAAAGCCCGGATATAGTTGGTCAAGTGGCACAATGCGGGCAACAGTTAAAGCAAAATGCGTGGTTGGAAACAACAAAAGCATTTATTATCATTCTGGAAGAACACGCTGTTTTAAGTCCTGTTATCAGTTGCTTTCTTGATAGTCAGTATTATGCAAAAGGTGATTTGGGTGCGGCAACCGCATACGTTTGTCTTGAAGCTACTGCGCAAGGGCTTGGAAGCACTATTATTGGGCTTTATGACCGTAAAAAGATTTGTGAGTTGTTGCAAATTCCGATAGAAAAACAATTCGGTGCTGTAATTGCTTTGGGGTATCCTTTAAATGATACCATTCGTACTAAAAAACGTAAAGCATTTGAAGATATAGTGCGATTTGTATGATTAAAATATAAAAAAAGTACTTTTTATGGCAATTTTTGTCACAGTATATATTTAGCGCATCGCATCGAACGGAAAACAAAAAGATTATGGCAGCACAAAGTAACGAATTAACATCACTCCCCAACATCGGGAAAGTAATAGCCGCAAGGCTTCGCGAAGTAGGCATCGAAACGCCCGAAGAGTTGAAAGCCATCGGCAGCGAAAATGCTTTCATCCGCCTGAAAACGATGGATGAGGGAGCGTGCATCAATGAACTGCTCGGATTGGAAGGAGCAATACAGGGCATTCGTGACCATGATTTGGATGAAAGTCGGAAAACCGAATTGAAAGCGTTTTATAAGATGACGAAATAAAATAATTATGGAAAACAGTCGCATTGAATACAAGCAAATTCTCACCGATAATATAGAAAAAGAGGTGGTTGCCTTTGTCAATACCGATGGAGGCGAAATCCACATAGGCGTAAAAGATGATGGTGAAGTGGTCGGTATACAAAACCCTGACGAGGTGCAACTCAAAATAAAAGACCGTTTGGTTAGCAATATTCGACCGAGCATTCTCGGACTTTTTGACATTGATTTGTCTGAAGAAGACAACAAGTCAGTAGTTATCATCCGTTTAGCCGCCGGAGTGGAAACCCCGTATTACATCAAACAAAAAGGTCGTTCGGAAGCCGGTTGTTTTATGCGTATCGGTAGTTCGGCACAGCCAATGCCCGAAGAAATGATAAACAAATTGATGACCAAACAACATCCGTTGGTTTTGGTGAATAATCCGTCAAGACATCAGGATTTGACATTCAATCAATTGAAAATTTTTTACGAAGGCAGAGGCATTCTTCTTAATTCGCAGTTTGCAAAGACCTTGGACTTTCTCACTCCGGATGGAAAATATAATCAACTGGCTTATCTATTTGCTGATGAGAACAATATGTCGGTGCGCGTTGCCAAATGGTGGGGCACCGACAAGATGGAATTGCGTGAAAACGAAGAATATGGCTACTGCTCAATAGTCAAATCCATGCAGAAAGTAATTGACAAATTTGATATTGAAAATGTAACATTAGCAGAGAAAGTAGGTATCGGACAACGGCAAGAAAAAAAATATGTAGATAGTAAAACACTGCGAGAGGTCATTATCAATGCTTTTGCCCACAATGATTATGAGAGTGGCGAAACGCCCATTTTTGAAATTTTTTCCGACCGTTTTGAAATCACTACTTATGGTGGATTGGTAGCAGGCTTGAGTAAGGAGGAGTTTTTTACCGGTGTTTCTAAACCAAGGAGCCGTGAGATTATGCGAATTTTTAAAGACCTTGAATACGTAGAGCGTTTAGGCTCAGGTATTCCGTATATAGTTAGAAAATATGGGCGAGATGTTGTTCAGTTTATGTCGTCGGTTGTTCGCTTCAGCATTCCATTTTTTGACGAAAGTTCGGTAGAAAGTTCGGTAGAAAGTAGGGTAAAAAGTGAAAGTTCGGTAGAAAGTTCGGTAGAAAGTTCGGTAGAAAATAGGGTAAAAAGTGAAAGTTCGGTAGAAGGTTCGGTAGAGAGTTCGGTAGAAAATAGGGTAGAAAGTAGGGATAAAATTCTTATACTTATTGCGGAACAGCCCAAAATAACAGCAAAAGAAATTGCTGAAAAATTAAATCTCACTTCAAGAATGGTAGAAAAGCATCTCAAAACACTTAAAACAAATAACAAAATTCGCCGAGTAGGAGCAAACAAAGGCGGATATTGGGAGATTTAAAAACAGATAAATGAAGGGGTATTATTACTTTGGGATTTTTATTTGGGCGATTTCTAAAAATATTTTCGTACCTTTGTATCTAATAGTAACAATTTAAAATATTATAAAATGAAAAAAGTACTTTTTACGGCAATTTTTGCCACAGTATTAGTGGGTTTTGCCTCTTGCAAGCAGCAGAACAAGTCGGAGGCATCAAGCGAAAGCATTGAGGTAAATGCTATTGACGCGGCTCACAATTCGAGGAACAGTGTCAATTGGCAGGGAACTTACACAGGCACAACACCTTGCGCCGATTGCGAGGGTATTCAAACGACCCTGACCTTGAACGAATCGACCTACGTGTTGGAAACGGTTTACATCGGCAAATCTAACGAGGTGTATAAAACCGAAGGCAAATTCGTTTGGAACGACGAAGGCAGCCGTATTACGCTCGACAACGAAAAAACAAACGGCTTCAACACGCAATTTCGTGTTGGCGAAAACGTGCTGTGGCAACTTGACCGCGAAGGCAAACAAATCGAAGGAGAACTTGCCGATATGTATATGTTGCGCAAATAAGCAAAACATTAGAAATTATGAGTAACAAACTGTTTTTATCATCGTATTTTTCGGGCGTACAAAACTTGTTGCCCGATTTTACAAACAACGCATGTTCGGGTAAAAAAGTCGTTTTCATTCCAACGGCAAGCGTTCCCGAAAAAGTAACGTTTTTTGTCGGTGCAGATAAAAAAGCATTGGCAAAACTTGGGCTAATCATCGACGAATTGGAAGTTTCAATTGCCCCTTACGGGGAAATCGCAAGCAAAATTTCCAATGCCGATTATCTTTTTGTAGAAGGCGGAAACACGTTTTTCCTTTTGCAGGAACTGAAACGCACAGGCGCGGACAAACTCATCGTGGAGCATATCAATAAGGGAAAACTGTATATCGGTGCGTCTGCGGGGTCGATGATTATTTCCAAAGACATTGAATATGTGAAATTTATGGATAATCCGAAAGCCGCGCCCGATTTGAACGGCGACTTTTCTGCGCTGTCGGTTCTTGATTTCTACATTGTTCCGCACTGTACGAATTTTCCGTTTAAGAAAGCGGCTGAAAAAATTGTTGCAGCATATTCAGAAACGCTTGATTTAAGACTGATTAGCAACAATCAGGTAATTGTTGTCGATGGCGATAAGGTGGAAACGCTAACGGTAGAAAAATGTTAGTAATTAAATCGGAAATAGCTATCAATGCCCCGCCTGAAAAGGTTTGGGCGGTGTTGACGGATTTTGGAAAATATCCGGAATGGAATCCGTGGCGAACACTGTTTTGAACTGATTGACAACGGCGACGGCACAACGACTTTCGTTCAAAGCGAAAAATTTCGGGGAGTTTTGGTTTGGGCGTTTGGAACGGAAAAAACCAAAAATGGTTTTGAAGCAATGAATTTGAAACTGAAAGAATTAGCAGAATCCGCGCAAATCCGTTAAATCTGCATTATCTGCGTACAAAAAATAATTCCACTTATTATATGTTTGCATATTATTTTTTATTACCTTTGCAGCCTCAAATATTTTATTTAGTAATTTAAAAATGTATAATTATGTGGACAAAATGTCATTCAATCGTAACCAGAGAGGTTACAAAAGAACAAATGTGGAAACTGTGGTCGGACGTAAATCGTTGGGCTACGTGGGACAAAAGTGTTGAATTTGCACGCTTAGAAGGCAAATTTGAGGCAGGCAATGTGTATGATTTTCAGCCGAAAGGCGGTCCGAAACTAAAAATGAAAATTCATCACACTGTCGAAAATCAAGAATTTACAGATTTAACTACTTTCCCTTTGGCAAAAATGTATGGCAAACATACTTTTGAAGAAACGCCTGAAGGGCTAAAAGTTACAACAACGATGACGGTAGTTGGAATTTTAGGCTTCTTGTGGCGCAAACTCGTGGCACAGAAAATCGTTGATGACCTGCCTACTGATATGATAGAGCAAATAAAGGCGGCGCAAAAAATAATTATTTAAAATGAAATCGACTGATAATACTTTCAGCGTAGAACAAGCGGAAGACAGTTCAGGTTTTTTGTTGTGGCAAGTTACCTCTTTGTGGCAACGCAAGATTAGGGATTCATTAAAACAATATGACTTGACCCACTCTCAGTATGTTTTATTGACCTGTCTTCATTGGTTGACATTACATGGGCAGGATGTTACACAAATTGTTTTGTCGTCCTATTCAAAGATTGACCCCATGACAACTTCTACTGTTTTAAGGACATTACAGCAGAAAGGATTAATTCGGCGCACGGAACATTCAACCGATACAAGAGCAAAGAAAATTGACATTACGGAAAAAGGAAAAGAAATCATAAAAAAAGCCGTAGTTACAGTAGAAACCGCAGATAAAGAATTTTTTGCATTATTAGGCGACACAACGAATAAGTTTAATGAAACTTTAGCAGCTCTGATTGACTCGGGATTGTAACTTTACCCGACGGCAGACACTTTAGAAAACAATGAAATATCCGAAAAAATTATTTCGGATATTTCAAAATTGGCTTGGGATTATTTTCTAAGAAAACAGTATCTTATTTCAATGTGATAAAACCGATTTCGGATACAATTTTTTGCCCTTCTGTCGATAACACATAGTCAAGAAAAGGTTTTACCTTCTTTTCCGATTTCACTTCGTAGTAGTAGAACAGCGGGCGGACAATCGGATAGGTCTTGTTTTTGGCATTGGCTATCGACGGCTCTACAGAGGTTTTCCCTTGATTGTAGGAAACATTAACGGCTTTTACCGACTTGTTCAAATATGCCAAGCCTACATAACCGATAGCACCTTTGGTCTGGCTAACCGACTGAATAATCGCGCCGGTAGCGGGCAAACTCATAATGCCGTTCACATAGTTCTTGTTTTTCAGCACACTTTCTTTGAAAAACTCGTAAGTGCCGGAAGAGGTTTCGCGTGAATAGGGGATGATTTTCAAATCGTCGCCGCCCACTTCTTTCCAATTTTTGATTTTTCCGGTGAAAATACCTTCCAACTGTTCGCGGGTGAGGTTGCTCACTTTGTTGTCGGGGTGAATCACAACCGCCAACGCATCGTAAGCGGCAATGACTTCTTTCACCGATTTTCCGCCTTCTTGCAGTTTCTGCTTTTCGTCGAATTTGATTTTTCGCGACGATTGCGCAAGGTCGGTGGTGCCTTCGAGCAAGGCGGCGATGCCAACGCCGCTTCCGCCACCGGTTACGATGAGCGTTTGCGAAGGATTACTTTTCATAAAACTCTCGGCTTCTTTCTGCGATAAGGGCAACATCGTGTCCGAACCTTTGATTTTTTGAGCCTGTGCGCCGAACGATGCGGCGACCAACATAACTGTTGTTAAAACTGTTTTTTTCATTTTTTTATATTTTTTTTAATTTTTAGACGTTACAAAATTATAGAATGATTAGTACATTATAGAAACGGAAATGTTACAATCCTGTTAAAACTTATACTGCAACCGCAAGGTAAACAGATTGTCTTTGCGGTCTTCCTTGAATTTCGCAATCTCATCCACCGTTTCGTTCTTGTTGATTTCGTAGTATGCAGTTAATTTCAGGTTGGGGCTTGCACGCCACAAAAGTCCGAAACCGAAAGTATTGACCGCAACATCGCCCTCCGTAACATTTTCGTTTCCGGAAACTTTTGTGTTGGGGTCATACCAATCGTATTTCAGCACAGCAGAGACGGGTAGCATTCCAATATCCTGCACAAAAACAGCATATCCGCCGGAAAAATTGCGTTTGTATGTGTCTATGGCAGGCAATGCGGAAGCATTCGGGCTTTTGCTGTTGCCTTTCGCGGCGGGTTGCTCGCCAAAGAGGTATTCTCCTCTCAGTTGCGTCATTCCCAATGCGCTCATAATGCTAAATTGTGCATCTACACCAACATATTCCCGCTTAGCGAATTGACCTTTGTTGTCGGCGTTGTCGTCCAGCACAAACTCTTTACCTGCAATCGAATAAACCTTTTCCGTTCCCTGATAAACGCTGCCATTGTAATAGGAAACGCCGCCGCCGATTTTCATGTCGCTGCCGATTGCTTTGGCGACAGACAAGTGACCGATAAAATCCAAACGGCTGTCCGTTTCCTGCTTGATGCCGTTACCGGAAAACAATCCCGCTTCGAGCTTGAGGATGTTCCACGGCGAAGTTTTGGCAGCCTGCAAGGTGAGGGATGCGCCCAAATCGCGTTCTTCGGGAAAGAGCGTTTGGAAGATGGTCGAACGTTCGGGCGATTCGCGCCGAGAGGACGAAAAACTGATTTCGTCGCCAAACGGACGGTCGAAAACACCGGCTTTCAGAACGCTTGTGCCCAACCAAGGGTCTTTCACCGCCAAGAAAGCGTCTTTGAACGAAACGCCCTTTTCGGTAATGTCGGGTTGGAAGGTGGCGGAAACAATGCCTTCCTCATAGACAAACTTGATGCGCCCGCGGCGAATGCCGATGCGGCTAAACGACTCTTCGGGGTTCTCGTTTGCCGAGCCGACTTTCAGCGAAGCGTCCCGTTCGCCATACTGGTACTGGGTTTGGACGTAACCCGATACTTTGAACTTTTGGAGTTTTTGCACAGCGCTTTCGAGCGTTTGTGCTTTTTGTTCCAACTTCTCAACAGGACTTAATTCCATTTCCTCTTGAGCAAACACCGCTGTGGCTGAGCACAGACAAGCAACTAATGTTACACTACTCTTTTTCATACATCTTTTTTTAAATTGTTATTAAAATTATTAACGGTACAAAAGTACTGGTACGTAATTACACTATTCCCTACATTTTGGTTACAAAAAAGGTAAGAAAAATTTTGACAGTTCCAAAAAAAGATGTAATTTTGCAAGATGTTAAACAATAAAAAGTATTAGAAATGAACATACAATTAGACGAAGAAACAAACAACAAAATATCTTTTGTTACTTTTATTATTGAAAAATTTGCTTCGGCATATAAAATGAATAGGCAAGCGGCTTATTTTTATCTGAAAAAGTATGGTGGTATTGACTATCTTTTCAAGCATTGGTGGGCATTGCACACCGACAATCCATTTTGGGCTGTGCGCGATTTATACGAAGTTTGCTACCAAAACGGAGGACAGAAGTAATGAAAGTATATCACGGCAGCTACCTCAAAATCAATGAAATTGATTTAGCAAAGAGCAGGGCAAATTGCGACTTTGGACAAGGGTTCTATGTAACAAACATTCGCACTCAGGCTGATTATTGGGCAGAACGAATGGGCGACAAAAAGGATACGAAAGGCATTGTTACCGTTTTTGAGTTTAACGAAAGAGCGTGGGAAGACAGCGAATACAAGATACTCCGTTTTGACTCCTATACCGAAAGTTGGCTGGATTTTGTAGTACTCAACCGCGATACTTCGACTACCAAACTGCGGCATGGTTATGATATTGTAGAAGGTCCTGTGGCGGACGATGCTATTTCTGTACGCATTAGCGACTATTTGGACGGCAAAATATCCAAAGAAGACTTTCTTGAAGAGTTGAAATTCAAAAAACCGACACACCAAATCGCTTTTTGTACGCTGAAATCGCTGCAAATGATTGAACAGACAACCACCGAATCCGACAGCGTTTTT
>BNTT01000039.1 GCA_025996815.1 Bacteroidia bacterium
CGACGACAATGGGCAAACTCGATTTGCAGTGGCTGCTAATGCCGGCTCGCAATGGGTGGCTCCCGACCACGCAGGCGACCCAGCCGGCACTCAGTGCTTTACCGATAAGACGCATGACGGCATAGAATGGGTGTTTGAGCCGGCGAAGTTCCGCATCAAAAACGTGGCTACCGACTTATACATGACCAATGTGGACGGTGTTTTGAAAATTGCGGCGAGCAGCGAAACCGGCGAAGGGCAGATTTTCAAGATAGATAAAGACGAGTCCGATGCCGACCATTTCAACATTTCGGTTGGTGGCAAATATCTGACACAACACGCCAGCGAGGCATGGACAGTCATTTTTGGAACCAATGCCGCCGAGCCAAAAGCCGAATGGCTCATCGCCACTACCGACGGGCAAACCAAAATACAGGCATTGGGCTTTGCCGGAGGTGACCAATTTTTGGCACCACAGGCAGATGCTGCGGCTTCCACCATTTATGCAGACACCAAAGGCTCGCGCTTGGAATGGCTCTTGGAGGCAACCAGCGGCGGCGGAGTAGTCGAAATTGCGGCACTCGTGCCGGCAGACGGTGCATCAAGTGCCATGCCCGATGATGGCATCACGGTTACTTTCAACAAACCGATAGCCGCCAAAGGCGATTTAGGCAGCATCACGATAACGAACGTGGCTACCGGCAATCCATTGGCAGGCGTGCTCGGTGTCATTGCGGGGAAAGTCCTGACCATCAATCACACTGCCCCCCTGGCACTCAAAGCCACCTACACGGTGAACATTCCGGCAGGCGTTATTACAGGTTACGATGATGCCATCACATGGACGTTTACCGTGGCGAGCAACCCGTATGGGGTGAAAATACTCTCGCTCACCCCCGCAGACGGCGCATCGGCAACTGCCGTGAACACACCCATCGAAGTGCTGTTCAACAAAAACATCCCCTACGCCGATGAACTCACCGGCATCTCCATCAAGGATGCGAGCGGCAACCCCATAGCAGGCGTATCCGGACAGGCATTGTTTAGCAAACTATTCATCAAATACAGCGCATTGCAGTCGTCCACGACTTATTCTGTGGAGGTGGCGGAAAACGTTTTAGCGCAGTATCCCGATGCCATTGCATGGTCATTCACAACGGGCACCGGCACCGGAACAGGCAATGTGACAGTCGCCACAACAGTCTATCCAACCATAACCGGCGACAACGTGACGGTGGGAACAGAAGCCCCCGCTTCCATCCGGGTATTCAACCTTTCCGGACAATCCCTCGCCGCGTATGCCTCGCAGGGCACGCAAATAGTGAGCCTGAGCAACTATCCAAGCGGAGTCTATCTCCTGAAGATAACGGTGAATGGTCGGGTTTCGACACATAAGGTAATAAAAAAATAAACGATTATGAAACATCTTCTCACAGGCATATTATGCCTGCTTACTTTCTCCGCATCCGCGCAAAAGTTGGATGCAATCTACCCGGGCGCAATCCTGCCCGACGACCGCGGCATTCACGTCAATGCCCACGGTGGCGGCATCCTGTATCACGAGGGCAAGTACTATCTCTTTGGCGAGCACAAGGGCGAAAAGTCGAGTGCGGCTTTCGTGGGCGTAACCTGCTATTCGTCCGGCGACCTCTATAATTGGCGATATGAGGGCGTGGCACTTCCGGTCAGCGACGACCCCAAGAGCGACATCGTGTCAGGCTGCGTGCTGGAACGTCCCAAGGTGATTTACAACGCGAAGACGCGAAAATTCGTGATGTATTTTCATCTCGAACTGAAAGGCAAGGGCTACGAGGCGGCGCGGGTGGGCGTTGCCGTCGGCGACAGGGCGACGGGACCGTTCACCTACCTCAAATCCTATCGCCCCAACGCCGGTCGGTACCCCCTCAATTTGACGGAGGCACAACGCACGGCAACCGCCAAAGTCTCCGATTTCAAGGAGTGGTGGACGCCCGAATGGAAGCAGGCGGCGATTGACGGGATGTTTACCCGCCGCGATTTCGCCGGCGGACAAATGTCGCGCGACATGACCCTCTACGTCGATGACGACGGCAAAGCCTACCACATCTATTCCTCCGAAGAGAACCTGACGCTGCAATTGGCGGAACTGTCCGACGACTACCTCAGCCACACCGGAAAATACATCCGCATCGCCCCCACCGGACACAACGAAGCCCCCGCGATTTTCAAAAAAGACGGCAAATACTTTATGATAACCTCCGGCTGCACCGGCTGGGCACCCAACGCCGCCCGCCTCTTCACCGCCAACAATATCTGGGGACCGTGGACTGAACACCCCAACCCCGCCGTTGGCACCGGTGCCGACCTCACGTTTGAATCGCAAAGCACTTACATTCAGCCGGTTATAGGCAAAAAAGATGCGTTCATCTTTATGGCAGACCGCTGGACACCCAAACATCCGATTGATGCCCGCTACATTTGGCTACCCATCCTGTTTGAAAACGGCTTGCCGGTGTTGAAATGGCTCGATAAATGGGATTTGAGCGTGTTCGATGATTATAAATTGGTGTGGGCAGACGAATTTGACACCGACGGCAAGCCCAACCCCGACTTCTGGTCTTACGAGCAGGGCTTCGTCCGCAACGAAGAAATCCAATGGTACCAACCCGACAACGCGAATATCCACGGCGGCGTGTTAGTCATCGAAGGCAAGAAAGAGAAAATAAAAAATCTCAATTACGAGAAAAAGAGCAAAGATTGGAAAAAAAATCGTAAATTTGCCGAATATTCGGCGGCGAGCATTAAAACGGTGGGCAAGAAAGACTTTTTATACGGACGATTTGAAGTCCGCGCAAAAATCCCGACAGCCTCCGGCTCCTGGCCCGCCATCTGGACGCTTGGGCGCGAGATGCCCTGGCCCTCCAACGGCGAAATTGACATGATGGAATACTATCGGATAAAGGATGTCCCGCACATTTTGGCGAATGTGGCTTGGGGAACAGACACACCCTCGCGCGCCAAATGGAACACGCAGACCGTGCCTTTCTCGAAATTCACGGACAAAGACCCCGATTGGGCGAGCAAATTCCATATCTGGCGAATGGATTGGAACGAAGAAGCCATCCGCCTCTATCTGGACGACGAATTGCTGAACGAAACGTTGCTGCGCGACACGCAAAACGGCTCCCTCGGCAATCACACCAACCCGTTTCGGCAGCCGCACTACATCCTGCTGAACTTGGCGATTGGCGGACAAAACGGCGGCACACCCGATGATGCGGCATTCCCGCTGAGATATGAAATTGATTATGTAAGAGTTTATCAGAAATAATATGAAAAGAACAATGTTAGTTACAGGGCTTGCTTTCCTTAGTTTGGGAACTGCCCACGCGCAAACTCCCGAATGGGAAAATCCCGAAATTTTCGGCATCAACAAGGAGCCGGCTCGCGCCACCGCCCTGCCGTATAGTACTGAACAGCAAGCGATTGCGGATGTTTACGCTGCCTCGCCCTACTACCAATCGTTGGATGGTACGTGGAAGTTTAATTGGCACAAACGACCTGCCGACAAGCCCGAAGGCTTCTTCAAGGCGGGCTACGATGTGAGCAAGTGGGACAATATCAAGGTGCCCGGCAATTGGGAATTGCAGGGGTTTGGTACGCCCATTTATTCCAACATCAACTATCCGCACCCCACAAATCCGCCCTATATCGACCACAGCGACAACCCTGTGGGCTGCTATGTGCGCGATTTTGACATTCCCAAGGCGTGGGACGGTCGCCGTGTGTATCTGCATTTTGAGAGCGGCTTGGCGGCAATGTACATCTGGGTGAACGGCGAAAAAGTGGGCTACAGCCAAGTGACGAAAAGCCCCGCCGAGTTCGACATCACGAAGTATATCAAGCAGGGCAAAAACACGCTGGCAATTGAAGGCTATCGCTGGAGCGATGGCTCGTATTTGGAAGACCAAGATTTTTGGCGACTGTCGGGCTTCGACCGTAGCGTGTATCTTTACAGCACCGACCAAATTCGCATACAGGATTATTTTGCGAAGGGCGACCTTGACAATTCGTATAAAAACGGGCTGTTTTCGGTGGATGTGACGCTGAAAAATTATCTTAGTAGAGACGTGGCGCGCCACGTCTGTACAATAGAGGTTAAATTGTTGGATGCTGCGGGTAAAACCGTTTATGCGGAAACAAAAAATGACACCCATTTTGCAAAGACAATTCCTTCACCCCGTCTGTGGAGCAATGAAACACCATATTTATACACATTACTATTAACATTGAAAGATGCCGCCGGCAAAACGCTTGAGGTAACTTCCTCCAAAGTCGGCTTTCGCAAGGTGGAAATCAAAAACGCGCAACTGCTGGTCAATGGCAAACCCATTTTGGTGCGCGGCGTGAACATCCACGAGCACAATCCGTCCAACGGACACGTGCAGGACGAAGCCACTATGCGCCGCGACATTGCCCTGATGAAGCAGCACAATATCAACGCCGTGCGCACGAGCCACTACCCCGAGAGCACGCTGTGGTACAAACTTTGCGACGAATACGGCATCTTCCTCGTGGACGAAGCCAACATCGAATCGCACGGATTGGGCTACGGACCGCAGAATGTCGCCAACTTCCCCGAATGGGCGGAGGCGCACAAAGACCGCGTGGTGCGTGCCGTGGAGCGCGACAAAAACCACCCGTCCGTCATCATTTGGAGTATGGGCAACGAGTGCAGCAACGGCAAAGTCTTTCCTGAGATATACAAATGGCTCAAGCAGCGCGACCCCTCCCGCCCCGTGCAGTTTGAACAGGCGGGCGAGGCGGCGAACACCGACATCGTGTGCCCCATGTATCCGGGCATCGACCACATGAAACGCTATGCTGCCCGCACCGATGTGACCCGTCCGTTCATCATGTGCGAATACGCACATGCGATGGGCAACAGTAGCGGCAATTTTCAGGAATATTTCGACATCATCGCCACCTCGCCGCACATGCAGGGCGGATTTATCTGGGATTGGGTTGACCAGGGCATCGCTGCCACCGACGACAGCGGACGCGATTATTGGGCGTATGGCGGCGACATCGGCGGCTATCAATACACCCACGACCAAAATTTCTGCGCCAACGGGCTGATTACCCCCGACCGCAAGCCGCATCCGGGATTGAATGAAGTGAAAAAGGTGTATCAGGATATTCTCTTTCACGCCAAAGACCTGTCGAAGGGCATCATCACCATCGAAAACCGCTTTCTGTACAACGATTTGAGCAATTACGCTTTCAAATGGGAACTGCTGAAAAACGGCGAAAAAGCCGCCGAAGGCAATCTGAATATCGCGCAAGCCGCCGGCACAAAAAAGGATGCCACCATCGCCCTGCCGCGCGTGGTGCTGACAAAGATGGCAGGCACGGAATACTACCTAAATATCTATGCCTGCACCAAGCAGGAGACGGAAATGGTGCCCGCCGGTCACGAAATCGCCCGCGAACAGTTTGCGCTATCGGCGAACAACTATTTTACTGAAAAATCAGCCACCGGCACGGTCGAAGTCGAGAAAGAAGATGACAGAGCGGTGATATTGAAAGCCGGAGAGGTAACAATCTATTTCAACAAGCGCAACGGCGCATTGGACGGCTATGCCTACGGCAAAAACCGCCTCCTGGCATCCGGTCCGCAGCCCGATTTCTGGCGCGCACCCACCGACAACGATTACGGCAACAACTATCCCGCCATAGCCAATGTTTGGAAACAGGCAGGACGCAACAAAACGCTGAACAATTTTGCGGTCAGCAAAACAGAAGCAGGCATCGTTGTCACGGCAGAATATACTTTAAACGACGTGGCAAGCCCCTACACAGTACGCTACACCGTTGCGGGCGATGGCTCTGTGAAAGTAAATATTTCGTGGAAAGCCGGCAAAAAAGGCTTGCCCGAACTGTCGCGCTTCGGCACGCAGTTGGTATTGCCGTCCGAATTTGACAATTTTGAATACTACGGCAGAGGACCTTGGGAAAACTACTCGGACAGAAACACGTCATCTTTCGTTGGCATCTACAAAAGCACGGTTGCCGAACAAAGTTTCGACTACATTCGCCCGCAGGAAAACGGCAATCACACCGATGTCCGCTGGCTGACGCTCACCAATAGCGACGGCGCAGGCATCAAAATCACAGGTACACAACCGCTAAGCGTGAAAGTTGCCCACAATCCGGCAGAAGATTTGGACTTCGGCACGTGGAAGAAAAACACGCATCCCAGCGATGTGACACCGCGAAAAGAGGTGTATCTGAACGTCGATTTGCTGCAACGCGGACTTGGCGGGGACGACAGTTGGGGGCGGTTGCCGCACGACCCCTACCGCTTGCTAAGCGATTCATACAGCTATGAATATGAAATTAGTGCGATGAATTAACGAATTGGCAGACCACATAGACTTGTTCATTAGTAACGAATAGATTTGTTCGCTACTAATGAGCAAGTTTTTTTGTTGTTTACAGGAAAATATATGTCGGAAATGTTAAAAATTTATAAACTTCGTGAAATGAGTGCATTTTTATTAGGTGGCTGATAGAAAAATGGTTACTTTTGTGGTGAAATTAATTGGTATGATTAAGTAGTTGAAATGAGAGGAAGTGAGGTCTTACGCAGATTGATAAAAAACGGTTGTTTTCTTGATGAGCAAGGTTCACGACACGGATGGTGGTATAGTCCGATAACGGATTTACATTTTCCTGTTCCGCGCCACCCATCGCAAGAGATACCTACCGGAACGCTGCAAAACATTTCTAAACTATCCGGAGTTAAGTTTTAAAACAAAAAGAATATGAAACAGAAAGTAAAAGTGATTGTAGAAAAAGGCTCAGACAATAAGTTTAGTGCTTATATGGATTGTGAAGCTTTTGACAATGGATTTGGTTTGTTGGGATATGGAAATACCGCGCGCGATGCTATTAAAGATTTTTATATTTCCTACGAAGAAGCCAAAGAGATAATGCCTAAAAAAGGGAAAGAAGTGCCTGATTTTGAATTTGATATTCAATATGATGTTTGTGCATTTCTTGACTATTATTCCGGCGGACTTCATCGTCCGAAACCAAACACCACACACCGGATACAGGAAAATGTTCGCCATTTTGCAGAGAATCTAAGCCAAGTGCAACTCGTCAATTGACTTGAACTATAAATGAGTTGGAAAATCAGGGCTTTTTTGTTTGAAAAATTTATTGTACCTTTGCAGCGTGGAAATTTCTATTAAATATAATGTATGAAGCAGATTGGTAAGTATGTGCTGTTTGGGTTGATTGGCGCGATTGTTCTGTCCACTTTTTGGTTTCTTTGGAAGAAGTCGCAGCCGGTGGTCGTGGTGTATGAGATTGTGTCGCCGAAGGTGGGGACGATTGTGAATAAGACGATTGCTACCGGCAAGGTGGAGCCTCGCGATGAGATTCTTATCAAGCCGCAGATTTCGGGTATTGTTTCGAGCATCTTGAAGGAGGCGGGGCAGATGATTGAGGTGGGCGAAGTGATTGCCGTTGTCAAGGTGATTCCGGAAATGGGGCAACTCAACTCCGCCGAATCGCGCGTGCATATCGCCTCTCTCACGCTCAAACAGGTGGAAACGGAATACGACCGCCAACTCCAACTGTTCAACGCCAATGTAATCTCGCAGGAGGAATTTGACCGCACCGAAACGGAGTATCAAAAAGCACAGGAAGAAAAAATCAACGCTCAGGATGCTTTGGACATTGTTAAAAACGGTGTGTCGAAGAAATACGCCAGTTTGAGCAACACGCAGATACGTGCCACCATCGCTGGGATGATACTCGACGTGCCCATCAAGGAGGGCAACTCCGTGATTCAAGCCAACACGTTTAACGACGGCACAACGATTGCCTCCATCGCCAATATGACCGACCTGATTTTTCGTGGCAATCTCGACGAAACGGAGGTGGGCAAAGTGGAGGAAGGGATGCCTCTGGTGCTCACTATCGGTGCCATCGCCAATGAAAAATTCGATGCCGATTTGGAATATATCTCGCCCAAAGGTACCGAATCGAGCGGTGCCGTGCTGTTTGAGATTAAAGCCGCCGTGAATGGTGCCAACTCATCGTTTATTCGCTCGGGCTACAGTGCCAATGCGGAAATCGTTCTGGCAAGTGCCACGGACGTATTGACCGTCCCCGAAAGTTCGGTGGAGTTTAGCAACGACTCGGCATTTGTGTATGTCCTGACACGGGAAGAGCCGAAGCAAGAGTTTGAACGTCAGCCCATTACGGTGGGGTTGTCCGACGGCATCAATATCGAAGTAACAGGCGGAATCACCCTCCAAGAACAGTTGAGAGGCAGTGCCATCGACCCTAAAAAGAAGAAGGAGGAGAGCAAATGAAACACATCACTAACGTCATTAGCATCATTAACGTCATTAACGTCATTGCGGGCTTGACCCGCAATCCCCTCAAACCGATGGCTGTAGCCTTTTGTCTGCTGTTTCCAATCGCATCGCCGGCTCAAAAGGTGTGGACTTTGGAGGAATGTATCAAGCAGGCGCAGGATTTTAATATCGACATTAAGCAGCGGGAGTTGCAGATAGAAACCGCCGAAGTGGATTTGCACACGTCGCGGATGAGCCGTTTGCCCAACCTCAACGCGAGTATCGGCGACAATGTGAGTATGGGTCGCGCGCAAATTGACGATGGCAGTGCTACTCCGCGAATTACTACGCAAACAACATCCAATACAAGTGCCTCTCTTGGCGCGTCTATGCCGATTTTCACCGGTTTCCGCATCTCGAACGAAGTTGCACGCGACAAATTGGACGTGGAGGCGGCTTACGAAAATCTGAATAAAGCCAAAGAGGATTTGGCAATCAACGTGACCGGACAGTTTTTGCAGGTGCTTTTTTCCAAAGAAACGTTGAAAATCAACGAGGAGCAACTTTTTTTAAGTAAAAATCAGGCAGAAAAAACCGAATTGATGGTCAATGCGGGCAAGGTGGCACGGGCGGAACTGTCTGACGTTCAGGCACAAGTGTCGAAAGACCAGGTCGCCGTGGTGGAAGCAAGAAACAACCTCAATTTGGCTTTGCTGAATTTGGCGCAATTTTTGGAACTCGATTTCACGCCCGATTTTGATGTGGCTGCTCCCAATGCCGTGCAAATAACCGTGCAAAGCGAGGCATTGACACCCCCCTCGATGCTCTACGGCGAGGCGGTGGGCATCAAGCCGGTTATCAAAGAGCAGGAATTTCGGTTGCAGAGTGCCGAAAAAGCGATAAGTATTGCACAATCGGCGAATTTACCCACTCTGGGTTTGGATATGGGCGTTTCCACGAGCTATTTTTACACTTTTGACGGAGTGAAGAACGTGCCTATTGCCGAGCAACTAAAAAACAGGTTGAACGAATACGTTGGTCTAAGTCTGCAAATCCCAATATTCAACCGTTTCGCCACCCATAATCAAATCAAAAAAGCCCGTATCAATGTTGAGAGCCAACAATTTGCGCTGGACAATGCAAAAAAGACGCTCTACAAAGAAATTCAAACAGCCTACCAAAATGCGCTGGCAGCCGTCGAAAAATACAAGGCATCCGAAGTGGCAATGAGGGCAACAGAGGAGTCGTATCGCGGTGCCACCGAACGCTACGAAACAGGGAAAATATCCATTTTCGAGTTCAACGAAGCAAAAACCAAATGGAAGCAAACCCAAGTGGACTGCGTCCAAACAAAATACGAATACGTCTTCCGCACCAAAATTTTGGATTTCTACGCCAATCGCCCGATTAGTCTGTAAGATGAACAAAACACGCTTATATCTTGCCCTGCTCGTCCTGCTCGCATCTTGCAGCACCCCTGAGCGGTATTACCTCACCGAAGGCGCGATTTTTCATACAACGGCACACATCAAATACCTCTACCACAGGGATTTGGGCGAGGAGATTTATGCGCGGTTAGACAGTTTCGACCTGTCGCTCAACCCGTTTAATCCGCAGTCGATTATATACAAGGTCAATCACAACGAGCCGGTGGAGGTGGACGATTGGTTTATTACTGTTTTTAACAAGGCGCAGGAGATTTCTGCGCTCACCGGCGGGGCTTACGACATCACTTGTGCGCCGCTGATTAGCCTCTGGGGGTTTGGCACCGACCATTTGGGCGAGCCTACTGTGCACGCCATCGACAGCATCCGGGCGTTTGTGGGCTACCGGAAAGTGCGGTTAGACGGTCGCCGCGTGGTGAAAGCCGACCCGCGCGTGCAACTCAATGCCTCGTCGCTCGCCAAGGGATATGCCGTCGATTTGATTGCCGAACTGCTTGAAAGTCAAGGCATTGCCGATTATGTGGTCGAAATAGGCGGCGAGGTGCGCGCACACGGTGTCAATCCCAAAGGCGATGAGTGGCGCATCGGAATTTCCAAGCCGCCCGACGACACCACGGGCACCACGCAGGAGCAAATGGAGGTCGTGAGCCTCCACAACACGTCGATTGCCACTTCGGGCAACTACCGCAACTATTACGTCCGCGACGGCAAAAAGGTGGCTCACACCATCAATCCGCTGACGGGCTACCCCGCGCAGACCGACCTCCTGAGCGTGTCCATCTTCTATCCCGACTGCCTCACCGCCGATGCCGTAGCCACCGCCTGTATGGTGATTGGCTCCGACAGTGCGCAAGTGCTGATTTCCCGCTTTCAGGGGATGACAAACATCAACTATTCAACGACTTCGCCGGATTAGCATTCGTAGCGATGCGGCTTTGCCAATACACGGAAATGAACGCCACCAAAAAGCAGAACAGTCCGGCGGCGATGAATATCCACGGGCTAAGACTGATTCGATAGGCATAATCGTCTAACCATTGCCGCATGATGTACCAAATGATGGGCACTGCTATCACAAACGCAATCAGGACGTAGGTCAAGAAGACCTGTACCAGTTCGGACAATACTTTGAAATTTTCCGCACCGTGTACTTTGCGGATGGCAATTTCTTTGGTGCGCTGCCTCACGAAATAGGTGGACATGGCAATCAATCCCAGCAGGGAAATCAGAATGGCTATTATCGTGAAAATGATGACGATAGTGGAAATTCTTTTTTGCGCCGCAAAGGATTCTGCCACTTGTTGGTCGATAAATTTCCCGCTAAAATCTAATTCTGTAATCCGCTCGTACACTGCTTTTACTTGATTGTATGCAGCCATGGGGTCGCCCTGTACTTCAACCAATACATTCCATGGATAATCATACTCGCCTTCAAATGTGCTGTAACCAAACTGGACGGGCGACAAACTGTGCGTGATATTGCCCAATTGAATATCTTTGATAATGCCTGCAATGGGAATTTCACCGCCGCCTTCAAATTTCACTGCCGGAGCATCTTCGGACAGTTCGGTTTCCTTTAAAGCCTGTTGGCTGAGGTAACGGCTATTTGCCACGCTCGAATGATTTTCCCGCAGTATTTGCAAGCCGAGCATATCAAAATAGGCACTGTCGCCGATTAAAATTTGAAAGGATACATTTTTTCCATTCGATAATACCATCGTGTTGTTATTGCCTCTATTAAAAGGTGTGCCCTGCGCAAGTGCCACCTGTTTCACGGAAGCCAATTGCTTGGTTTCGTTCACAAAAGTGGCTCGTTGTTCTCTGCTTTCAAAATTCCAAGCCCATAAATCCAATATATTGACGGTGTTATATCCCAGCGGTGCGTGAATCAGATGTTGGGTTTGCGCCGTCATCGTGATGGATGCCACCAGCAGCATTACCGTGATGATATTTTGGAAAATGATAAAAAAGCGACTGAACACCATTTTGTTTCTTCGACCGAAACTTCCTTTGGTAATCTCTATCGGCTGCACTTTGGAAATAATCGCCGCAGGCAACCAGCCCGAAATGGCACCTAAAATCACGATACTTCCAAGCGAAATCAAGATGCCGGAGGGAGTTATGGCATCGGCAAGATATAATTTCGTTTCAAGAAGTGTATTCGCATACGGCACACAAGGCACCGCCAGCAACAACGCCAGCAGAAAAGCAATCAAACATAAAAGCGTTGATTCCAATATCAGACGGGCAAACACTTCCCGTTGTGAAGAGCCTAACAATCGGCGAACAGCCATCTCTTTTGCCCTGAATCCGGCTTGCGCCGCTGTCAAGTTGATGTAATTGATAACAGCAAACAGCAGTATCAACAGTCCGACCGACATCAGTATCATCACAAACTTCCAATCGCCGTGCTGTAACTCGCCCCCTCTTATGTCTGAAAAATAAGTCTCTTTCAGTGGGGTAAACGTTACGGCAGTGCGTATCTCTCTTTTATATATCCAATAGATTTCCTTGAAATAGGCGAGCATATCGTCGGCTTTTGCCTGCACATTTGCGCCTTCTTTTTCCATCAGAAAAATATAAGCATCGCCGGCATTATCAAAAGATTCGCTGTCCATAGTCCAATTGAAATATTTAATATTGTCAATTCTGACTAATATATCGCAATAGGGAATGGTGGAATTTTTGATGTCGTCCATAATGCCATTGACCGTAACAATGACGCTGTCATTCAGAGTAATCGCTTGTCCCAACGGGTCTTTGTCCCCAAAAATCTTGCGGGCAAAAGTCTTGGAGATAACCGCATAATTTCGGGCAGACAAGACTTGATTGGAATTTGCCTCATACAGTTTGAAACTGAAAAAATTGAAAAAGGTTGAATCGCTAAACAAGAGTTGAGCATTCAGTTTGGCATCCGCTATTGAAATCGTAGCGTTGTGTCGCCAAGGTATTACCGGACAAACTTTTTCTATTTCCGGATACCGTTCCTGAATATGGTCGGCTATCCGGTAGGCATTTTCCAAATCATTTTGATTGCCCAAAGCATAAATGCGGTCGCCCTTTTCGTGAAACCTATCCGTTGATAATTCCTGCACGGTATAAACCGCAATCAGAATCACGAACATCAGCGAAACGGCTAAGCCGAACAGGTCGATAAACGTATATGCCTTGTTTTTCCCCAGAAACTTAAAAAAAGTGCGGAGGTTGAATAAATCGTTCATAATTGTTGTTGTATTAGTGATTACATTTTGCTCTCCACTTCCGTCACAATTTCTCCGTCGAATAAACTAATAATCCGGTGCGAAAACGCCGCATCGTGTTGTGAGTGCGTTACCATCACGATGGTGGTGCCTTCTTTGTTCAGTTCCGTCAGCAAATCCATCACGTCTTTGCCGTTCTTGGAGTCGAGATTACCGGTCGGCTCATCGGCGAGAATCAGTTTGGGATTGGCGACCACGGCGCGGGCGATGGCGACACGCTGTTGCTGACCGCCCGAAAGTTGATTCGGGAAATGTTGGGCGCGATGGCTGATATTCATCCGGTGCAAGGCTTCTTCCACGCGCTTTTTGCGCTCCGCTTTGCTCACTTTCATGTACACCAGCGGCAGTTCCACGTTTTCAAAGACATTCATTTCCTCAATCAGGTTGAAACTTTGGAACACGAAACCGATGTTTCCCTTGCGGGTTTGCGTGCGTTCCTTTTCTTTCAGATGCCCGACCTCATTTCCGGCAAGATAATACTTTCCGGAGGTTGGATTGTCCAACAAACCGAGGATGTTCAACAGGGTGGATTTGCCACAGCCCGAAGGTCCCATAATGGCGATAAATTCGCCCTCTTTCACTGCCAACGATACGTTGTTCAACGCCACTGTTTCCACTTCTTCCGTGCGGAATACTTTCTTTAAATTTTCAATTTTTAACATAACTTTTATTTTTTAAATTATTATTTTTAATTTTTAGTTTTTTACTCTGTTTCATTCACTTTTCAACGCCTCCGCCGGATTAGCGGTTGCCGCTCTCCAACTTTGCCACGAAACGGCAACAATTGAGATTAGCAATACGAATATGCCGGCAAAAACAAATATCCACCACTCCAAAGCGGTTTTATGGGCAAAGTTTTCGAGCCAGCGACTCATCACAAAACAGGCTCCCGGAACGGCAATCAGGAATGCAATCCCTATCCAGGCAATAAACCGGCTGTTCAACATCCGGACAATCGTCCAAAAAGAAGCACCGTTGATTTTTCGTATGCCGATTTCCTTTGTCTTTCGCTTGATAATGAACGCCATAACAACAATTAAACCCAGATTGGCGATAATCAAACCCAGCAAAGAAAACAGCCGTACCAGCGATTCGGCATTCCATTCGTTACGATAAACTTGTCCGTAAACATCTTGCAGAAAAGTATAATCAGCAGGATAGTCGGGATTTACTTCGCTCCATACCCGGTTGAAAGTCGCTAAGGCGCGACCGGTGTCGTTCGGGTCGAGGCGAACCAGGATGCAGTGTTGGAACATATTGCGTTGCAGGATAATAAGCGGAATCGCTTCCTCGTAAATCGTGGTATAAGTGAAATTGTCTGTTACGCCGCAGATTATCCCTTCGTTGATATAATCCACTGTCCCTTGAGTAATAAACAGCTGTTTACCAACCGCCTCTTCCGGCGATTGAAATCCCAGCAAATTCATCGCTTTCCGGTTGATGATGTATTCTTCCGAACGTTTTTTGGGCAGCGATTTGCCATCTAAAAAATCGTAAAGCAGGCTTTCTTCCTCTTTGTAGGTCAATGTATTGGACTGAAAACAAGCACCGGCAACAGGCATTATGCGGAAAAATTCAAAAAAACCGTTTCCGACCAATAACTCCGGAATGAATTGCGCATCCGTTTGTTCTTCGCCTTCTTTCCATACGCCCAACGCATCGCGAATCGCAGAACCGGGCAATTGCATGGCTGATGTTACGCCGTCGATTTCGGGATATTTCAGCAATTCGGTTTTCAGTAAATCATAACGTTGCTTCACTTGGTCGGGTTGTTCTTTCATCACCAGAATCGTATTTTCACGTCCGCCCACCTGCGATGTCTTTATCAAACCCACCTGTTTGCTGATTCCAAAACCGACAATCACCACAAACATCACAATGACATACTGCGCAATCAGCAGATATTTTACTTTCGACAGGGAGAAATGCAAGGCGCGAAAATCGTTCCCATCGTTCAGAAACAGGGTGTAAGACAGGCTTGTAAACACCGGCAAAAAGGACGTAAACCAAACCGAAAACAAAAATAATCCGGCGATAATTCCTATTTCAGCACCGGCAAACAATGTAACAGACAAGCGCAAACAGGGCAATAAAAAATAGGCGGCAAGACCACCCGCAACAATGGATATTCCGCCCAACAACAATGCCACAACGGATTCGTCTTTCAAAACAACCGACGAAGACGCTCCATTCAATCGCAACAATTGATAATATTTGCGGTTAGACGAAAATATTAAACCGGCATTCAACCAGAGATTAAACAGCACAATCAGCAACAAAAGCGCATTCGCACCCGCAATCAGGTAGATATAATAAATATTGCCGTTAGGCTCCAATTCGCGTTGTATGCGGCTGTGGAGATGAATATCGGTAAGCGGAAGCAAATGAGGAATCGCCTTCCGGTCATTTTGTTTATCCCATTCCGTCAGTTTTCCAACCATATTTTGCGCAAGACGTTTAATGTCAGCCCCTTTCGCCAATAACAAATAAACGTAGGGCCAGTCGGTTTCCGAAACAGGGCGATGAACAATCAAATCGGTATGAAAATGGGATGTTTCGGGGAAATCTGCAAACACACCGCTTATAAACAGTGTTTTGTCACTGAACCGCCGTGCTTCTATCCGGATTTCTTTCCCCAACGGCGATTCGTTGCCAAACAGTTGCCGGGCAAACCGTTCGCTGACCACCGCCTTTTCCGGAGCATCCAAAACCTTGTCTGCATCTCCTTGAAGCAATTTATACGAAAACACGTCAAAGAAATTGGAACTTGCGACAAGAAAATCATTGACAACGGTCGATTTTTCCCGGTATTTCAAAACACCGGTGTTGATTTTAGCAAAAAGGACGGCACTTTCTATTTCAGGCGTTTCGCGCATCACCTGACTCTCCGATGAAAATCCACGATTGCGCCCATCCACCGGCTCATTCTCATAACCGACAGAGAATCGCACGATTCTGTCTGCATTTTCATTAAAACGGTCGTAGCTCAGTTCCTTCTTAACATAAGCATAAGACACTACCACACAGGCAAAAATCACGGACAATCCAATCAAATTTACTATCCGCAAGGATTTACTTTTCTTTAAAAGACTAAAAATCATTTTGTTATTGAACATAATATCTATTATTTTATTTTTATTTACTCTTAATAAAAAAGCGTGTAACCTTTTTATAATTGTTAGTTAGGAATTATCAGTTCCTAACTTCCTAATTCCTAACTATTTATAGCTTTAGTGGGGTTTGCCCGCGCTGCCTTGTAACTCTGCGCGCTCACCGTGAGCAGCGTAATCAGCAAGATGATGAAGCCGCCGAGGAGAAATACCCACCAGTGCATCGGCGTTTTGTATGCGAAATTTTCGAGCCATTTGTTTACGATGTAATAGGCTGCCGGAACTGCCGCCGCGAACGCAATGCCCAATTGCAGCAATACGTTTTTGTTCAGCATCAGCATGATTTCTTTTATTGTGGAGCCGTTGACTTTGCGGATGGCAATTTCCTTTTGCTTGTATTTGGCATTGAAAACAATCAATCCGTAAACGCCCATCACGGCGATGATGACGGCGATTAAGCCGAAAATGGAAATCAGTCGGGCGAGGTTGCTTTCCGATTGATACAGACCGTCAATCGTTTCGTCTAAGAAATGCAAATCTGCGGGTTCGCCGGAAAGATTTTCCCACGTATTATTGATAAAATCAAGGGTTTGCAAGGTATTTTCGCCCGAAATCTTGATAAAGAAATACTTGCTTTGCCAATTAGCTAACTGAGTCACAAAACATAAGGGACGTATCGTGGAACGTAAGCTTTCAAAATGAATGTCTTGGATGACACCGACAAATTCAAAACCTCTGTCATTAAGTACTTTTGTCTCTACAATATTCGTGTAGCCAGATTCCTTTAAAAATGCCCGGTTGCATATCATGCGCTGTTTTCCGTCATCGTCCGGTATATAGTCGCGCCCTTCGATTACCCGGATGCCGAAGAAATCCAAAAAGTCGTGTCTTACCATCCAAGTAGTTGCCCATGCCGTTTTTTCTTCTTCTATGTGCAATCCAATACTTAGACCAATCTGTCCCGGAAGACTGGGTGAAACCGTGCAACCCGATATGGCAGGGTTTTTCCCGATTTCGTTTTCAAAAAGATTCGCCAAATCGTCTGATTCGACAGACAGATAAACAATGTTTTCCTTCTGAAAGCCCCACGAATAATTAGTCATATAATCGCGTTGGATTTTAATAAAACCGGCAATGATGATTAAACTGATGGCGGCAAAAAATTGGATGGTAATCAATACGTTGCGCAGAAAAGCACTTTGTTTCGACTGCGAAAACGAACCGCTCAGCGCCATTGCCGGTTGAAAGGAGGTAACCCGCCGGGCAGGATAAAGCCCGAACAGGATGCTCACGGCAATTCCCGTAAGAGCGATGACTGCCAATAATTTAACATTTTTTTCGGGCGATAAATCCGCCGGAAAAAACGCGGTCAATTGAGAGCGTTGAAACAAAACGACCAGAAATAAAGCCATTCCAAACGAAAGGATTGCAAAACAGGGTGCTTCCGAAGCCGTCAGAAATTGCAACCGCTTCGGAGTGGCTCCCATTATTTTCCGGATGTTCATTCCCCGAACGCGGGAAGGAATCATGGCAATGGAAAAATTCATGAAATTGATAAAAGCAATCACTAAGATAATGATACCTATTGCCATAAACGATAAAGTAGCGGTCAAATTTCCCTCTGCGTTGTACGCCGGCAAATTTCTGCCGAAATATTTTTCCGTTAAAGGGACTAATTCTGCACGTGCCAAGTGGGCTTTCTCCAATAATTCCGGCTGATTCAGTTTTTCCTGAAAAGCCGAAATATCATCCGGATGAACGCGGAAAAATCCCAGACGATTATACCAAGTCATTTTGTCGTGATCGTATTCCCCTAATAGCGTTGTATAAATACCGTTGCTCAGCGAGCAGTTTTCCGGAAATTGCTCGCATACGGCAACAACGGTATAGGGTAGACTGTCTTGCCAAATAACTTGTCCCAAGGGGTCTGCTTCTCCGAAAAGAATTTTTGCCACATCGTCTGTCAACAATACGTTGTTCTTTTCGGAAAAAGCCGTTTTCGCATCGCCGGAAAGAATTTTCGGGGTAAAAACTTCGAGAAATCCTTCATCGGTTCTTACCATAGTAAACGAAAAAGAATCATCCGACTCAACCTGAAGTTTGAAATCGGCTTGCCAGCCTCGGCTTAGAACACAACCGGCTTTTACTTCCGGATATTGACCGACAATGAGTTGAGCAAGCGGAATACTGATGTTGAGCATTTGCCTGTCATTCCCTTGACGAAAGTGGCTGAACTGATAGATTTCATCGGAATGCTTGAAATTCCGGTCGAAACTGAAATCGTAATAACACTGTATCGTCGTGATGGAAAACACGGCGAATGCCGCAGACAGTCCCAAAATATTCAGGACGCTCGATGTTTTGAAGTGGCTCAAAACGAATAAAAAATTCTTTATCATACTATATTTGTTATTTAAAGTTTTCATTTCAGAATCAACTCTTCCGCATCGCCGTAATTATCATAGCTCGAAGTAATCACTTTGTCGCCCGGCTCCAGACCTTCCAGCACTTCATAATGCAGCGGATTTTGCCGCCCGATGCGGATGTTGCGGCGAACGGCTTTTTTGCCATCCGGCGTTACTGCAAATATCCATTGTCCGCCGGTGCTTTGATAAAATGCGCCGCGTGGAATCAGCACCGCCTCCACCGGTTGTCCCAATTGCAGATTGATGTAATAGGTTTGTCCGGCGCGAATGTTGTCGGGGCGTTCGCCTTCAAATGTGAAATCGGTCTTGAATTGTTTGGTGCGCACTTCGGGATATACTTTGCGGACGGTGAGGTTGTAGGTTTTATCCTGACGCTCGAAGGTTGCCGCCAAGCCGTTTTTCACGCGGTCGATATAATGCTCGTCAATCAGGGCTTCAATCTTGTAGTCCGACAGCACGCTGATTTGACCGATGCGGCTGCCGCTCCCCACCGACTGCCCAATTTCGACATCCAGCAATCCCAACTGCCCGTCCACCGGCGATTTCACATCCAGATTATCGACCCGCAGACGCACCAAAATCAGATTTCGGCGGATATTATTCAAACTTTCTTCCATCTGTTCCACCTGTATGCCGCGGAAAATGGAATCCTGCCTTTGGCGTTCGATCACCAATTCCGAGCCTTTCACTGCAAATTCATAATCCTCTTTTGCCTGCAAATATTCTTCCCGAGAAATCAGTTTCTCGTTATACAAATTCGTGTATTGCGCATATTTCCGTTTTTTGCGTTCAATATCCAAATCCAATTGCAGTTTTTCCTTGCGAAGATTGAGGCGTTCCTGTTCCATCGTCACTTGCGTGTTGCGCAAAAAGTTCTGTTTTTCAGCCAATTGCGCCTCGCTGTCGAGGATATTCAAACTCAACATCGGATTAGTCAAGCGCACAATAACTTCGCCGCGATGCACCATCGAACCTTCTTCCACCACTTTCTCGGCAACCATTCCGCCCTCAACCGCGCTCAACTGGATGGTGTTAATCGGCTGCACCTGCCCGTTGACACGAATGTAATCGTTAAATTCGCCCTTAGCAGCGTCCTGCACCATCACTTTGCTTTTCTCTACATTGAATTTGGAACTGTGATTGCCAAAAATCAACCACACCAATGCAATCACCAAAACAACGCCGCCAATGACGTACGGCAGATGTTTTTTCTGTAAACCTTTTTTCTTTTCTAAAATTATGTCCATGATAAATAGTTATGAATTATGAGTTATAAGTTATGAGTTGAGTTGATAATAACTCATAATTCATAATTCATAACTCCCTTAAAACGTTGTAATAATTTGTGTTTCAACTGATAACTTAAATTCGTGTGCAGTTCTTCGATGCGCGACTGCAACAGGCGATTAGAACTTGTGGACAGGACGATGGCATCTATCAAACCCTCTTCGTATTTCCGCTGGTTCATTCGATGTGCACTAACCATCGCCGTGGTACGCTTCTGCGCGTGAGCATATTCGTCCGACAAACCGTTGACATCGACCACCGCCTGTTCGATTTCGCGATACACTTGGCGGAGCGTTGCCTCGTGCTCACTTTTGGCAATCACCAATCGCTGCTTGCTTTTTTTCATTTCCGACGACCGGGAAAAGCCGTCGAAAAGCGGAATAGACAGCGACAGCCCCACATAACTCCCTTCGCGGGCTTTCAACTGTTCCGAAAACGAGAGGTAAGTGCCCCTGTCCATCAACCGCGAAAATCCGGTAGAAATTCCTGCGCTCGCCGACAAAGTCGGAAACAAACGTCCACGGGCAATTTTGTATTGCATCTCGTTGGCAGACAATGACTTATCGGCAGACAACACTTTGGGCAAAGTCGATAATGCCTGTTGAAAAACGTCAAACGCACTTTCCGATTCTTTGCTTGCCAACACCGTTTTATCATAATCGGCGATGCGCAAATCTTCCTCTACCGCCCAATTCATTTTTTCTTTTAACTTGATGATTTCCAAATTGTAAAGATTGGTTTGTTTGGTCAATAAAAAACGGTCTTCCGCTTCCTTGGCTTGAATTTCAGTCAAATCGGGAATGGATTTGATGCCCAATTCTTCCATCCGTTGAAATTTTTTCAGATTACCGACGCTTTCTTCCAATTGTTGCTGCGCCAATTCCACCGTTCCCTTATAATAAAGCACGTTGAAAAAGATTTCCATCACCTCGAAAGCAATTTTGTCTTTGAGTTCCTGCAAGTCTTCGTTGCCTTTCAGACGGTTGATTTTCGCCATTTTTGCCCGATACACTTGCGACAAGCCATCGAACAAAGTCATAGAAGCATAAATTTCGTAGGCATTGCTGAAAGTATTATCACTGACGTAGGCATTCGTTTCTTCATCCGTATGCCGCCCAAAACTCATCCGCACATTCGTTCCCGCGCCCACGGACGGCAAAAACCCGCCAATCGCTTCCAGCCGGTCGAGTTTATAAATGGCATTCTGCGCCTCCTGCCGAGTCCGCTGCGGATTGTGCGCGATAGCATATTGAATACATTCGTCCAAAGTGAGTGCTTTTTCCTGCGCAACAACCATTTGCGCACCAACCATTTGCGAAAAAAATACTGCCAATATCATCCAATTGTGTTTCATTTTGCATTTAATTTCTTTGTTCTACTCAATTAAATGCTAAATTCGTGCCAAAGTCATAAGCCATTGATATTCGGATGATTACAAAAACGAAAGATTGAACAGGTGTAAAGTTATTTTACACCTGTTGGTAAATTATTTTACAGAAAAATAAATCACAGGACGACCTTAATCTAAAACAACATTCTTGCGTGCCGGAGTGAGGTCGATGCTTGAAATCACAGGACGAAACGAGAATGGTGCTGTTTTTTCGGCTCTGAGATTATTCTTTTCGGCACGTACTCCGATGTGAGTGAGAGCCGTTCGTAACATTACTTCTTCGGTATCGCCTAAAGGAAATAGTGGAAATAGTGGAAGTTCTTGATATTCATCCACTTCTACGTCAGGTAAAAAACCATTGCCATAGTCGGATGAGTTAGCTGCATTCATAATTTTAAAAACTATGGGCAGCATACCCCACGTATTGTTTTTTTGCTTTTGGGGGTCTCTCTCATAAAGTATGACTGAGCCTACATTTTTGCCGACGGTAGTCGTTCCAATGAGAACGACATCCATATAGGGTTTTAATCCGTTGATTATCAATTCGCTTGCTGATGCCGTTCTATTGGAGGAAGTGAGAACATAGATGCGATTAAGCCCTGTCAGTTTATTAATGGCGACACGTTCCAAAACAGTCCCTTTCATATCGTATTTTTCTATTTGGTCTTGAAAAAATGTTTTGTTATAATTTGCACCTCCTACCTCCCGCAAATAACTGTCAAGGAGAGAATTATATTCTTCCTTTGCAAACAAGTCGGAAGATGGCCGATTAGCAATCATGCTGGCAAGTGCGACCGAAGTGGACATCGCACCACCACTGTTGTAGCGCAAATCAAGAATCAATTCGTTAATGCTTTGTTCTTGAAGTTTACCAAACACCTGATTCAATTCTTTTACATAAGCGAGGCTGTTGTCGCCGTTATCCTGGGCGAAAAAATTGTATATCAGATACCCGATTTTTTTGTTGCTTATTTCGTAAACGGTATCCAAAAAAATCGGATTTTCTTCGTATTTAACGACTGAGAGGGGTACTTCTCTGATGGAATTTCCCTCAATAATTTCCAAGGTATGATTAGCATAAAGTGCATTCTGCAAATTCCGCAAAACTTCATCATTGTTCCTTGGCAGTCGAGCACCGTTGATAGTGAGGAAAAAATCGCCTCGTTTCAATCCGGCTTGCGATGCGGGAGAATTGGGCTTTACATAGGTAATCAGCCCTGCCATCGAGTTTTCGTCCCATCCTCCCCCAGTGAAATCATACCCCGCCTCCAATTGTACGCCGGAAAGCGACTCTAATAATTCAGTGAAATTTTCTTGAATCCCCGAAAAACGGTCGCTCGCTCTGTAAAGCAAGGACTCAAAATAGTTCTTCGGGTCAAGGTTTTTATTGGTTTTGACCGGCAGTTTGTCGTTCCACAAATACCACTCGTCCATGTTCTCCAATATCCAGTCGTTGACATTCTGATTTCGGCGAATTTCTTCACCTATGGGGTCATCTTCTTCACCTATGGGGTCATCGTCTTCGCCGCACGACGAAAAGAGCGTTAACGAACCCAGCACAATAAGTGCAAAACTAAATTTTCTTGACATAAAATAGTGCATAATAATCTTTATTAAAATGATTTTTGGTATAGGCGTTTAGGTCGCCCCAATAATTTGCTACCTTTGTAGCATGGAAGAAAGGATAAAATTTATGGGAGTGAACTCAATCAATTTTTACAGGCAGTTTCAAACAGATACAGATTGTTATCAATACTTGTCTGCCATCAAGTGGGAAGATGGCTACCAGTGCAAAAAATGTGGTAACACGACATTTTGCAGG
>BNTT01000040.1 GCA_025996815.1 Bacteroidia bacterium
CGACAAAAAACACAAATTTTTTCCATTATAAATCCTCTTTCGGGCGCGAAAGTACGAATTTTTTCCATTATAACATCAAAAATGACGAATTTTTTCCATTATAAATTATTTCGCCACTTTTTCCAAGCGTTTCATTATGGCAAAGATGAATGTTGCTGAGAGCAGGCAGATGACGATTAACACGCCCCACACTTGCCACAATTCCATCCCTGAACCCCAAATCTTGGCGATGTAACTTGTCAGGTAGTTGCCGATAGCCGTAGCCGTGAACCAGCCGCCCATCATCATCCCTTTGTATTTGGGAGGAGCCACTTTGGTTACAAACGACATCCCCATCGGGCTTAAAAACAACTCGGCAAATGTTAAAATCAAATAAGTGCTAATCAGCCAATTAGGAGAAACCAATGCAGTACTCACATTACCACCCAAAGCAGCCGGACTTTGTAAAGCCTGCGATGCAAATGCCAAAATACAGAATGCACCGGCGGCAATTATCATCCCAAAACCTATCTTACGAGGCGTGGAAGGCTCTTTACCTTTACTCGCCAACCATGCAAACATTCCCATAAACACAGGTGTTAAAATAATCACAAAAAATGGATTAAATTGCTGAAACAATTGCGGTTGTATCTCCAACGTAGCCACCGTATGAGTATAATTCACGAGGACTGCACCCACCGTAGCGAGTAAAACCACACCTGAAATTGTTTTACTCTTCGATGTTTCCGACTGAAAAATGCTGAACGCACTGAACACAGCCACTATCAACAGTGTCAGATTCACTATGTCGAATCCAATGCGCGTTAGTCCTGTGGCTTCGCCCGCCGTATAATTTTTAGCGAAATAAGTCATCGTCAATCCGTTTTGGTGGAACGACATCCAAAAGAAAATTACCACAAAAAACACTAAAACCAACGCCCAGATGCGGTCTTTTGTTTCTTTCGGACTCAATTCTGCCTCAGCCACCTTGCCTTCTTTCGCATTTTTAGCAGCTAACTGCTTGGAATTGTAATCCGCGTGTTTGTAAGTGCCTCTAAATCCCATGTATATCGCAATGGAGAGTATCAACGAAATGCAAGCCACACCAAATCCATAGTTGTAAGCCCCCGAAAGAGAGGTAATATAGTTTGATGCAAATGCGCCCAAATCAGTTGTCGCAGCACCTTGTGCCACAGCCAGTTGGGTTAAAGTTTCCTTACCTTCCGGCGTAATCGTGTTAGTCAGAAATTGATTTGCCAACGATGGAATAGCTGCATTGTAGAAAAATCCGGCTTTTGCCAAAACATAATTAATCACTTTTGTTGCTGCAAACGGCGCATACATTGCACCTAAATTGATTGCCATATAGAACAGGCTGAATGCATTGTCGCGCTTGGCTTTATGTTCCGGCGCATCGTAAAGGTTGCCCACCAGCACCTGCAAATTGCCCTTAAACAGCCCCGTGCCAACCGAAATGAGTGCCAGCGCACCAATCATTGCCCAAAGAGCAGGCGAAGTGTAGGCAGCATCGGTGTTTGACGCAAACGGAATTGGGAATGCCAACAGCAAATAGCCGAAAAACATCACAACAATACCCGTCAAAATCACTTTGCCGAAGCCAATTTTGTCGGCAATAATACCGCCAATCAACGGCATAAAATAGACTGCACCCAAAAAGTAGCCATAGATATCACCGGCTTGACCTCCGTCAAAATTAAACTTTGTTTGCAGAAAAAGCACGAAAATCGCGAGCATGGTGTAGTAACCAAACCGCTCGCCCGTGTTCGCTAATGCTAAGGCATATAAGCCTTTAGGATGATTTTTAAACATGTTTTTACAGTATTTATATTAATAATCAGTACAAAAATCTTTGCAAATTTACAACTTTTTTTTGATTTGTGCAAGTTTTTTGAAAAAAAATTACCTTATCACTGCCGCCATTAGTTTGTGCCGGAGGTGCACCACCCTGTACTTAGGATTGGCATCTAAAATGATTTTTTCCAACACCTCAGGGTCGTCCGGCAAATGGTAGGTGCAGATTGCCAATTTTGGGGCAAACTTTTGTAAGACCTTCGTTGCTCCGCGCAACATATCCCGTTCAGCGCCCTCAATGTCGGATTTGATGAAATCGACGCGCGTCAATTTGTTTTCTTCGGCGAACTTATCAAGGGTCGTGATAGCTATTTTTTCGGTGATGCCCTCTATGTTCAAAACAACGGAACTTGAATTGCTACTGCCATACCCGATTGAAATATCCATTTCACACTCACTGCTTCCCAGTCCTTTTTTTACCGGATGAATCTGCCCCGCAGTATTCAAATCGCGCGTTTTGCATAGCCACCGATACGTTTCTTCCACCGGCTCAAAGGCGTAAGCAATTGCGCCTTTGGAGGCTGCGTATGCACTAAAATCGCCAATCCACGCACCGGCATCAATGACCACATCGCCTTTCTTGACCGTTACATCAAACGTCCCATCAACGTAACCGTAGGGTCCCTCACCCATGATTTTATCCAACGGCAGAACAACCGATTTGTCGTAATTGTCTTGATGGAAACAGCTGACAAGAAAGGTGTCTTCAAATACACCCAGCAGAATAGCGAAGTTTCTGCCCCCCGTATCCGGAAGTTTAGCTCCGTTAAAATCAAAATAAGTCAGCTTGCCGTCGCGCTTCAACCATTTTTTCTTAAATGCTCGTGCGTGCCTGTGTACTTTTATCCAAAAAGTATCAAAAAAAATGGGGAAAATTTTTAATTCCCGCGTAACACCTTTCAGAAAATAGGCGAATGCCTCCAAGAGTGTCCAATGCTCCTCTCTAATCCCTTTCAACAAATTTTTTAACAGTTTCATATTTTTATAATTTTTATAATTTTAAAATAAAAAACCACACCAAGGCACTAACCCCTGATGTGGCTGAATAATTATGCTTCCAAGAAATGTTTTTGAACAGTTTTTAATTGCGCAACCTCGTGGCACTAAATTCTTGTACCCCCCCCCCCCATTTTGCACTCTGCAATAGACTGTACACCTGATTTTGCAGGCATAACACTATCCAAACCGTGAGAGAAAAAGTTCATTTGTTTCCTTTTATTGTATTTTGGGCACAAAGGTAAACAACTTTTTTGACAAATGCAAATGAATATTGAATTATTTTATTCGGCGCAGTGCAATCTCTCGCAATGCTAATCCGCAAGAAACCGCACCGCCTGAATGACGTGCTCCTCAGCATAGTCAGGCAGTTTTTTCAGCAACTCTTCGGGCGACAACCCCCGCCCATGTTCGGCGTAGGCTTTGCTTACGTCGTCAATCACCTGCGCCATCAACTTGTCGCTCGGATTTCTGTTTTTTTTTGCTAAGCACACGTCGCAGATGCCGCATTCGGCGGCGTTTTTTTGTCCGAAATAGCGCATCAGGATTTGGCTGCGGCAGGTGTCGGTGCACGAGCCGTAGAAAATCACTTGTTCGAGGCGGTCTTTCAGGCGTTTTTGGCGCATTTCATACACGGATTTGGGGATGTTGAGGCGATGCAATTCCTCGCGATTGCGGGTGTAAAAAATTGTCGGATTTGCCTTCGCCGGAATGTAGTGGATGATGTTTTGCTTCGAGAGCGATTTAAGTGCCTCATACACAGTGTGATGCGTCATTCCTGTGCGCTGCGCCAAAAGTTCCTCGCTGATGTAGATATAATTGGAAAAAAGTCCCGTGTAAGACCGCAGCAGCACTTGCATCACCTTGTCCAACTCGGCATCGAGTGGAATTTGGTACAGGTCGTCGCGATTGGTGGTGAACATCACTTTGGAGCGTTTCTCGGTTTCCTCCACATATTCGATATAGCCCGCTAAGTCCAAGAGTTTCAGCGCACTATGCGCCTGCGTCATATTGTAGTGATAGATTTTGCAAAACTCTTCGAGGATGAAATTGTGCGCCCTCCCTGCGCCTTCCCCCATCGCGATTTGGTAGAAATAGGCGAGTTTTTCGTACACCTCGAGGATAAATTCCTTTTCGGGAAATTCGTCGGGGAGGCGTTTTTTCAGTTGCGCCTGATCGCGACCGTTGTAAAGGGCTACGGCAAAGGATTTTTGCTCATCGCGACCGGCTCGTCCCGCCTCCTGAAAATACTCTTCCAGCGAACTTGGCAATTCGTAGTGAACGACCACGCGCACGTCGGGCTTGTCGATGCCCATCCCGAAGGCATTGGTGCACACAATCACGCGGCAGGAGCCGTCTTTCCACGCATTTTGCTTGCGCGTTTTCTCGTCGGAGGTCAAGCCCGCGTGAAAAAAATCGGCAACGATGCTCTGCCGTTGCAGTTCGGTGGCAATCTCTTTGGTACGCGCCCGACTGCGGACATACACGATGGCAGTGCCGGGCACAGAGTTGAGTATCTTGATGATTTCAAACAGTTTATCCTCCGCGCGGCGCACCACGTAGGCGATATTTTTGCGCTCAAAACTCTTTTGAAAAACATTTTTTTGCTTGAAAAGCAATTTATCCTGAATGTCATCGACCACCTCAGGGGTAGCCGTAGCGGTGAGTGCGAGCACCGGCACATCGGGCAATTTCTCGCGCAAATCCGCAATCCGCAAATAGGCAGGGCGAAAATCGTAGCCCCACTGCGAGATGCAATGCGACTCATCGACCGCCAGCATACAGACATTCAAATCGCGCAATTTAGCCAGAAACAACTCTGTGTGGAGGCGTTCGGGCGACACATACAGAAATTTGTAATCACCAAAAATGCAGTTGTCCAATGCCACCAAAATCTCCTGATGGCTCATCCCCGAATGCACCATAGCCGCCAGAATACCCCTCTGACGCAGATTATCCACCTGGTCTTTCATCAGCGCAATGAGCGGCGTGACGACAACGCAAATGCCCTCCATCGCCATCGTGGGCACCTGAAACGTCAGCGATTTGCCGCCACCGGTAGGCATCAGCCCAAGCGTGTCGCGCCCGCCATAAATAGACCGGATAATATCCTCCTGCAACGAGCGAAACTCATCGTAGCCCCAGTATTCCTTTAATATGTCGTGAAATTGGCTCAATGATTTATTCATCATTAATATAACACTGCAAAGTTAGCATTATTTTTTGAATAATGGCAAGTTCAAGTTTTTGTAAACTCAAAGAAAAGCAGTACTTTTGTAACCAACTAAGAATATAAAGAATATGAGTTATAACATCGATTTAAAAGAATTTTCTTTTGACAAACGCCCCAACCCGAATGTGGGTGAAGCGGACATTGATATGCTGCTTTTCAGGGATTGTATGAATGAAATGAAGTTGATACAACCCTCGAAGCCGCTGGAAAATTATTTTTCCGACAGGGAGCAGATAGCCGAGTTTGTGCCTCCGCTTTGTGTGAAAAAATCGCTTGACGGTGCGCTCTGTTTGCGCAATTTTGCGCTATTTATGTTCGGAAAAAGGGCTTCCATCAGCCTCAATTTTCCGGATGCTTACATCTCTTTATCTATTTATAATGGCACAGACCGCAGTGCCCCCACTGCTGAGCGGCATCAATTGAACGGGTCTATCATTGAACAGGCAAAACGGGCAATAGAGTTGTTGAATATGCAGGTTTATACCGCTTTTGACAAAACCAGCGATAAGCCCAATCAGGTTAAATATCCGGTAAGAGCCTTGCAAGAGGCATTGATAAATGCGGTGGTGCATCGCGATTATGAAATTTCAGACCCTGTCAGGATTACTGTTTTTTCGGATAGAATCGAAATAAAATCGCCCGGCAGTTTGCATTGGGGCGTTGACCAGGAAAAATTTTTAGCCGGCAAGGCAAGCCCGAAATGGCGAAATCAAAGTTTTGCCTATTTGTTCAACAAACTCCAACTTGCGCAATCGGAAGGGCAAGGCATCCCAACCATCATACGAACAATGGCAGAAGAAGGCTGTCCCGCACCGATTTTTGAAATAGAAACCGAAAGCGTAACCTGCATTTTGCCTGCTCACCCGCGACATCAGAAAATCCGGGAAATTCAAGATAAAATAATCTTGGAAACGTTGGCGAAGTTGAAAGACAAGTCTTAGCATTATTGGAGGTGGGTAAGTTCAATTAGTAACTGCGAAAAAAAATCTCGCTTTTTATTTGCCAATTAAAAAATAATACTTACCTTTGCGAAAAAATTAATAAATATATACAAAGCATAGTCCAAAACATTATGCACACCACGGAGGAATTGCGCCAAGCCCGCGAAAAGTATGAATCTTACGACCCAAGTTGTTGGACGAAAGCCTATTTTGATGCCATTTCCGGTGGGTTTAACGTCTATCACAAAAGTCATCAATTTACACTTGTCGGAGGAGGAGGCGATGCTGAACAAATTGTAGGGCTATTGCTTGCTCAATCTAACGGCAAGCAGGTGGAGTTTTTGCCGGAACAAGGGCAGGGTAAGGGAATGCCCGACCTACGATTTGAAGGGCAAACGTGGGATGTCAAATTCATTGAAAAAGCCAGCGAAGACACGATAAGAAAACATATAAAAGATGCCCGGAAGGCTGATAATGCGCTATTTTATTGGGGAAATGCAGATAAACTTATGGAATTGCATAGTGCAGTTAACCGGGACATTTGTAAATATCAGAAAATTAACGAATTGCACAAAATACCCAATATTTACTATATGAATAATGGGTTGTTAAAATTACTGTGGCACAAATAAAAGGGACACACAACGTATCCCTTCTACTTTAACAGATATTGCTCTGTTAGGGCTGGTGGAGGACGTGGGCATTTCGCCCTTCTACCCCCGTGAACGATTCCGGATTCGAGCCGGCTAACAGACCACAACTAATCGCTCAATGATACTGCAAAGGTACGACATATTTTTCAATCCACCAAACGTTTTGAATGCTTTTTTCTGAATTTTGCAAAAAAAAAATTCAAAAAATTTTGCAAATTAAAAAAAAAGAATTACCTTTGTCCCCGAAATCTAAATAAAATTAAAGTAATGAAGACATAAAAAAACACAGAATGTGCGATTAAGCACATCGGAAGACATATTAATAAATAGCGTTTGCTATTATTCGAGATGCTCTGAAAACCTAGTAAATTTTCAACAAAAGCAATCCTTTAGAATAAGTAGTAAATGCCTATGTGTTGAGCATGGGTATTACTTTTCTAGGATTAAGGTAATTACTAGGGACCACAGAGCATGGAGAAGGTATCCATGCTTTTTTTATGTGCAAAAAAAATGAGGAAGTTTAATTTAAAAAATAAAAATGTATGAAAAAGAGAGTTATGATTCTTGCTGCTACGGCGGCAATCACAGGCGTAATGGTTACGGGCTGTGGCAGTAGTAAACCCGTTTCGGTGACAAAAGTCAACCAAGAACAGGAAATCTCGGTGCCTTGTGCGGAGTATTTTACTGATGGCAACTTCTTTCGAGGGGTTGGTGTCGGTCAAAGCAAAGACATGAACACCGCGCGTGAAAAAGCCCGTATGGCGGCTAACACTGAGCTGGCAGGTAGTATCTCAACGACTATCAAGCAGGTGAGTGAGAAGTATGTGAACGATGCGGGGCAGAGTCAAGCCGACTACGGCGAAACGTTTGAGGCGTTGACAAAGCAGGTTATCAATCAGCAGCTTAACAATCTGGAAGTGTGTTGCAGCAAAACAACGCGCACGCCGGACGGGCTTTACAAGATGTACATTGCTGTGCAGGCTGATGCCAAGAAAGTGTTTGACGCTTTGGACAGAAGTGCCGCCGCCGACAAGAAGTTGGAGACGATGTACAATCGCGAAAAGTTTCGTGCTAACTACGATGCAGAAATGGCAGCGTTTGCAAAAAAACAGTGAAATTAATTTTAAATTTAATCGCGGATGCCGAAAAGCGTACGAGTAGGCAAATTTTTAAATTATTAAAAAAATGAAAAAGTTATTTTTAGTAGTGGCAGCTGTCGTGGCTGCAAGTGTTAGCAGTGCAAATGCACAAGTAGTGTGGGGCGTAAGAGTTGGAGCTTCTATACCATCTGTATCTGGTGATGGGGGTGAAGATTCGTATGGACTTGAAATAGGTCCAACATTGTACTATTCTTTACAGAATAATCTGTACATTAACTCAGGTGCCATGTTTAATCAAAAAAAGTTTAATTGGAAAGATGCATTCAGTTCGACTTGGGTTGAAATTCCTCTCTATTTAGGTTATGCTATCCCTATTGGAGGTGTTCAAACATACGCACAAGTAGGTCCTTACTTTGGTCTTAAACTTTCAGAGAGTTACACACCCCTATATGATTACGACGCAATTGATAAGGATATTTTCAGTTCTTTTAATGCCGGTTTGGGAATTATGTATGGTATCAACATCAAAAAATTCAAAATAGAAGCCGGTTATCAATATGGACTTACAAATGTGTTACAGATGTACGATGACGATAATAAACTTAATGCCTTATTTGTAGGCGTTAGCTACGTATTTTAAGTTTTTTTAATCAAAATCTACAGCCGTCCCAACTCGGCGGCTGTAGATTTTACAAATTTTTACAAAATGAAAAAAAATATTTTTATTGGGTGCTTATTGTCACTCACTTTATGCGCTACAAATGCGGTATGGGCGCAATCTGAAGATTCGGACAAGCCACGAATCGCCGTTTTTGACCCCACTGTCACCGGCTCTATTGATGAGGGGACTATGGTGGCTGTGCGCGAAATGATTAGTTCGGCGTTAGTGAATACCGACAAGTTTAACATTGTGGAGCGGTCGCTGCTGGACAAAATTATGAAAGAGCAGAAATTTTCCAATTCCGGTGCGGTGGATGCAAGCCAAGCCAGTGAGTTGGGTAAGTTGCTGGGTGCCAACAAGGTAGTTGTTTCCGTGCTCTCCTCGGCAGGACCTCGTATCATGTTGAGTATCAAAATGATTGACGTGCAAAGTGCCGGCATCGAAAGTCAAAAAGTGAAAACCGTGAAGCCGGATGAAATCTTCGATGCGGTGGAGTCGCTCACATTGGCTGCCGTTGGCGAAACGTCTATTCCGGCACCTGCTGCAAAAAGTGGCGGCTTTTTAAGTGGTCTTGGTAATGCAATCAGTGGTGCGACAGGCGGCGGCAGTAGTCAGGCTCCGGCAAGTACGTCCAAACCGGCTAAAGAACCGGCGGCGGCACCAAAATCTGCCAAAGAAAAATTTGCCGAACGCATGGACGAAGAAGTGCTTATTTCTTCACGCAACGAAGGTGGGCAAAATGTGGAATTGGCATTTGCCGGCTTCACCACAGGCAAAAATCCTACGGCAGAGATATTTTGCGATGGCAAATTAGTGGGCAACGGTACACTCAATCAGGGTTTTTCAATCAAATTTACAGACGAACATCCGGGGGCGCACACGATTAAAATCACATGGTCAGGCACGGTTCCGGAAAAATCGTTTAATATCAACACAGCAGCCAAGCGATACTATACTTTTGAGTATAAAACAACCGGATTTGGTTATGCTCTGGTACTCAACAATTAAATTTAAAAAACAAACAAAATGAAAAAGTTCCTTTCCTTTCTACTTTTTATGCCCGCTTTGGCGATGGCACAAACTCCGCAATGGGTGAACGACACCTACCGCAGCACCAATTATTCGGGTGCACAATACCTCACAGGCTTTGCCGTGAACGAGGGCAGCAACACGGAATCCTTCACAAAAAACCTCAAAGCAGCCGCCAAAGCAGAGCTGATTGAGGGCATACAAGTGTCGGTGCAAAGTGCAAAAACGAATCAGAAGTCGGAAAACAACGGCAATTTCAGCGAAGATTTCACCGCCACCACGCGCACCTTCGCCGATGCCGACATCACGGGCTTGAAAATGGAGTATTACTACGACAACGCTAAAAAAATGGGCTATGCCTTCGCGTATGCCAACAAAAGTGAGGTAAAAGGCTTCTACACGGCAAATATCTCTTTCGGCATCCAAAAAATCGAATCCGCCATCAGCAGCGCACAGCAACTTGAAGAAAGCAACAACAAAGGCAAAGCGAAAAAAACATACGAAGAGGCACTGCCGCTGTTCAAAGAGGTGCAGTTTGCGCAACAGTTGCTCATAGCCATCGGCAGCGACGAGGCAAGCGTGCAAACAGAAAAATCGCTGCGGCTGAAAGAAGAAATCATCAAATCCATCACGCGGATGCAAAGTGCGATTGTGGTCTATATCAAATCCGACGAGAAAAACTTTACACAAAAAGTGAGCTTGTTGGAGCCAAAACTCAAAGCCTTCCTCTCGCAACGCGGCTGCAGCTACACCACCACCCCCGAAAGTGCCGACTGGCTGCTCACCATAGAAGCCTCCACGCGGCAAGGACGCGAGGTAGATGAAATCTTTTTCTCATATCTCGACGTCATCATCTCGCTCGTGGAGCGAAAAACGGGCAAAGAAATCTATGGCAACAATTTCACCGACCTCAAAGGTGGCGGGTTAGACTATCTGACGGCAGGTCGCAAGGCGTATGATGCGAGCCTGCAGAAGATAGTGGATGAAATCGCGAAAGTGTTGGAAAAATAACTGTCCGTTTGGCATCTAATGCACCCTAATATCCTTCACCAGCAACTGCAAAAAAAATCAAAGTTTTCAACAAAATTATAAAAAATGAGTGTTAAGACATTTTTTTTTGTACCTTTGTCGCGACTTTTTTTAGACATAATATAAAACGTGTATTAAGTTATGAGTTCAAGTATTAAGGCAAGTGAAGTTTCAGAAGTTCTGAAAATGCAGTTGGAGGGTATCGACACTCGCGTCAAGTTTGAAGAAGTGGGCACGGTGCTGCAGGTGAGCGATGGCGTGGTGCGGATTTTCGGACTGTCGAATGCCGAAGCGGGCGAGTTGCTGGAGTTCGACAACGGCGATATGGCTGTGGTGATGAATCTCGAAGAAGACAATGTGGGTGCGGTGCTTTTCGGACCCACAGACAATGTGCAGGAAGGCGCAAACGTCAAACGCACCAAGCGCATCGCCTCCATTCCTGTGGGCGAAGGCATCGTTGGGCGTGTGGTCAATCCCCTTGGGCAGCCGATGGACGGCTTGGGAGCCATCTCGGGCGAATTGTTGGTGATGCCTCTGGAACGCAAGGCTCCGGGTGTGATTTTCCGCCAACCGGTTACTGAGCCGCTGCAGACGGGGCTGATTGCTATTGATGCTATGATTCCGATTGGTCGCGGGCAGCGCGAGCTGATTATTGGCGACCGCCAGACGGGAAAAACGGCTGTCGGCATCGACACAATCATCAATCAACGAGCCAATTACGAAGCGGGCGAACCGGTTTATTGCATCTACGTGGCAACCGGACAAAAAGGTTCGACCGTCGCCAATATAGTGAACACATTGAAAGAATACGGCGCGATGGACTACACCACGGTGGTGATGGCAACCGCGTCTGACCCTGCTGCCATGCAGTTTTACGCGCCTTTTGCGGGTGCGGCGATTGGTGAATATTTCCGCGACACGGGTCGCCATGCGTTGGTCGTGTACGACGATTTGTCGAAGCAGGCGGTGGCTTACCGCGAGGTGTCGCTGATTCTTCGCCGCCCTTCCGGTCGTGAAGCCTATCCGGGGGATATTTTCTACCTCCATTCGCGCCTGCTCGAACGTGCGGCAAAAATCATCAATAACGACAGCGTGGCTGCGCAGATGAACGATTTGCCCGAAAATTTGAAAGATAAAGTCAAGGGTGGTGGCTCGCTCACAGCCTTGCCAATCATCGAAACGCAAGCCGGCGATATTTCGTCATACATCCCTACCAACGTGATTTCAATCACCGACGGACAGATTTTCTTGGAAACAGGGCTGTTCAACGCGGGTATTCGCCCCGCCATCAACGTCGGGATTTCCGTGTCGCGCGTGGGTGGTAACGCTCAAATCAAGGCGATGAAAAAGGTGGCGGGCACGCTGAAAACCGACCAGGCGCAGTTCCGCGAATTGGAGGCGTTCACGAAATTTGGCAGTGATATGGATGCCGTCACACGCGCCACGCTGGACAAGGGACGCAAAAATGCCGAGTTGCTGATTCAGCCGCAATATTCCCCAATGCCGGTCGAAGAAGAAATCGCCATCATCTATGCGGGCACCAAAGGCTTGCTGGCTGCCGTTCCCGTAGAAAAAGTGCGCGAATTTGAAGCGGCTTACCTCGAAGACCTGCGCCTCAACCACAAAGACACCTTAGCCGAACTCAAAAAAGGCGTTTTGAGCGAAACGGTGGAAACGACGTTGAAAAAAGTGGCTGAAAATTTGGCAAAACTGTATAAATAAACGCCCAAACGCTTGTCGGCTAAATCACAATAAAATAAAATTGCAATATGACAAATAGATTAGAAAATTACACTCGGTTAAACAATGCTTTCAAAAAGACATTAGTCTTTCGGGTTGGCATTGATGCCGGATTCTTTTCGGAATACATTGATATGATTTTAGCGATGTTGTATTGTCTGGATAACAAAATAAAATTTACACTTTATTCAAAAGGGGCTAATTTCAGTTATGAAAAGGGTTGGACTGATTATTTTTTACCGTTTTGCGAGGAGGAACACAATTTGTTTCACTCGAAATGTAATTTCAAACGATATCATTATAAAAAATTAACTATTCGCGTTTTTCTGCGGTATTTGTATGCCTTCATTTTCCATTTATTTCATAAAGATATTTTTCTGACTGTTGACAAATATCTGTTGTTTCATAATAAGCAGTTTGAACAAAAGCATTTTTACATACCTGAATTAGGCATTGACGGCGATTTGCAATCTGCCATCCACGTTTTGATTGACCTGACTTGGCACCACAATGCCTCCACAAGAAAAAATATAGATGATTTAATCGCGTCCTTACACCTTCCAGAACACTATATTGGATTTCATATTCGTTCGGGAGATAAAATTATTGAAACAGAATTGTTTGCACCAACAAACTATATTGAATTGGCGCAAAAACATTTCCCTCAATGGGAACACGCGTTTGTTCTGACTGATAATTATTTGGTTATTGACGAATTGAAACAAATTGAAAAGCGGAATTTTTATACTTTATGTGGAAAGGAAGAACGAGGTTATTTCCATAGAACTTTTCAAAAACAAGATAAAACAGTGATTCGGCAGGCGCAGGAACGCCTTTTTGCATCGGTTGATGTACTGAGCAAATCGGATATTTTTATCGGCACTTTCAGCAGTGGTCCTAGTGGGTATTTGAATATACGAATGCCTAAAGGAAAAGCTTTCAGTTTAGACAAGATAAATTGACAATCTGATAAAAATTTGGAATGAATAAAAAGATTTCGTTAGTATTGGAAAATGGGCAATCGTTTAGCGGCTATTCCTTTGGTTATGAGGCGGATGCGGCGGGCGAGGTCGTTTTCAATACCGCGATGGTGGGCTATCCCGAAAGCCTTACAGACCCCTCCTACGCCGGTCAAATCCTCACAGTTACTTACCCCTTAGTCGGAAATTACGGCGTGCCCGAAAACAAAACGGATGCCAACGGGCTTTCCCTGTTCTACGAATCGGAAAAAATCCACGTCAGCGGGCTGATTATCTCCGAATATTCGCACGAATACAGCCACTGGAATGCCTGTAAAAGCCTCGGCGAGTGGCTCAAAGAACACAAAGTGCCCGGAGTCTACGGCGTGGACACGCGCGCCCTCACCAAACTGATTCGCGAAAAAGGCTCGATGAAGGCAAAAATAGTCTTCAATTCGCCCAACGAAATAGATTTTATCGACCCCGCGCTGGAAAATCAGGTGGCAAAAGTCAGCTGCAAAGAAATCATTAAATATGGCAACGGCAAAAAAACGGTGGTGCTGGTTGATTGCGGCGTGAAACACAATATCATCCGCTGCCTCTTACAACACGACGTGACCATTATCCGCGTGCCCTGGGACTACGATTTTAATACATTAGAATACGACGGACTGTTTGTTTCCAACGGTCCGGGCGACCCGGAACACTGCGAAATCACCGTGAAACATATCCAAACCGCGATGAAGGCGGGCAAGCCCATCATGGGGATTTGTATGGGCAACCAACTGCTGGCAAAAGCGGGCGGCGCAACGACTTACAAACTGAAATACGGACACCGCAGCCACAACCAACCCGTGCAATTGGCAAATTCCAACCGCTGCTTCATCACTTCGCAAAATCACGGCTATGCGGTGAATACCGACACTTTGAGCGATGATTGGGAGGTGCTTTTCACTAATATGAACGACGGCTCGAATGAGGGCATCCGCCATAAAACACAGCCGTGGTTTTCGGCGCAATTCCATCCGGAGGCGGCTTCCGGTCCCACCGACACCGCTTTTATGTTCGATATGTTCATTAAAGAAGTAAAAGGGGTAAAAGGTGAAAGGTATAAGGTGAAAGACTTTTTACCCTCTACCCTACACCCTACACCCTCTACCCCACACCCTACACCCCGAAAGGTGCTGCTACTCGGCTCCGGTGCCCTGAAAATCGGCGAGGCGGGCGAATTTGACTATTCCGGCTCGCAAGCCCTTAAAGCCCTCAAAGAGGAGGGGGTCGAAACCATTCTCATCAACCCCAATATCGCGACTGTGCAGACCTCCGAAGGGGTTGCCGACAAGATTTATTTCTTGCCCGTTACGCCGTTTTTCGTCGAAAAAGTGCTCGCTAAGGAACGCCCCGATGGCATTTTGCTGTCGTTTGGCGGACAAACTGCCCTCAACTGCGGGGTGGCTCTCTACCAAAGCAAGGTGTTTGAAAAATACAATGTGCAGGTGCTTGGGACACCTGTGCAGTCGATTATTGACACGGAAGACCGCGAACTGTTTGTCAAAAAACTTGACCAAATTGATGTGAAGTCGATTAAGAGCATCGCTGTTGAAAGCATTGCGGATGCCCACAAGGCGGCTGAGGAGTTGGGCTATCCCATTATCGTGCGGGCGGCTTATGCCCTTGGCGGTATGGGGAGCGGCTTTTGTAACAATTCGGAGGAGTTGCAGGCTTTGGCTGAAAAGGCGTTCAACTATTCCAACCAGTTGCTGATTGAGAAATCGCTCAAGGGCTGGAAAGAAATCGAATATGAGGTGGTGCGCGACAAATACGACAACTGCATCACGGTCTGTAATATGGAGAATTTCGACCCGCTGGGTATTCACACGGGCGAAAGTATCGTTGTGGCACCGTCGCAAACGCTCACTAATAAGGAGTATCACAAATTGCGCGAGTTGGCGATTCGCATCATCCGCCATATTGGGATTGTGGGTGAATGCAATGTGCAGTATGCTTTCGACACGGTTTCGGAGGACTACCGCGTGATTGAGGTGAATGCGCGTTTGAGCCGCTCTTCCGCGCTGGCATCGAAGGCTACGGGCTATCCGTTGGCGTTTATTGCGGCTAAATTGGCGTTGGGCTATGGCTTGCAGGATTTGAAAAATTCGGTTACGAAGACCACTCCTGCGTTTTTTGAGCCGGCTTTGGACTATATTGTTTGCAAAATTCCGCGCTGGGATTTGGGCAAGTTCCACGGCGTGTCGCAGGAGATTGGGTCGAGTATGAAGAGTGTGGGCGAGGTGATGTCCATCGGGCGCAGTTTTGAGGAGGTGATTCAGAAGGGGCTGCGGATGATTGCGCAGGGGATGCACGGCTTCGTTGCCAACAAGGGTTTGGCGGCTGACGACATCGACAAGGCATTGAGCGAGCCTACCGACAAGCGCATTTTCATCATTGCGCAGGCTTTGGAGGCGGGTTATACCATTGAGCGCATCCACGAATTGACGAAAATTGACCTGTGGTTTTTGCAAAAATTGCAGGGCATCCATCGAACGTCCAAAGAACTCGAAAAGGTCAATTCCATTGAGAAATTGCCCGCCGATTTGCTGAAAACGGCGAAGCAAAAAGGGTTTTCGGATTACCAAATTTCAAAACTCATCTACAAAAACGATACGGCAACGGACAACAAAGCCGTGCTGCGCGACCACCGCAAAAAACTCGGCATCGTGCCCGTGGTGAAGCAAATTGACACTTTGGCGGCGGAATTTCCGGCACTGACCAACTATTTATACCTCACCTACAATGGCATCGAAAACGACGTTAACTATCTGGGCGACAAGCGGTCAGTGGTCGTGCTCGGTTCGGGTGCCTATCGCATCGGCAGCAGCGTTGAGTTTGATTGGTGCTCGGTGAATGCGCTGGAAACGATTCGCAAGCGCGGCTGGCGCGGCGTGATGGTCAATTACAATCCCGAAACAGTGTCCACCGACTACGATATGTGCGACCGCCTGTATTTCGACGAACTCACATTTGAGCGCGTGATGGACATTCTCGAACTGGAAAATCCGCACGGCGTGGTGCTTTCTACCGGGGGGCAAATCCCGAACAATCTCGCGCTGTCGCTCGACCAAGCCGGTGTGCCAATTCTTGGCACGAGTGCGAAAAATATTGATAATGCCGAAGACCGGCACAAATTTTCGTCGATGCTCGACCGCTTGGGCATCGACCAACCGCAGTGGAAGGAGTTGAGTTCGCTGTCCGACATCGACAAGTTTGTGGAGGAAGTGGGCTTTCCGGTGCTTGTGCGCCCGTCTTATGTGCTTTCGGGTGCCGCGATGAACGTCTGCTCCAACCAAACGGAACTGAATATGTTTCTGAAATTGGCAGCGAATGTGTCGCAGAAACATCCGGTTGTGGTGAGCAAATTTATTCAGAACGCGAAGGAAATCGAAATCGACGCGGTCGCCAACAAGGGCGAAGTCGTGACGTATGCCATCTCGGAGCACATCGAATTTGCAGGCGTGCATTCGGGCGATGCCACGATTCAGTTTCCGCCGCAGAAATTGTATGTCGAAACGGTGCGGCGCATCAAAAAGATTGCCCGAGAAATAGCCTCTGCGCTCGAAATATCCGGTCCGTTCAACATCCAATTTTTGGCGAAAGACAATGATATTAAGGTCATCGAATGTAATTTGCGTGCTTCGCGCAGTTTCCCATTCGTGTCTAAGGTGCTGAAACTCAACTTTATAGAACTTGCCACGCGCGTGATGCTCGGCGAAGCGGTGGAAAAACCCAACAAGAGCGAGTTTGAATTGGACTATGTGGGCATCAAAGCCTCGCAATTCTCGTTTTCGCGCCTGCAAAAAGCCGACCCCGTGTTGGGGGTCGATATGGCGAGCACGGGCGAGGTGGGCTGCATTGGCGACGATTATTACGAGGCGGTGCTCAAAGCGATGCTGTCGGTGGGGATGCGCATTCCAAAGAAAAACATCCTCATCTCGAGCGGCGAAACGAAGTCGAAAGTGGATATGCTCGATGCCTGTAAGTTGCTGCACGACAATGGGTTTGTGATTTACGCCACCGATGGCTCGCACCACTTTTTGGGGGAAAACGACATCCCGTCCATCCTCGTGGCACAACCGGACGAAAACGGAAAACCCAACGCATTGACGCTGATTCGCGAAAAACAGATTGATTTGGTGGTGAACATCCCCAAAAATCTCACGGAGGGCGAACTCTCCAACGGCTACAAAATCCGCCGTGGAGCCATCGACTTCAACATTCCGCTGTTCACCAATTCGCGCCTCGCCTCTGCGTTTATCCACGCATTTTGCGAGATTGATATGGCAAATATTCCGATTAAGAGTTGGAATGAATATAAATAAAATAGTATGTTAGAACAGGAATTGGTATTGGAACGGTCGCTTTTTTTCTTCCTCAACGGGCATCATACCGCGTTGTGGGACGTCTTTTTTGGGCTTATATCCAACAAATGGGCGTGGGTGCCGTTTTATGCGTGCTTTCTTTTCGTGTTTGTATATAAGAAAAATTGGAAGGAAATCGTGCTTGTGGTGCTGTCTGTTGTGCTGGTGATAACCTTGTGCGACCAGATTTCGGCGCATGTGGCGCGACCATTCTTTCAGCGTTTCAGACCTACGCATCATCCTGATTTTCAGGATATTGTGCAAACGGTGCGAAATGAGAGAGGCGGGCTTTACGGCTTCTTTTCTTCGCACGCTACCAATGCGTTTGGATTTGCCGTATTCACTTCGCTCCTGTTCAAAAACAGGTGGCTTACGGCTACGATGTTGCTTTTTGCGCTGCTGACGGGCTATTCGCGCATCTATTTGGGCTTGCATTTTGTGTCCGACGTGGTGGCGGGAGCCGTGGTGGGCAGTGCGATTGCCTGGGGCGTATATAAATTGTATGTTGCCGGTTGCCAATGGTGGCTGAGCGGGCGCACGATGGGCGGCAGGATGGGCAACCGCAAGGATAGTCCCTACGCCTATATGCAAAAATTTGTCTATTCCCGGCAGGAAATTTACGGGCTGTGCATCGCTTTTTTCATTTTTATTGCATTTTTTTTCATTTTTTCTTGTATATCTCAATTTTTTACACTAACTTAGCGGTCTGAATAGAAAAATAATATTAATTTAAATACGAAAAATTTCATGAAAACAATCACATTCAACGATTTGCGGAGAATCAAAGACGATTTACCCGAAGGAAGCATCCGCCGCATCGCGGAGGACTTGCAACTGTCTACCGACACAGTAAAAAACTATTTCGGCGGCATCAACGACGGCGCAGGCTACGGCAGCGGCATCCACGTTGAGCCGGGTGCCAACGGCGGCGTAGTAACCCTCGACGACCCCACCATTTTGGAGCGCGCCTTAGTCATCATCGGCGAAGCAACCTACAATATTACAACACCTTAGCCTTAGCATGGGCAAAAATAAATTGCAGAAATTTGCGGATATGAACCACTATCCTAATGTGTTTCAGCGCACTTTTGCGGATTTGCAGAACAGTGCTTTTGAGATGCGCGGGCGGTGGAATGAGGTGTTTTTCAAAAACGACCACCCTATCGTGCTGGAATTGGGCTGCGGCAGGGGGGAATATACGGTGGGGTTGGCTAAACGCTTTCCTGAACGCAATTTCATTGGCGTGGACATCAAGGGCGCGCGGATGTGGGCGGGGGCGAAGCAGGCGTTGGCAGACGAACTGCCCAATGTGGCGTTTTTGCGCACCAATATTGAACTTATCAACCGCTTTTTTGCGCCGGGCGAAGTGTCGGAAATCTGGCTCACTTTTCCCGACCCGCAAATGAAAAAAGCCTCCAAGCGGCTGACGGGCACGCGGTTTGTGCAACTCTACAGCGAAATTCTCGGCGAAAACGGACAAATTCATTTGAAAACGGACAGCCCGTTTCTCTACACCTACACCCTGGCTATGATTGAAGCAAACGGGCTGCCGGTGTTGCAAAAGATTGAAGACGTGCAGGGGATGCAACCAGGCGATGTATTGTCCATCCAAACGTATTATGAACAGCAGTGGCGCGACCGCGGGCTGACGATTAAATACCTCCTGTTTACGCTCACCCCCAAGCCGGAGTATGTTGAGCCGGAGGTGAAAATTGAGCCTGACAGTTACCGCAGTTTCAACCGCTCGCGCCGCAGTGCACCCTCGCGCCGAGGCATCCTGCCCTTTCCGCTGCCATTTCCCCTTCGCGGTCGCCACAGGATTATGCAGATGGCGGTGCAAGCCTCCTGTTTTATCACGCTCATTTTAGTGATTTTTTTGCTTTGGAAAAGCAGTCGGAAAACGTCCGAGCCGGTTCATCACTTGCCGGCGGTAAAATCGATGGTCATCTCGGCACCGACCGTATCCTTTCCGGTGCCCTCGGAGGTGGAATTTGCCGGAGAGCGGATTTCGTTGGAACGCTTCGATATGCGCGAACGCTACGACCGCGAACTCAATATGCAGGCATATCTGCACGCCACCACGATGCTGCTCATCAAGCGTGCCAACCGCTATTTCCCTGTCATTGAGCCGATTTTGAAGGCGAACAACATCCCCGACGACTTTAAATATCTGTGCGTCATCGAAAGCAATTTAGACACGCGGGCACTCTCGCCTGCCAAAGCCGCCGGTTTGTGGCAGTTTATGCCGGGTACGGCGAAAGATTTTGGGTTGGAAATGCGCGACGGGGTGGATGAGCGTTATCACACCGAAAAGGCGACAGAAGCCGCTTGCAAGTACCTGCGGGCAGCATATCAGCGGTATCACAGCTGGGTGGATGTGGCGGCAGCCTACAATGCCGGCATGGGGCGCATCTCGTCGGAAATGGACAAGCAAGCCGCAGAATCGGCTTTCGACCTGCTGCTGGTGTCGGAAACGTCGCGCTATGTGTTCCGAATTTTGGCGGCGAAGGATGTTTTGAGCCACCCGCAGCAGTATGGCTATGCCCTGAAAAGAGAGAATCTCTACCCGCCGATAGCGGTGGATTATGTGGACGTCGCCGGCAATGTGCCCGATTTGGCAGTGTTCGCAAAAAAATACGGCATCAGTTATGCCACATTGAAGGAATTTAATGTCTGGCTGCGCGATACACAGTTGATGCAACCGTGGACGGCGAAAAAATACCGCATTGCCATCCCGAAAAAAGAAGATTTGCTGTTCGACGGTGCAAAAATAAAGGTACACAACGAGGAATGGGTGACGGATTGACATTGGTCGTCCTGCTCGGACCAACGGGGGTGGGCAAAACCGAACTGAGCCTGCAACTTGCCGAACAGTTGGGCTGCCCGATTATCTCGGCTGATTCGCGACAGATTTACAGGGACTTACCGATTGGGACTGCCGCACCCACGGCGGCAGATTTGGCGCGCGTGAAGCACTATTTCGTGGGCGAATTGGCGTTAGACGACTATTTCAGTGCCGGACGATTTGAGGCGGAGGCAATCCCGCTCATCGCCCAACTGCACGAAACGCACCCCACCGTGCTGATGTGCGGCGGCTCGATGATGTATATCGACGCGGTGTGCAAAGGCATCGACACGCTTCCCGACATTGATGCCGACCTGCGCGCCAACCTCTGGGCGCAGTTTGAAGCCGAAGGCTTGGAGCCTGTCCGCCAACAATTGAAACTCTTAGACCCCGATTTTTATCGGCAGGTTGACCCCAAAAACCACAAACGGGTGATTCACGCGCTGGAAATATGTTTGCAAACGGGCATCCCCTACTCCACCCTGCGCACCGGCAACGTCAAACCACGCCCTTTCAAAATGGTGAAAATAGGATTGACCCGCGAGCGCGACGAACTCTACGACCGCATCAACCGGCGTGTAGATAAAATGATGGCAGAGGGCTTAATCGAAGAGGTTAAAGCGATTTATAACTTACGGCATCTAAACTCCTTAAACACTGTTGGTTACAAAGAACTTTTCAAGTATTTGGACGGCGAATGGACACTCGCCTTTGCCGTCGAAAAAATCAAACAAAACACCCGCATCTATTCCCGCAAACAGATGACGTGGTTTAAGCGCGACCCCGAAATCCGGTGGGTGCATCCCAATGAATTTTTTCGTGAGATAAAGTGATTGCATGTTTTGTTATTCAAAAAAAAGTTGTAACTTTGCGGCGATTTCTGAAAGCCCAAAGCGTTGGAAACTCCCTCGAAAGGATTAAAATTTGATAAACGAAAGCGTTTTAAGATATTACTTTGCTTAGAAAATCCCTAATTTTCAAGTCGAACAAAGTAATAGACAACAAATGCTCGCGTCTTGTCTTGTATATAATTCGTTTATATGCAAAAGACGCGGGAACTGTTGTTTATTTGTTCGATGGGTATGGGGATACCTCTAAGCAGATGACGACATTAAACAGTTCCCGCGCTTTTTTATTTTAAAAACTTACAAATAATGCTGAACGGAGGGGACAGGGAGGCGCAAAAAAAATATGAAAAAGACTATCCCCATAGTGTTTAGCACCGACAAGAATTATGTCTCTCCGGCATGTGTGTGTATCTCATCTTTGCTTTTAAATGCAAAAAAAGAAGACTTTTTCGACATCTATATAATTATAGATAAAGGTGTGGATGAATTGTCACGGAACAAACTCAAACTTTTAGAGAAGCATTTTGTTTGCTGTACAATAACATTGGTTGATTTTAGCTATAACATAGACAAAGCGTATCAAGTTGTCCATTTTACACTCGCAAACTATTATAGACTTCTCATTCCCGAACTTATCACAAAATATGACAAAATTTTTTACAGCGATGTTGATATTATTTTCAGAAGCAGCATCTCTCACCTCTATGAAATTGATTTAACTGAATATTATTTAGCAGCTGCAAAATGCTTGACTTCCCTTGATTACGTGCGTTCCATTAATTGCGACCCTCAATCCTATTTTTGCTCAGGATTCCTTTTGGTTAATTCTAAAAAAATAAGAGAAGATAAACTTATTCCTAAGTTTTTAGAATTGACTTCACGTAAATTTCAATACGTTGACCAAGATATTTTAAATATTGTATGTAAAAGTAAAGTATTCTTTTTTTCATCGCTGCTGTACGGATATGACCAAACTATACATTGGCACATAATGAAAGGGGAAAAAGACAATCGGCTTTCTTATTCGGAAGAGGAATTGCAAGAGGCGTGCTCTTTGGGTTTAATTCATTTTTCAGGAAGCGAAAAACCTTGGATTTGTCCCATTTGGAGGAATGATATCTGGTGGGAATATTATAGAAGGCATCCATTTTTCGATAAACAGTATTATTTTGAAAAACAGCTCGCTTTTTGGAATGGAGATTATCTATCTCTAAAGAGACGAATACGCCTACTTATACGGTACTTTTTTGGCAAATAAGGATTACTAACGCGGTGCTTTCAGGTATAAAACAATCGCTATCACCGCATAGACCAGATTAGGCATCCAGACCGACACAAACGGACTCATCAAGCCCGACACGGCGAATGCCCGCGAAACTTGCATAAACAGGATGTA
>BNTT01000041.1 GCA_025996815.1 Bacteroidia bacterium
ACGATATCGTAAAAAACGTATCTGGGTGCCGCTATCTTTCTACCCTTTCCCGATTAGCTCACAAAAATACAAAATTTGTGAATAATCGACTCCTCAACATTTCTCGCTGCAAAGGTACGAGGGTGCCAAAAAAATAAGGGCACAGGTACGCATTTTTTATTAGATAAAAAGCGAACATAAGGATATAAACAAAAAAACCGTTAAAAGAACAGTTAAAAAAACTGTAATTCCCCCGAAAAATCAAGAATTTCAAAGCCAAAACAATTGGGGACTTTCTCCATACCAAGTTCGTACCAAACTCGTACCAAACTCGGTCTCCACCACTTTGTTAATTTTTAGACACAAAGGCATAAAATTATAAATCATCCCCCAACGCCGAAACCAACTTTGTCGTGCACCCCGGACATCGCAGGTCTTTTTTTCACCAAAAATTTTGTACCTTTGCAGCCGCAATGAAACGAAAAATTATTACCTGCATATCGCTTATATTCCTGCTGTGCCCGCTCAGTGTGTGGGCACAGACGGCTGAAACGGATTCCATGCCCGCTGTGTTGCTGCCCGATTCGGTGCCCGCTGCCGCACCGGAGGTGGTGCTGCCCGATTCTTTACTTGATACATTCCCTGAATCTTTGCCCGAAACATTGCCCGATTCTTTGGCGGCGGACGACGACGACGATGAGCCTGACCTTGTGGTGCCTGTGCGGGACATTCGCTATTGGACGATTTCGGAATTTACGGGCGAGATGACCGATGCCTTGCCCGATACGTTTTTGACCGACTATTTCAATCGCACCAATGTGGAGGGATTGGGCACCGCTATCAGTTATACCGGCAATCTTGGCTCGCCGGTGCAGTCGCGCATCTTTTCGGAACGGGAAAACAGCACGCGCCGCGCCAGATTTATCTTTTCAGACAATTTTTATCCTTATGAAAAACGACCGGAGAAGTTTGAATTTATCAACACGAAAATTCCGGCGACCTTCGTTTCCTATCAAACCGGCGGCTCTCAAATATTTAAAGAAGAACGCTTCCGGTCGCTTTTGACGACCAATTTGGGCAGAAATCTCAACATCGGGGTGGATTTCGACTATATCTATGCGCGCGGTTTTTATTCCGACCAAGCCGCCAAACGGTTGGATTGGGTGTTTTTTGCCAATTATGTGACCGACCACCACCAACTGCACGCCTTTTACAACCCCTCCAACATCACTAACACGGAAAACGGCGGCATCGAAGACGATGAATGGATTTCGCATCCCGATGCGATGGGTACTGTGCAACACAGCAGACAAATTCCATTCAAACTGAGTGCCACATGGAACAACCAACAGGGCAAGCGGGCGTTTGTGAATTACCGCTACAACTTCGGCAAGCAACAAAAAAAGCACTTCGTGCCCGTAGCCAGCGTGATTTATACGCTTGATTATCAGCAGAAATCGCGGGCATTTTATACCGATGCGCCCGACAGGTTAGCCGACTATTATGCCGACAATTATCACGAACACACCGATGCAATGATGGACAACGACTCCCTGTCGTATTGGCTGATGCACAACACCGTGGGGCTGTCGCTCCGTGAGGGTTTTGCCGAATGGGCAAAATGGGATGTGACGGCATATTTGACCCACGAAGCCGCAAGTTATACGCTGATGGACACCCATTCGGTGGGTACCGAATCGCCCGAACAGACGGTTCTCCTCGGCGGCGAACTCGCCAAAAACAAAGGGAAATACCTGCGATACAGTGCTAACGGACAAATAGGCATCCTCGGCGATTCCAAAGGCGATATTTCGCTCGCCGGGAATATCAAAACGCGCATCCCCATCCTGGGCGACACGGCAGCGGTGACGGGTTACGCCTCCTTTTCGAGAAATGCGCCCACCTTTTACGAAAACACCTACCACAGCAAATATTTTTGGTGGGACGAAGATTTCGATGCCGTCAACCACCAGCGCATTGGCGGCGAGTTAACGCTCCCGCATACCAAAACAAAGTTGGGCATGGAAATCGACAATATGAAAAATTACATCTATTTCGACGGCACAGGCTATCCAAAGCAGTATACGAGCAATATTCAGGTGCTGATGGCACGCTGGGAGCAAAACGTCAAACTTGGCATTCTGCATTGGAACACGCAACTTGTTTATCAAAAATCCAGCGAGGAGGTCATCCTCCCCCTGCCCGAATTGGCAGGCTATTCCAGCCTGTATATAGATTTCAAAATTGCCAAAGTCCTGACCGTCCAGTTGGGCGGCAGTATGCACTATTGGACGAGTTACTATGCACCGTCATACGAGCCTGCTACACAGCAATTTAAGTTGCAAAAAGAGGGCTTTAACGAAGATACGGGTGAGAATTATGAAAAAGTCAAAGTGGGCAACTACCCCCTGATAAACGGGTTCATCAACTGCCACCTGAAACAGACGCGCTTTTTTGTGGAATGGTACAACTTCGGCACCGTCTTCCTCACCAATCCGCCCAACTATTTCTCGCTGCCGCACTATCCCGTCAATCCCTCCGTCATCAAGATGGGGCTGTCGGTGCATTTTATTAATTGATTAAACACAGAAAGAAGAATATGAAACGAAATGAGTTGCGATTGCTTGTATTATTTGCGGGGTGCTGCTCGGCGTTTGCCGTTGGAGCGCAAACGAAGGTGTTGAAAGTCAGCGCGTTGAAGTCGAATGACTACGGCGTGCAGTATGTGTTGCCCAAAACAATGCTGCATGTGGATGTGGATTACAGCGAGGTGAGGCAAAAAGCCGGTCCGTATGCCCGCTACGCCTATAATTATTTGGGAATTGCCGAGTCGGAAGTGGTGTTGGAAGACCGGACGACTTTTTCGCTCGACAAGGTGGAGGTAACGGAAACGGGCGTGCCCAACAAGGAGCAGACCTATCTGGTGTCGTTCAAAGTGAAAACGACCGCGCCATACGTCTATTTGACGGAAGACAAACTGTTGTGCACCATCAATGCCCCCTATGAGCCTGAACAACAGACGATTGCAAAAACGGAAAAGCCCGCCGCGGCAGCCATCACAATCAATCCGCAATCGGTGTTCACGGAAGAATACCTGCGGGCAGGCTCGGTGAGCAAGATGGCGGAAGTGGCGGCGAAAAACATCTACAAAATTCGCGAAAGCCGTCAAGACATACTGACCGGCGAATCCGACGAGATGCCCACAGACGGCGAGGCGATGCGACTGGTGCTCGGCAACTTAGAGGCACAAGAGCGTGTCTGGATGCAACTGTTCACCGGCTCGCAGGAAACCCTCCGCCACCACAAGCGACTGACGATTGAGCCGACCAAAGAAGAAACGAACGCCCTCCTTTTCCGCTTCTCCAAATTTTTAGGAATGGTGGATGCCGACGATTTAAGCGGTCGCCCCATCTCTTTGACAATCAACGATTTGAAGTCCGTAGCAATCCCCGTGCCCGACCCCCAAAAGAAGCCGAAACCCCTCGAAGGCATCATCTACAACCTGCCCGGAAAAGCCGAACTACTCATCATGGACGGCAAAAAGCCCCTGTGCACAAGTCAGGTGAACGTAACGCAATTTGGCACCACGCAAGCCTTGGCACCATCACTGTTTGAAGACAACAAAAAGCCCATCCAAGTCCATTTCTACCCGCATCTGGGCGCAATAAAGCAAATTGCCCAATAAAATTGAATGCGTATCTTACTGATATTCAAAGTAAAACAATACAAATGTTAAAGGATGTTTGAGGCTTCTTGACGGGAGCGTTGTTAAACCTGTTAGGTCTCAAAGACCTAACAGGTTTTTCGGAATAATTACAGCCCATTCAGCTTCTCTCTTAGTTGCTGCGCTGCTTCCTGATTGCCCAACTTGTTGGCAATGTCCAACAAAAGTTCGTATGCCGGCTTGTAATCGGGCTGTATGGTGAGTATTTTATTCAGGATTACCTCTGCCGATTTGAAATCATTTTGTTTTTCATAGACTTTGGCAGCAATCCATAGACCGTCTATATTGTGGGGGTAAAATTCGGTGAGGGTGTTTGCCGTCAGCAGTGCATTGGCAAAATCCCCCTTGGAAAGGTAAATATCCCCGATTGCGCCGAGTACATCCAAGTCGTCCTTTGCGAAGCTTTGCCAGTACTCTGCAAGTCTCATGGCATCATCGTAGAGTTCGGAATATGTATAAAGGTTAATTAAATCGGCTAATGCTACGTCGTCATAAGCATCATATTCCAATGCTTTTATGTATTGTGCCTCTGCTTCGGCGAAATTGCCCTGCTGAAGTGCTGCACGCCCGTAGTAGGATGAGCGGTCTTCGCGCTTCAGCACAAGCCCTATCGGCACGCCATCGACTTTGATTTGATAGGCGGTATTTTTAGGTGGAAATGCTTTTTTGCTCCGCAGTAAATCGGGTCCTATTCCGGTAATGGGAAATATTGCATAATCCCAATCGTTGAAATTGCGCCCATTCCAACGCACAAAACCAACTGAAAATCGGGAGGTGTCGTTTCGGAAAAAATAGTTGACCTCGGGTTGATTCCATGCCACTATCCGCGTTTTGCGCGTATTGTCAGGAGCTCCGTTTTTTGCTACATCTGCCAATATCCACTCCGATGCCTCTCGTGTGGTGTGGTAGTAATAATCCATTTCATAGTTGCCGAAAGCACCTTTTGCGCCACCTACAAATCGGTTGAAATAGGTGTATTCGTAGGGATGATTTTTAATGATAAAACTGAGCGGGTGCAGCAACAAAATAACCGGCAAGCCGGTGAGAGCAATTTTCACCTTTTTGTTTTTTGCCCAATTTACCAAAGAATTAAAACCCAATGCCGCGACTACTGCCAGCGTAGGGTAAGCAAACGTTGAGTGTCGCCAGCCGCCGTAAACGATGGCTTTGGTGTATGCAATCCAAAAAAGGGGAAAGGCAAAACAAAACAGCAGCACGAATGTCCAAAACCAGCCTTTCGGTTGCCGCCGCGCCGCAAATAACTGCACCCCTCCCCCTATCAGGACCGCTATAGGGGAGGTTATGCCAATATATTTCAGCGTGTAGTACCAAGGGAGATTATCCGACCAAACCGTTTTCCCCTCGAAAATTTGGAACAAATTCACTTTAAAGTGAGAGGCGGTTTTAAAAGAGGAAATAATATTGTGCAGTGGGTCGCGCAGAGCATAAGGCCACAAAATGAACATCACCCCAAGCATTGCGCCCAATACCGCCGCCGCCCTCACAACTGTTTTTTTGATGATGGCAATGTTGGGCTTGGAAAAATACTGCTTGGGCGTATTCACGATGCAATAATAAACCAGCACAAACAGCCCAAAATAGGCAAAAAACAGGAACCCACCCGGGCGTATGCCAATCGCAGCCCCCATCATCACGCCCATTTTGATGCTTGTCTTTAGTGTTGGATTGGGAAACTCTTTTATAAACCAAGCAATGTAGTAAATCGCCCCCATTGCAAATGCAGCAAAAGGTATATCTTTCGGATTATTAAATGATTGCCCAACGATGTGTGGTGAGAAAAAAATCAGCAGCAGAGCCATGCAACCCGCGCGCCAACCGCCAATTAACTTTGCCAACAGCCCCACAAATAGCATCAGAAACGCACCCACGAGGGCATTGCAAACGTGGCGCGCCGTCATATAGTCGTCGATACCGAATATTTTGACAACAAATGCAGTAAACGTATCAAAAGCGTAGCCGGAATATGTTAGACCCTCTTCATTAAGATAGTCGGTATTTTCCCCAAATGAAGTGTAGTAGTCGTAGAGCCGCAACCCTTGTGGGTATTGAGACGCGTCTTCATCACCTGAATTTCCGGCATCAAGGCTCATCAGCGGCATCGCCACGAATATAACTGCGGCAATGGAAATAAATACCCATTTCCACCACGATTGCTCACTTGCTTCCACCTGCTCTGTGCTCTCCGGCACTCTTTGCATGACTGTCTTTTTTTTCATAATTGCGACAAAGGTAGCAACTTTTTTTTGAATTGACAAAATTTTTTTGCAGATTTCTTAATATTGATTACCTTTGCGGGCAAATTGATTATTCAAAATGGAAGATAAAAATCTCAAGGGGCATGTGTCTCTGTTGGTCGCATATATCATTTTTGGGGTGAACACGCCAATCGCCAAGGAGGTGCTTATGCACGGCGATGTTTCGGCTTTTGCGCTCACGTTTTATCGTCTGGCGGGCGCAGCGGTGCTTTTTTGGCTCGCGTCGCTGTTCACACAAAAAGAGCCTGTCCGGCGGCGCGATTTATTTTTGCTGTTTCTCGCGTCTATGTTTGGCATCCTCATCAATCAGATGGCGTTCATCGTTGGGCTGTCGCGCACTTCGCCCATTGATGCCTCCGTCATAACCACGATTAGCCCTATTATGACTATGCTTCTGGCGGCATTTTTTCTGAAAGAACCCATCACGTGGAAAAAAGCCCTCGGCGTTTTTATCGGTGCTGTGGGGGCTCTGCTACTGATTCTCAACGGCAACACCACCGAGCGGGGCGGGTCGAGCGTGGTCGGCAATTTGCTGTGCCTTTTGAGCGGATTCGCTTTTGTGCTCTATCTGACGGCGTTTAAGACGCTCATTCTGCGGTATAAGCCGGTGACGCTGATGAAATGGATGTTCCTTTTCGCGAGCCTTTGCTGTTTGCCGCTCTGCTGGGGCGATGTTTCGCGGATAGATTATGCCGAGATGCCGGTGGATATGTATCTGAAAATCATCTATGTGGTGGCGGTGGCAACTTTTGTGTCGTATTTGCTTATTCCTGTCGGGCAAAAACTTTTGCGCCCAACCATTGTCAGTATGTACAACTATTTGCAGCCGCTTGTGTCCTCACTTTTGGCGGTAATTTTGGGAATGGACACCTTCGGCTGGATAAAAGGCAGTGCCGCCCTGCTCATCTTCCTGGGCGTTTATATTGTTACGAAAAGCAAGTCGTATGCCCAACTGCTGGCTGAAAAAAAATTAGCGAATGAGTCGTCATTGCAGGCTTGACCCGCAATCCCCCCCCCCTTATTGCAGGTCTTTCTTGGGATAGCCTTTTTTCTTGCCCTTCTTTTTGTCTTTCGACTTATAGCCACCATCTTTTGGCTTTTGGTGGTCGTAACCGCCTTTTCTGTTGCCGCCGTTGCGACCGGCATAGCCGCCTCCGCGCTCTTCCACGGCTTGCTCCACTGCCACGCGGCGACCGGCAAATTTGGTGCCGTCGAGGCTTTGGATAACGCGCTCTTTGTCGGCTTCTTTCACCTCAAAGAAGGAGAAATTTTTCATCAGGTCGATGCGCCCAACCGTAACTTTCGCGCCCTGCATATTGTCGTTGAGCAGCCCAATGATATTTTGCGGCGCAAAGCCATCCATTTTCCCAAGATTAATAAACAGGCGAGCATAGCCTTTTTCCGAAAAAGCACCACCACGGTCACGCCCGCCACCGCCGCCACCGCCGCCACCGCCACGATTGCGTTCCAATCCCCGTCCCCGCTGCCCCCCAAAGTCCCCTCTGTCCCTCTTCTCCCCAAAGTCACGACCACCCTTGCCCTCAGTAGGAGCTTCTATCTCACGGGCATCCTGATAATATTCAATCATCTGATTAAATTCATTGGAAACAAGCCGCTTAATAAGGTCTTCTTTCTCCAACCAATCCAATTTGCGATAGATAGAGGGCAGTATTTCGGCGATTTCGTCCTCGTTCACCTTCACTTTTTCCAATTTGTCGATGAAACTGAACAGTTGTTTTTCGCAGATTTGCTTGCCTGTGGGGATTTCGCCCTGCTCAAATTGCTTGTTGATAACTTTTTCTATCTGCTTCACCTTGCCCTTTTCTTTCAGGTTGATGATGGAGATGGCGATACCCGTTTTGCCCGCGCGCCCCGTGCGACCGCTGCGGTGGGTGTAGGATTCCGTGTCGGTGGGCAAGCCGTAGTTGATGACGTGTGTGAGGTCGTCCACGTCCAATCCGCGTGCCGCCACATCGGTGGCAATCAGTAGCTGGATGTTGCGCAGGCGAAATTTCTGCATCACCGAATCGCGCTGTATCTGCGACAAATCGCCGTGCAAAGAATCGGCGTTGTAGCCGTCCTTAATCAGCCAATCGGCGATTTCCTGCGTCTCTTTTTTCGTGCGACAAAACACGATGCCGTAGATGTTGGGGTTGAAATCGGCGATGCGCTTCAGCACCAAATATTTATCGCGCGCATTGACCATATAATAGAGGTGCTTCACGTTTTTTGCGCCCTCGTTTTTCTTGCCGATGATGATTTCCTTGGGGTCGCGCATATATTTTTTTGTGATGCGCGAAATGCCCGCCGGCATCGTGGCGGAGAACAGCAGCATATTGCGATTGGTGGGCACGTGCGACAAAATCTCGTCGAGAGGCTCCGAAAAGCCCATGTTGAGCATCTCGTCTGCCTCGTCCAAAATCACGTTGTGCACCTGCTCCAAATGGACGGTGCGCCGCTTGATAAGGTCAAGAAGCCGTCCGGGAGTCGCCACAATGATGTGTACACCCCGTTTCAGTGCGCGAATCTGGCTCTCGATGCTTGAGCCGCCATACACGGGCAGCACTTTCAGTTGAGCGATATATTTGGAATAATCGTTGAGGTCGTCCGCAATTTGGAGGCACAACTCGCGTGTCGGGCACAGGACAACTGCCTGTGTCTGAATGTTTTGTACATCAATCTGTTGGAGGATTGGCAGTCCGAATGCCGCCGTTTTGCCTGTCCCTGTTTGCGCTAAGGCGATTACTTCATTGTCGTTGCCGAGCAGATACGGAATCACTTCTTCCTGCACCGGCATTGGGTTTTCATACCCCATCTCTTTGATTGCCCGCACAATATTCGGAGCAACCCCTAATTCTTCAAATGTTTTCAAACTAAATATGTTATATGTAAATCGCGACAAAGGTACGAAAAAATCTTGAACAATGATTTTTCGCCGAAATCTTTTCTTTTAAAATTTGTTTAGAATGAAAATAATATGTAACTTTGCACCGTAATTTCACAATATAAATTAAATAATGAAGACAACACAGATTTTATTTTTATCCGCAGCGAGCCTGCTGGTGCTCGCCGGATGCAGTGGCAACAAAAAAAGCGGCGAACCCGTTGCCGAGGAGGGTTCGGAACAGTTTACGCTCACTGTCGATACCGACAGTATTATTCGGTTTACGCTGGATGCCGAGAGCCTTACCATTGATTGGGGCGATGGCACTACCGAAACATACGAGCCGTGCATCGGTCGGTCTGTTACTCATGCCTACGGAACGTTTGCGGCTCATACGGTTACCGCATTGACGAAAAATTTAACGTCTTTGGAAATCAATGGGGCTGATTTCTCGGCACCCGGCACGCGCGTGAAGCCGTGTACGCTGGATGTGAGCCGTTGCCCGGCTTTAACTTCGCTGCTGTGCAACCACATTTTGCTGGCTACCGGGTTGGATGTGAGCAAAAACACAAAATTAGCCTCGTTGAATTGTTTGAACACTCAACTGACCGATTTAGATGTGAGCAACAACACAGAACTGAAATTTTTGGATTGCGTGCTCAATTCGCTGGTGGATTTGGATGTGAGCAAAAACATCTTTTTGAGAGAATTGTATTGCAACCGCAATGAACTGACCGATTTGGATGTGAGCAAAAACGACAGTTTAACACGGTTGGGGTGCAGCAACAATTATTTGGAAAAGTTGGATGTCAGCCACAGTTTGAATTTATCATCATTGGGTTGCAACAACAACCAACTCACCGATTTGAAACTCAAGAAGGGTATAAAATTGAAAGAGTTGGATTGCAGCAACAACCGCTTGTCGACAAAAACCATTAATTCGGTTTTAAAAGATTTACCCCCTTTGGAGGAATATGCAGCAGAGAATAACCTAATCAATATTGCCGGAAATCCGTGCAAGGGCTACGATGCCTCCATTGCCACGAAAAAAGGGTGGCTTTTTGAATAGATAATTAGAATTTACGCGGGGCTTGCCTCGAAAAAACTGAAATTGACTGCGCCATACACGCGCTTTTGGGTGAAGCAGGGTAGGGGAGAGAAGTCGTATTCTTTGGGATGCTCCATCACAAACACGCCATTCGTGCGCAACAGGTGCTTGGAGAGGACTAATTCGGGGATTTTTTCCAAATCGGGAATGGCGTAGGGCGGGTCTGCAAAGATGAAGTCGAACGTCTGTTGGGTGGATTCGAGGAAGCGAAACGCATCTGTTTTGACGGGTTTCAGGCGGTGGTCGTTCAGGAGGGCTTGCACCTTTTTGATGAACGCATAGTGGGCGGCATCCTGCTCCACGCACACCACCTCTTCGCAGCCTCTGGAGAGTAGTTCAAAGCCGATACTGCCCGTTCCCGAAAAAAGGTCGAGAGCCGTTGCCGCCTCCAAATCAATCAGATTGGCAAGCACGTTGAACAGGTTTTCTTTGGCAAAATCCGTTGTGGGACGTGCCTTAAAGGTCTTTGGTATTTCAAAACGCCTGCTTTTATATTTGCCGCTGATGATGCGCATGGTGTATCCTTGGAATTAGGGATTATTGAAATAGATGTCGATGTATTCTTCTGCCAACGGCACGAGCGGGATGTAGTGATTGACCAATATGGCAACAAAAAAGGATACTGTGAGCACAAACAGCCAACTTGTCCATTTCCCCGCCGATAGCGTGAAGTAATGCGCAAGCAGCAGTGCGCTGGGGATATACACAATCAGTTGCCAGGACACGTCGCAGATTTGCAGTTCAAAAAAGATGAAGACGGCAATCGTGGCGACATACAGAAACCCCAAAGTCGTTATCGCCCGCACTTTTTCGGAGATGCCCGACATAAAAATTTCACTGCCGGCGAGGACAAGCAGGAATGCCAGATAGCCAACAATAATCCGTTCTCGCAGCGTAATCGCATCCAAATCGAAATGCCATTGCAGCTCGAAAACGGGCAAAAGGTCGAAAAAAATTGCCTCGTCGTTTTGGTAAATACTCCACGCAAAAATGAAGAGATAAATGATTGCAAACCCCATCCACGAGGCTAAAAACGTCCGCACATTCAGGCTTTTGAACCGATACAGCCCATACCAAAACAGCGGGAAGAAATACAGCATCGGCGTCCACAAAAAACTTCCCAAAGTGAGCAGGACGGAGATATTAAACGCACCCCCCTGCGAATTGCGTTGCTGGTAGGTGGCAAACAGCACATAAAAGCACAACAGCACATCGAACGCTATCAAACTGCCCTCCCAATCATCAAAATACTGCGGAAAAGCCCCCACAAACAGCAGATAGAAAAAAGCGGGCAACAGCGTCCGCTGGCGAATCACCACAAACACCTGCGACAGCGACAAAAGCACGAAGGCAGTCGAAATTTGAATGGCTGTTGCCGCCCACAGTTCCCACAACATGTAATCGGAGAGCACCGCGCGCGTTGCCACAAAAACCACCAGCGTAAAAAAGAGCGGCAGACGGTTTGTAATAAAATTTTTTTGTATGTCTCTTATTTCCATAAGTCGAATCCAATGTCTTTCCTGTAATATTTACCTCGAAACTGAATTAAGTTTGCCACATTAAACGATTGATTTAGAGCCTCTTGCATGGTGCTTCCAAACGAACTTACGGCAACCACGCGCCCGCCGTTTGTTACTAATTGGTCGTCTTTTCGGGTTGTTCCCGCGTGAAAAATAATACTGTCGGTGGTGGTCGGAAGTGTGAGCGGCACGCCTTTGGTGTAATCGCCCGGATAGCCGCCCGAAACCAGCATCACGGTTGCCACCGTTTGTGGGTCAATCGTCAGCACTTTTTCCGCCAGATTGCCCTGCGCCACGCCTTGCAGCAAGTCCACCAAATCGGACTGGATGCGCGGGAGCACCACCTCCGTTTCGGGGTCGCCCAGCCGGCAGTTGTATTCAATCACCAGCGGCTCGCCCTGCACGTTTATCAATCCGAGAAAGATAAATCCCTTATAGTCAATGTTTTCCGATTTCAATCCTTCGACTGTCGGAATCACGATGCGCTCTTCCACTTTTTTCATAAACACCGCGTCGGCAAACGCAACGGGGCTTACGGCACCCATACCGCCGGTGTTGAGACCCGTGTCGCCCTCGCCAATGCGCTTGTAATCTTTCGCCACGGGCAGGATTTTGTAACTCGCCCCGTCGGTGAGCACAAACACCGAACATTCGATGCCCGACAGAAATTCTTCGAGCACCACCGTTTCGCTCGCCTTGCCGAAACTGCCGTCCAGCATCGCTTCGAGTTCGCGGAGGGCTTCCTCCAAGTCGTTGATAATCAGCACGCCCTTGCCGGCAGCCAAGCCGTCGGCTTTCAGCACGTAGGGTGCCGTCAGGTGTTTCAGAAAGGCGATGCCTTCGGACAACGTTGCCTTTGTAACACTCAAATAGCGCGCTGTGGGTATGTTGTGGCGCATCATAAAGGCTTTCGCAAAGTCCTTGCTGCCTTCCAACTGCGCTCCTTTTTTCGACGGTCCAATCACCGGAATAGCCCTCAGAGCATCGTCTGCCTTGAAAAAGTCGTAAATACCTGCCACTAACGGGTCTTCGGGACCAACAACGACCATGCCGACGGCGTTGGTCAGCACAAAGTGTCGCAGCGCATCAAAATCCGTTGCTGCGATGGGCACATTCACGCCTGCCGTTTCTGTGCCCGCATTGCCCGGCGCGATAAACACCGTGTCCGTGAGCCTGCTCTGTGCCAATTTCCAAGCCAGCGCGTGCTCTCTCCCTCCCGCTCCTAACAGTAGTATGTTCATTTTGCAAATTTTTTACAATATTAGCATCGCATCGCCATACACGCCGAAGCGGTATTTTTCCTTGATAGCAAGTGTATAAGCCTCCATCAGCAGGTCGTAGCCGGCAAAAGCGGCTGCCTGCATCATCATCACCGAATAGGGCATGTGAAAATTGCTTACCGTGCTCGTTACGAGCACAAAGTCGTAGGTCGGGAAAATGAACTTGTTTGTCCATGCGTCCAGCGCTTTGAGATAGCCCAGCGAGGTGGTCGCCGTTTCCAAGGCACGCAGCACGGAGCCTCCAATGGCGCAAATCTGCTTGCGGGCATCTTTGGATGCGTTGACGATTTTTTCAGCGTCTGTGCCGATGAAAAATTCCTCGGAGTCCATTTTGTGCTTCGACAAATCCTCCACGTCGATTTTGCGAAAGTTGCCCAGCCCCGAATGTACGGTGATGAACGCCAATTCGCAGCCCTTGATTTCCAGCCGTTTCATCAGTTCGCGGCTGAAGTGCATCCCCGCAGCCGGTGCGATGACCGCCCCCTCGTTTTTCGCAAAAATGGTTTGGTAGCGTTCGATGTCGGACGGCTCGGCGGGGCGGTTCATATACTCAGGCAGGGGCATCTCGCCCAAATCGTAGAGGGCTTTCTTAAACTCCTCGTGCGTGCCGTCGAAGAGAAAACGCAACGTGCGACCGCGTGAGGTGGTGTTGTCGATGACTTCCGACACCATCGTTTCGCCTTCGCCGAAGTAGAGTTTGTTGCCGATGCGGATTTTGCGCGCCGGGTCAACCAGCACGTCCCACAGGCGCGGTGTTTGGCTCAATTCGCGCAGCAAAAACACTTCAATTTGTGCATTGGTGCGCTCTTTGTTGCCATACAAACGCGCAGGGAACACTTTTGAGTCATTGAAAACGAGCGTGTCCTGTTCGTCAAAATAGCCCAAAATATCCTTGAATATTTTGTGCTCAATTTTGCCGGTCTTGCGGTGCAAGACCATCAGACGCGACTCATCGCGATGCTCGGTTGGATAACTCGCAATCAGCTCCTGAGGCAATTCAAATTTGAATTTCGATAATTTCATTTTTATAATCATTAAACGATACTGTTAATTTATCTATATCTCCTATTGTCAAACACTTATCCAATGTGACATCGCCAATGCGCGTGCGCACCAATCCTGTCAAAAAGGCTCCCGACCCAAGTGCCACCCCAATGTCGCGTGCCAATGCCCGAATGTAGGTGCCCTTGCTGCACACCACCCTTATTTTTAGCAGAGGTATCTCGCATTCCAACAATTCTATCTCATCAATCACCAGCACTTTCGGCTTCAAATCTACTTCCAACCCCTTGCGGGCGAGGTCGTAGGCACGATTGCCATTCACTTTCACCGCCGAATAGGCGGGCGGGATTTGCCGGATTTCTCCCAAAAACTGCGGCAAGGTTGTTTCGACCAGTTCCCGTGTGATGTGCGCCGTTTCATACGTTTTGTCTACCTCCGTTTCCAAATCAAACGAGGGTGTGGTGGCTCCCAGCCGCAAGGTGGCGACGTATTCCTTCGTTTGGTATTGAAATTCATCAATCCGCTTTGTTGCCTTGCCCACGCATACAATCATCACCCCCGTTGCCAGCGGGTCGAGCGTGCCTGCGTGACCCACTTTCAACTTTTTGATGCCCGATTGCCGCGACAGCCGGTAGCGCACCTTATTCACCAAGTCAAACGACGTCCAATTGAGCGGCTTGTCGAAGTATAAAACTCCCTCCACCATCATATAATCTCCAAATTATAGCCCAGCAGCAGCAGGCTCAAAATAATCGTTCCCAACCCAATTCGGTAGTAGCCAAAGGGTTTGAAGCCGTATTTCGTCAAAATGTCGATAAACAGTTTCATCGAAAAGAACGCCACCACGAATGCCACCAGGTTGCCCAGCAGCAGTGTGCCGAGGTTGTCCATCAGGATAGCCTGTCCTTCGGATGTTCGGAGCAGTTTGAACAGTTTGTATGCCGTGGCGGCAAACATCGTGGGCACGGCGAGGAAAAACGAAAATTCCGCCGCGTGCTTGCGCGTCAATTGTTGCGCCATCCCGCCCACCGTCGTCGCCATCGAGCGCGAAACGCCCGGAATCATCGCGATACATTGGCAGCAGCCGATGAGGAATGCTCTTTTGGCGGTGATTTCCTGACTTTGTGCCGGCTTATGAAACCATTTATCCGCAAACAGCATAAACACCCCGCCCAAAATCAGCATCGTCGCGATGACGGGCACATTTTCTAACAGCGCATCAATTTTATCGCCCAGCAAAAGCCCTACGACCCCTGCGGGCACAAAAGCGATGAGCAATGTCCAATAAAACCGCCAACTTTTGAAAAATCGCCGGTGGTAGAGCACCACGACCGACAAAATCGCGCCAAACTGGATGATGACGGTGAATGCTTTCACAAACTCGGTCGATTCCACGCCGCAGAGTGCCTCCGTGATAATCATGTGACCCGTCGAAGATACCGGCAGAAACTCCGTCAGCCCCTCCACGATGGCAATAATAATGGTTTGCAGTGCTGTCATAGAGGTTCTTTCTCTTTAAATAAAATTGCGTAAACGACTAATCCAAAGCCCATGAGCGTTACGATGGGAGCCACCGTGATGCGTCGTGTACTGAAAATACTTGGGTCGAACCCGCCCGCCTCGGTCGTTTTGCCGCCCGCCATCAGGGCAAAGCCCACGATGATAATCCCGATGGCAATCGCCAAAAGGATGAAATTTGTTTTTCCGAAAACCAATTCTTTTTTATCCATTTTTTACATATTATATAGTTCATCAACATCAGCGTTGAGATATTTGTTTACCGCAAAAAACGTGGCGATGCACGAAATCAGCACGCCCAACAGCAGCACGCAGAGAAACAGGATGAGCATCAACTCCGTGTCGAGCAGCACAGCCATATCGGGCAGTTCCCCAATGGTGTAAGAAATCATCGCGTAGAGCATCCCACACGCCAAAATAGCCGCCACGATGCCCGACTTGCTATTGGAAACGACGAAAGGCTTCATAATGAAACTCTTTTTTGCGCCCACCAATTGCATCGTGTGAATCAGGAAGCGTTTGGCGTGAATCATCAGCCGTATCGTGTTGTTAATCAGCACATAAGAGATACACATCAGCACCGCCGCCAGAATGAGCAACCCCATACAGAGGTGTTTCAGGTTGTTATTGACCGTTTGCAACAGGTCTTCGCGGTATTCCGTTGTTTTGATGTCGGCAGAATAGCCTTCGAGGTTTTTCTTCACCACGGCGAGGCTGTCGGGCGAGGCATAAGCCGCGTTGAGCCGCACCACAATCACGTCGGGCAACGGGTTGAAGCCGAGAAACTCCTCCGGACTTTGTCCCAATTCCTCCTTCAGTTCGAGCACCGCCTCCTCTTTGGAGTGAAAAAACGTCTCTTTGGTAAACGGCTGTCCGTTTAAATCGGCTCGCAACGTTTTAATCTGCTCCTGTTTAGTGCCGTCTTTCAGCACAATATCCACCGTCAAAGTTTCCTTCACCTGAGTGGAAAAATTGTTGGCGAAAAAATAGATAAGCAAAATCAGCCCCAACAAGAAAAGCACCAGAGCAATGCTCACGGTGGCAGTAATCTTTGAATTGGTGAAACTAATCGGTGCCAATGTCTTCTTTTTCATCCGAACTACCTGTTTTTTAAGCCACAAAGGTACAACATTTTTTCGCGAAAGTCAAGTCTTTTGGAAAAAAAACACGATTTGTCAAAAAAAAATCATAAAAATCATAGTGTGAAACAAATTTTTTTGTACCTTTGTCGCCGCAAACGAGATATAGCGCAGTTGGTAGCGCGCCACGTTCGGGACGTGGAGGTCGGGCGTTCGAATCGCCCTATCTCGACAATTCGGCAGCCTCTGTTTAAGAGTTGCCGTTTAAAATGAGAAAAAATACCTGATGCGTGAGGCTTTTAGTCTTATGTAGCGAAGCATTGGTAGATTTTCAATTTATAAAATAACTGTGATAGATATCAAAGGCATAATAGCATCCGGCGAGCATTTTCGGATGGAGGCAAAAAAGGCTGAAGGCGGATTGCCGGACAGTCTTTGGGAAAGTTATTCCGCTTTTGCCAATTCGGATGGGGGCGTTATTTTGCTTGGTGTGTCGGAAATTAACAAAAAGTTGGTTGTAACCGGTGTGACGGATGCTACTCAAAAGATACAGAATATTTGGAATCAGTTGAACAACCGCCACAAAGTCAGTGTCAATATCTTAGCCGAACGTCATGTTTATGCTCAAAAAATAGAGGGAAAAGAACTCATTGTCGTTGAGGTGCCACGCGCCGACAGGCACGATAAACCGGTGTATATCAATAATGATTTGCTTGGTGGTGCCTATCGCCGGAATGCCGAAGGGGATTATCATTGTACGCTGGCGGAGGTGAAAGCGATGTTGCGCGACCAATCGGATATGCCTGCCGACAGCACGGTTATAGATGAATTGAATCCGAGTGATTTGGATGCGGAAAGTATTGCGCGCTATCGCAATCATTTCAAATCATTGAAGCCGGTGCATATTTGGAATGGGTTGGACGATGCTGCTTTTCTGCAAAAAACAGGTGCTTTGAGGCGGGCGGAGTCAGGCGATTTCAAACCCACGTTGGCAGGTCTGATAATGTTTGGAACAGAGGATGTTATCACGCAGATTTTGCCGGATTATTTTTTGGATTACAGGGAAATATATGATGCAGGGCGTTGGAGCGACAGGGTTGTTTCCAATTTGGGCGAATGGAGCGGCAACATCTTTGATTTTTTCTTTAAAGTGGTTAATAAGCTGACATCCGAGGTGAAAATACCGTTTCGGCTTCGGAACAACGTAGAAAGGGCGAGTGATACCCCCGTGCATATCGCATTGCGAGAAGCGTTGGCGAATACAGTCATTCATGCCGATTATTATGGGCGACGCGGTGTTGTGATTGAGAAAAAACGGGGAAACATCATGTTTGCCAACCCCGGTGTTTTTCGCCCCAGTATGAAAGAAGCCTTGGAGGGAGGAATTAGTGACCCACGTAATCCAACCATTTTTAAAATGTTTGCTCTGATTGACATCGGGGAACGTGCAGGCAGCGGCTTATTCAATATACATTCTGTGTGGCACGATGCAGGCTGGGCAGACCCCATTTTATCGGAAAATTATGACCCCGATAGAACCATATTGACAGTAGAGGCAGAGTTTGAAGAGGGCGAAGATGACGAGGAGGTAACAGATGTCCCTGAAAATGTCCCAGATGTCCCAGAAAATATTCCAGATGTCCCAGAAAATGTCCCAGAAAATCTCCCAAATGTCCCAGAAAATATTCCGGATGTCCCAGAAAATGTCCCAGAAAATCGGCTTGATTCAATGCTTGAATTAATAAAAAAGGATGCCGATATTTCGATGTTGGATTTATCTAAACATTTGGAGGTTAATCATAAAACAATAAAACGCGATATTGGAAAACTCAAAGCCAAAGGCTTATTGGAGCGCGTTGGACCTGATAAAGGCGGATATTGGAAAATTAACAAATAAATAAATACAGATATACAATGGGGAAAGCACGAGTAATTGCGTTTTATTTACCTCAATTTCACCCTGTTCCGGAAAATGATAGGTGGTGGGGCAAGGGATTTACGGAGTGGACAAATGTGGGCAAGGCAAAACCTTTATTCAAGGGACATTATCAGCCAAGGGTTCCCGCCGATTTGGGTTATTACGACTTGCGTTTGCCCGAAGTTCGGCAAGCCCAAGCCGATATGGCAAAGGACGCCGGGATTGAGGGGTTTTGTTATTGGCATTATTGGTTTGGTAATGGGAAAAGGTTGTTGGAACGTCCTTTCAATGAAGTTTTAGCGTCGGGCAAGCCTGATTTTCCTTTTTGTTTGGCGTGGGCAAATAGTTCTTGGGAGGATAAACTCTTTAATAAGGAAGGCGATAAAACCGTGTTGATTGAGCAAACCTACCCGGGCGAAGCGGATTATATCAATCATTTTAATGCTCTGTTGCCGGCATTTAAGGATTTCAGATATATCAGGGTGGATGATAAGCCTTTGTTTATGATTTATTCTTACAAGGATATGCCGGAGCCGGCGGCTTTTATGCAATTGTGGAATCGACTGGCTCAGGAGAATGGATTAAAAGGGATACATTTTGTGGCTCATACTTACAATGAACGTGATGTGGAACCGCTGAGGCGTATGGGTTTTGATGGCGTTAATATCGTCCGTTTGTTTCACTTTTTTCAAAACTTTTCGTTCCTCGCGAAGGGCTATATGAAAATCATGCGGGTCGTATTTGGACGGGGGCGCATCGTTCCTTACAAAAAGGCGTCTAAATATTTTATCGGAAAAGAGGACGCTTTAGACTATTGTTATCCCACTGTCATCCCCAATTGGGACCATTCGCCTCGTTCGGGGCGGGGCGGTCATATTTTGGTGGATTCCACTCCGCAACTATTTTTCAAGCATCTGCAAGCGGCTTTGGACGTTGTTGAAAAGAAAGCCGACCAGCATAAATTGGTTTTTCTGAAATCGTGGAATGAATGGGCGGAAGGCAATTATATGGAGCCTGATTTGAAGTTTGGCAAACAATATCTTGACGCTCTTAGAACAAACATATTAGCACAATGAACACACCCATCCTATTTTTGATATTCAACCGAGAAGACACAACCCAAAGGGTTTTTGAGGCGATACGCAGGCAAAAGCCCAAGTATCTGTTTGTGGCGGCAGACGGTCCTCGCGCAGACAAAGCGGGCGAAGCCGAACGATGCCAACGGGTGAGAGATATTATCCAAGTGGATTGGGATTGTGAGTTGAAAACGCTCTACCGAAAAGAGAATTTGGGCTGCAAAACGGCGGTTTCGGAGGCAATTACCTGGTTTTTCGACCAAGTGGAACAGGGAGTTATCTTAGAGGACGATTGCTTGCCCGACCCGTCTTTCTTTCCTTATTGCGAAGAATTGCTTGAACGGTATAAAGATGATGACAGGGTAGGGTGTATCAATGGAAATTGCTTTTTGCCGGGTGTCATACACGAAGATTTGAGTTATGATTTTTGTTCCGTCGCTCATATTTGGGGCTGGGCAAGTTGGCGGCGGGTTTGGAAAAATTATGATGTCAAATTACCGTTTTGGGAAGTTGTTCGGCAAGATAAAAACCTGCGAAAGTCGTTTTTCAAATACAAGCAGGAAGAAATCTATTTTTCTTCTTTTATTTCGGACACGTTGAAAGAGGGAAAGGGCATAAACACATGGGATGTACAGTATTTGTACACGCTTCGGATACAAAATCAGTTGTCGGTTTATCCGGCGGTTAATTTGGTAACAAACATTGGTGTGAGCGCAGTAGATGCCACTCACACCGTTTCAAAAAAGGCGGCAAAATCGTGCATTGCGAGTCAGCCGATTGCTTTTCCCTTGAAGCATCCGCAATCTTTTTTCCCAAATCGAACGATTGATGATATTACGTTCAAAAAAAGATTTTTTTCATATAAGCGCATTGTGCGTTATTTCTTAAAACTTTATTGATATAGGCAATGAAAGTCTATTTTTACCATCATGTTTCAATAAAAGAGTGCTATGAAGATTGGAAAAAGGCGCAATATCCGGGACATCTGCTCTATGGGATGACCCATTTGCCCCAATGTGGGGTGGATGTGATTTATCATACAATCCCTTTCAATCCCTACATAAAACGACTGCGATTGTGCCTTTACAATCTGAAAAAAATACTCTTATGCAAAGAATCTTTTGATGCCATCTACGCGGTTTCTCATTATGGTTTGGAATTTATAATTCTTTTAAGAGCAATCGGCTTGTTCAAAAAGCCGATTGTTATATGGCATCACACTGCTATCATTGTTCCTAAAAATCGAATCAAACGGGTTTTCTCTAAACTATTCTATAAAGGTATAGATACAGCCTTTTTCTTTAGCCAACCCTTGTTGGAACAATCCATAGCAACCGGCAAGATACAGAAAAAAAATGCCTTTGTGGTACCTTGGGGGGCTGACCTTGCATTCTATGATGCGCTCATTCAAACGCGAAACCCAACGAAACGATACATATCCACGGGACGGGAACGAAGGGATTTTGTTACCTTGATTCGCGCATTTAATCAAACGACAGAGGACTGTGAGATTTATACAACACCAAATGGCGGCTATGCTGATTGTGATTACCAAACTTTTTTGGCGCAGGAAACCATAAATCCCAACGTTCAGGTTTTTTTTGTGGGTGCCAAGCATTTGGAAATGGCAAAAATTGTGAATGATGCTTTCGTTGTGGTCAATTCCTGCTTGAACTATCCTTATACCATCGGTTTGACATCTGTGGTTGAAGCAATGGCTTTGGGACTTCCCCTGATTACAACCGACAACCCCACGTATCCGATAGATGTTGAAAAAGAAAATATGGGGCTCAAAGTGCCTTACGGCGATGTGGATGCATGGGTCAAAGCCATCCAATATTTAAGCACCCATCCCGAGAAGGCAAAAGAAATGGGCGATAATGCGCGTTCATTGGCAGAAAAACAATACAATCTCGACCGATGCACGAAAGAAATAGCATCCGTTTTACTAAGTGTTATCTGATAAAAAATGAAATATATTGCACTTTTTGCTTGTTTTTTGAAATAAAAATGCTACCTTTGTGCGAAAAAAAAATTAAAAATATGAAATTGATTAGAAAATTGCAAGTGTTTTTTAGAAAAGCGGAGCATCTGTTATTGCCTGCTTTGGAGTATAAAACTCAGCTATCGGTAGCTGTTTTAACTGATTTGTTAAAATTGCAACTGTTGAGTAATCCTAAGTATGCCGCTTCGGGCAGGCTTGAACCGTATGGCTTTAGCGTGTATTCTCAAAATGATGAGGATGGCATCATTCAGGAAATATTTAAACGTATTGGAACAACTTCCAAGACATTTGTCGAATTTGGTTTCGATGCGTTGCAAAACAATACCGCCTATTTATTGATGCAGGGTTGGAATGGTTTGTGGCTCGACGGGTCTTCAAAAATTGTTGATACCGCTAAAACAATTTTTCAAAAAGCAATAGATAGAAAGCAATTATCTGTTGTTCAAGCATTTATTACAAAAGACAATATCAACTCGCTCATCTCCGGCGGACTATATGGGGGGGGGGTACAATGGAAATTGATATGCTAAGTGTTGATATAGATGGAAACGATTATCATGTGTGGAAGAGTATCAATTGTATAAATCCACGAGTTGTGGTTGCGGAGTATAATTCAAAGTTCCCGCCTCCGTGTTCTTACGTGATGGAATATAATGAGAACCATGTGTGGGATTGGAGCGATGGGGCTGGTATGAGCCTGACGGCTGCAACTCAATTGGGCGAGGAGTTGGGCTATCAGTTGGTTGGCACAAATCTCAGTGGGGTTAATGCGTTTTTTGTGCGAAAAGACCTCGTTAAAGAAAATATGTTTCCAACTCCGGCTACGGCGGAAAATTTATACAATCCGGCACGACCATTGCCATTCTTCCAGAGTAAAGCAGCAAAACGCTTTTTGGGATAATCCTTTATACTTGCTACTGTCCCGTTAGGGGCGGAATGGTTTTTTCTACCAATATATTGTGCCTAACCTTAAGTTTGCGGAAAATTTAAAATCCGGGGTAAAATCATTACTTTTGTTGTGAGAAAGTAAAGATTTAACCGACTGACAAATGGTAAACTAAGTGCCTAATTAGATTTTGAAATCTACGCGCCGAATTAGACCATTGTCAGTCAAGC
>BNTT01000042.1 GCA_025996815.1 Bacteroidia bacterium
AAGCACTTCGCTTAGCCAACATACCGCATGTTTACGATGTGACGCATGCAATAGCCATCATGCTTGAAAAACTGTATAAAAATGATGAGATATTTAAGAAATTAACCAGCGATATGGGTAAAATGCGGTTGAAATTATGCTAAGCATGTCTGAAGGTTTTAAAATCAACACCCAACAGTACGAAGCAAGAATTGTTTAACATCTTATTCATTGAATATCTGGATAATAACATGCAACAAAGGAGGAGAAAAAAAGAAACTTTAATGTGTTGCGATGATATTATTGAAACCATTTTTGGAAGATACAAGAACGAACTAAATCAAAATCCGATGAACGGAAAAACCGATATGGCACTGATAATACCGGCAATGACGTCCAACTTAGATGAAAAAGAAATCATGAAAGTAATAGACGGGAATACGACAAAACAGATAAAGCAATGGCAAAAAGATAACCTCTGTGACTCCTTATCTGTCAAGAGAAATAAGTTTTATAATATGGATATGGTTGGTTGTTTTTTTTCTAAATGAAGCGATTTACGCCACCCCACCCGCCGCGCCGTGCAACGCATCCCAAAACTGAGGCGCAAACGCCTCCGGGTCAGGATTGTCCCGCGTTTTAGCAAGCATAATGCCCGAAACCGGCAATAAGACGAAAATAATCAGCAGTGCGATTGACACAACTGCCCGCTTGTTGATTTTTTTTGTTGTGCTCATTTGTTATTGTTTTTTAATTTGTTTGTATTCATTCATATATTATTTTATCTCAATTGTTTCCAAATATTTTTTGTATTGGGGCTTGCGTCTATCACCGGCTCGTTTAAGCCGACTGCCCAATTCATCCTCTACATACCTGTTTCTATAGCCCATAACCGCATTTTAATCTCCATTAGTAAAAATGTAAACGTTTCATTAGTAAAAATATGAATGTTTCATTAGTAAAAATAGAAGCATTCCATTAGTAAAAATATAAACGTTTCATTCGTAATTTTGTGAGTTTCCGGCTGCGAAATTACAAAAAAATTTTGAGTGTTGTTGCAAGATTGGTAAATTATGTCTATTTTTGTGCAAAATTTCGTACCTATTAAAAAGTTTATACATATAGTGATGTACACCTTCGCTGCTTTGGTGGGCGTGGTGGGGTTGGTTTATCTGTTGTTGTGGCTGCCGCCCGTGCAACGGAAGGTTAAGGATTTTGTGCTGGATATTGTGGTGGAAAAAACACATAATCGGATGAGTATCGGAACGTTAACGTTTCGTCCGTTCAATCATTTGCAGTTGGAGGATGTGTATGTGGAGGATTTGCAGCACGACACCCTGTTTTATGCTGCCGAGTTGTCGGCGGGGTTTGATATTTGGGAGATGCTCAACAATCACCTGCTCGTCAAGTCGGTGGATGCGGCGGATTTTGTGATTAATATCGACAAGAATACGCCCGATTCGGCGTATAATTTCCAATTTCTCGTGGATGCGTTTGTTGACCCTGCCGATACGACGACGGCATCTTCGATGCGCATCGAGCTGCGGGATATTACCCTGAGTGGCGGGCGGGTCAATTATGATGCCGATTCGCTGGCGGTGTATCTATCTGATATTCAGACGATTATGGACTTGAAGTCTATCGACCTCGACAATTTGGATGTGAATGTCAAGCAATTTTCTTTCGCCGAAAACAGTGGATTTCAACTAAAAAATCTGCAATTTCAAATATTGTCGCGCGACAATTCGCTTAATGTTAATGATTTTGTGCTTGAATTGCCCCGTTCACAAATACAATTGCCCAACGGTCGCTGCGGGTTTGACTTGCACGCTTCCCAACCCATCACCGATTATCAAATGGCGGTTGGCGGGCACATTGATTTTGCCGATATTGCCATGCTGATGCCTGCGGTGAGCCATTTGACGGATATTTTGACATTTTCGGGGGAGATTAGCGGCACATTGCCGGAAATCGCGGTTACAGCCTTTCAGGCGGACTATGGGAAGCGCATTCATTTGAACGCTACGGGGGCGATTCAGGATTATGAGCACCTTGAAACGTCGCCTGTTCGGTTGGATTTGAAGCAGTTGGCGGTGAATGGTTTGCGGCAGGCGTTTGAGGGGGTTGCCGGTCAAGGCGGCACGGATATGCCAATGCCCCTTGGGATTGATTTGAGCGGCTCGTTGGGCGGCACACTGGCTGATTTGGTGCTCAATTTGCGGATGGGAAGCGACAAGGGGGATATTTCTGTGGACGGGCAGGGCGGCTATGATTTGAAAACGGGAGCGGCTAAATTTGACGCGAATGCTGCCGTCAGCCGCTTCAACGTGGGCTTTTTGATGCAGGACACGCTGTTTGGATTTGCCGACCTGACGATGGGCATCAAAGGCGAACTTACGCCCAAAGGCGACATCAACGGCGAGGCGCAATTAGACGTACAACGCTTTGATTTTCAGGGATATGCCTACTCCAAAATTCACGCTGAAGCGGCGGTGCAGGGCAACGCTATCCGTGTGAAAGCGCAGAGCGACGACCCCACCGTGCAGTTCCGCCTCCGCTCCGAAATCGCGGGGTTTGACCCCGAAAAGATGCAGGCTTCCCTGTTTGTAAACCGTTTGGAGTTGAGCACAGACAATGGGTGCTTCATCGAGCCGCGTTTCAGGCTCACCTATCAGGCGGAGGACAGTGCGCACAAGCATTTGAGCATCGCGTCGCAGCATATCAACGCCACGGTGGATGGAAAATTTACCTACACGGGGCTGACGGAGGTGTTCAAGGAAAATTTCCCCGTCCTGTTTGGCTATGCCAAGGTGTATCCGAAGTTGAAAGACAAATTTGACGAAACGATGACTTTTCGGGTGAGTATGAACCACCTGAACTCACTGGCGGAGGCTTTGGAACTCCCCCAAACCATCCCCGACTCCATCCTCTTTACGGGGAAATACAGCCACGCGGGCGAAAAATTGAAGTTCTCGGCGAGTGCCTACACGCTGTTTACTGCCTCCGACACCATCCAGTTGAGCCTCTCGCTGACCAAGGTGGGCGATTTTCCGCGCGTGCTGATGGAAATCAACAACCATTCCAACACATACAACCTCGACGGCGCGATTGACGTCGCTATTGAGATGCTGCCGCACATTGGGCAGGCTATTCCCGATATGAACATCACGCTCAACCCCTCTGTATGGGTGCTCAACGACACCTGGTTTGATATGAACCCCGCCACGGTGGAAATTCGCGACGGGCGATACACGATTCGGGACTTCTCCGTGAGCATGAGCGACCACCCCGACGAATACGTCAAAATCAACGGCACGGCATCGACCCTGCGCGACGACAGCCTCACGATAGACGTATCGCGCTTTCAGATTGGCTCGCTGCTGAATGCCGCGAAAATGCCGGTGCCGCTATCCGGCATGGCGGACGGGCGCATCACTACGCGGCAGATTTTGGCGAAGCCGTTTGTGCTGTCGCGCGGCTTCGCGGTGAAAGACATCATTTATGCCGGCAACGAACTTGGCAATTTGAGCGTAACAAGCGGCTTCAGCGGTGCCCGCAACAGCGTGTTTATCCGCGCCTCGCTGGGCAAAGGCGATGCCGTGCCGTCGGTGGTGTCGGGGATGCTATTGCCCGAAAAAGATTCTATGTCGCTGACGGCGAACATCCAAGACATTGAACTGAAATGGTTTAAGGATGCCACCGCCGGTATGCTCTACGGATTGGACGGCAAAATAGCCACCAAACTGAAAATTTCCGGCACGATGAGCCGTCCCGAAATCGCCGGACAGGTCTATTTCAACAAAGCGCAGATGGGCATCACGATGCTCAACACCAAATATTCGCTCAACGACTCGATTGAAATCACCCCGCACGCCGTCAATTTCAATAAAATGACCATCATGGACGAAAACAAGCACACGCTGGTGGCTAACGGCTCCATCACGCACGACTGGTTTATCAACCCGAATCCGAAAATCAGCCTCACGATGAGCGATTTTCAGGTGCTGAACAATACGAGGCAGACCGACAGCCTGATTTACGGCAACCTGCGGCTCAACGGACTACTCAACATCAAGCGAAGCAACCGCGACTGGCTCGTAACAGGCACGCTGACGCACGCCAACAACTCCAAAGTGACGCTCAACGTGCCCTTCTCGGCGAGCACGGCAGAACGCTACAACAGCATCACCTATGTGGATTCGACGTGGACACCGCTGACGGCAATCGCCGATAAAACCACCCCTCAAGCCCCCGACGCGGAGACTTTCCCGCTCAAAGTGGAATTTTCCATCTGGCTCGACCGCGGATTGACGATGGGTGCGGTGCTCGACCCGTCGACGGGCAATACGGTGCAAATGGCGGGCAACGGCGCGATTACAGTGAAGTACGATATGACCGCTCCAATGGCTTCTGCCCTCAACGTGACGGGCGATTACACCGTCGAGAACGGCAACGTGTCGATGTCGGTAGCCAATCTGGTGCGCAAGTCGTTTGCCATTCAGGAAAACGGGAAATTAGTCTTCCACGGCAATCCGATGGCAACCACGTTTGATATGACGGCGATTTACAAGACGCGGGCAGACCTGAACATCCTCGACCCCTCGTTCGACAATATCGTAGCCAACCCCAAAGTGGCGGTGAACTGCGAACTCTCGGTGAGCGGCAGCATGGAAAAGATGACGCTTGGCTACGATGTGAAGTTGCCCGGCGAGTCGGAAGACGTGAATCGCAAAATGGCGGGACTGCTCTCGTCCGACAATCTGAAAGTCAAGGAGATGGCTTACCTGCTGGCTTTCAACACCTTCACGCCCCTGCGGACGGATGCCACGGAGACCTTCGCCTCCGGTCGGATGCTCTCCTCGCTGGCATCGCTCACCACCGGACAGTTGAGCAAAGCCCTCTCCAACGCACTGGGCGACAACTGGTCGATAGGAGCCGACGTCCGCTCCAAAGACGATTTCAACAACGTGGATATGGATTTGAACGTGAGCACCGCGATTTTCGACGACCGCCTCACCATCAACGGCACCGTGGGCTACAGCAACGACCCCTCCAAACGCCAAAACTTCACCGGCGATTTCGACATCGAATACAAACTCATCCCCACCGGCAACATCCTCCTCCAAGTCTATAACGCAACAAACAACCAATACTACGAGCAAGCCCCCACCACGCAGGGCGTAGGCGTGGTCTATAAAAAGAATGCCCGCACATTCGGGGGGCTGTTTCGGAAGATTGGGAAGAAATGAAAATGCCGATTAATTCATCTTCGATAATGATTGTATCGTGGTTCTTTTCAATGGATTCAGAAAACACCCGAAAACGAAATTAATAAAGCAATAAAAATAAAGGAGGATTATTATGCAAACAAACAATTCAATGATAACAAATATAAGTGAACAATTAGAAAGAGAGTTTGGAAAACACGGCACCCCCGAGCGAGCCAAATTCGATGAGGAAGCATACGCTTTCTATGTAAGTCAAGTATTGGTTGACGCTCGCAAAAATGCGCGACTAACTCAAAAAGAACTTGCCGGAAGGATAGGGGCTGACAAGTCTTATATTTCACGAATAGAGAATGGAATAACCGTTCCGAGTGTGGCTACGTTCTATCGCATGGTATCAGCCCTTGGACGTTCCGTTGAATTAGTTCCGGTTTGATTTTGAATATAAAAGTTTTATGATTATCGTATTATTATTTGGATACGAAACAGTTCAATAAATACATAGAACAGTTATTTTTTAATCTACTCTGATTGTTACGCCGAACCAGGGAAGATTGGGAAGAAATGAAAGTCCGAATTTTGAACATTTTTTGCGTTTTTTGTGCATCATCTGAAAAAAATATAGTATCTTTGCGGCTTACTTTACAAATTGAATCAGAAATGAATCTGTTAGAGAAAAAATTGTCGGCAAGTCCTGTTTGCAAGGAAGCGCAGCAGGCAAGAGATAAAGGCATTTATCCCTATTTTCGCGCAATTGAAAGCGACCAGGATACGGAAGTAACTATCAATGGCAAACGGGTGTTGATGTTCGGGTCAAACGCCTACCTCGGCTTGACCAACCACCCCAAAGTGAAAGAGGCGGCGCTGGAGGCAGTCAAAAAATACGGCACAGGGATGGCTGGGAGCCGCTTTCTCAACGGAACGCTCGACATTCACGTTGCGCTGGAAAAGAAAATCGCCGCGTTTTTGGGCAAAGAGGATGCCCTCATGTATTCCACCGGTTTTCAGGTGAATTTGGGGGTCGTTTCGGTTCTCACGGGGCGCGAGGACTATATTTTGTGGGACGAATTAGACCATGCCTCCATCATTGAGGGGCATCGGCTGTCGTATTCGCAAAAATTGAAATACCGGCACAACAATATGGATTCGCTGGAAAAACAACTCCAAAAATGCGAGCCTGACAAGGTGAAACTCATCGTCACAGACACTGTTTTCAGCATGGAGGGCGACATCGCCAACCTGCCCGAAATCGTGCGTCTGGCGCGGAAATACAACGCCGTCATCATGGCAGACGAGGCGCACGGCTTGGGCGTGTTGGGTCGTCAAGGGCGCGGAGCGTGCGACCACTACGGCGTGTTGTCCGACGTGGATTTGGTGATGGGCACGTTCAGCAAGTCGCTGGCTTCGATTGGCGGATTTATCGCCGGCACCAAGCCTGTGATTGAGTTTTTGCGCTACACGTCGCGCCCCTACATTTTCAGTGCCAGCAACACCCCCGCGGCAACGGCGGCTGCCAACGCGGCGTTCGACATCATGGTGAGCGAGCCGGAGCGCAACGCGCACCTGTGGAAATTGACCCATTATGCCCTCGAACGGTTCCGCGCGATGGGCTGCGAAATCGGGCGTACCTCCACGCCAATCATCCCGCTGTTTATTCGCAACAACGAAAAAACCTTCGCCATCACAAAAGAACTGTTTGACAATGGCGTATTTGTCAATCCGGTGGTTTCGCCGGCGGTGGCACCCACCGACACACTGATTCGCTTCTCACTGATGGCAACGCACACATTCGAGCAATTGGATTTTGCGCTGGATAAGATTGAAAAAGTACTGCAAAAAGCGGGTGTACGACAAATTGCCCATTCCCCAAAAAAATAATGCTAACTTTGCAGAAAATTATTCATCTAAAAACAAATAAATATGGAACAGTTACAACCGGTGCGACATGCACAAACGAGAGAGTATGTAGATGAGTTGCCTCAATATGATGAGGCATTCGAGAGAGCATGGGCTAAAGGGATTACAGCCGAAGAATTGAAGGAGCGTATGCACAAACACATTGAAGCATGGCCATGGAAAGAGAGATAATCTTTTCAGATGACGTTGATTTGTATTTGAATGAATTAGCGATTGTGCTTTTCGAAAAAGGCTATTTTTGTTTTCCGGAGAGTGCCCAAGCCTATGTGGATGGTATTATTGATTTCATGATAGAGAACATTGGCATTCGCCCCGGTAGAGTAGCACCGCCCTATTTCAGTCAATATGGACCGAATTTGGAGTATATCAGATACCCTGCAAATAAACACACATCATGGTATGGCTTCTATCAGCAGGTTGTGAATAGGTTTTATGTTTGGCACATCACCAACAACCATGTAGCAGCGCAGTATTTTTGAACAGTTAAATAAACTCAAATATTTTCTATGACAACAAAAATTAAATACATCATTTTAACCCTCTGCTTAGTGGCAATTATGGCACAGGCACATCCCATTATCCCCACACCGCAGTCGGTCACGCTTGGGAAAGGGTATTTTGCGGCAACAAAGCAGCCTGCGACGGAGGCAATGGCTGTGGTGACGGAAAAAAATCATGGCGAGGAGTATTACCGTTTGGTTATCACACCTCAAAAAATCACCTGTTATGCCGCATCGGAAGCGGGGGTGTTCTATGCCAAACAGTCATTGCTGCAACTGCCGGATAGCCTCGGGCGCATCCCCTGTATGACCATTGTGGATGAGCCTCGCTTTGCGTGGCGCGGATTGATGCTTGATGTGTCGCGGCATTTCTTTGGCAAGGAAGTTGTTATGCAACAATTAGATATGCTGGCTCGCCTCAAGATGAACCGCTATCATTTGCACTTGACCGACGAAACCGGATGGCGCATTGAAATCAAACAATATCCGGCACTGACGGGCGTGGGCGCGGAGGGAAACTGGAGCGACCGCAAGGCACCTCGCACTTTTTATACGCAGAACGATATTCGGGAAATCGTTGAATATGCACGGGAGCGACACATCCAAGTCATCCCTGAAATTGATATGCCCGGACACGCTACGGCGGTCTATCGCGCCTATCCGGAGTTTTCGACCGGCGGCACAGGACGCTGGGCAGGGTTTACGTTTTATCCGGCAGCAGAAACCACCTATACTTTTCTCCGAAATGTACTGACGGAGGTGGCAGCCCTTTTTCCGGCTCCCTACATCCATATCGGCGGCGATGAGGTGCATTTTGGTAACCAGGTGTGGAAAACCGACCCGCAAATACAGCAATTCATTCGCGACAATAATTTGGGCGATGAGGCGGGACTGGAGCATTATTTTGTGCGCCGAGCCTGCGAAATAATTGCCGACCTGGGCAAAACTGTGATTGGCTGGGATGAAATCATCGAAGCCGGTGTGCCTGCCAATAATATGCTCGTGATGTGGTGGCGACACGACAAGCCTCAGATATTGGACAAAGCCTTGAAAGAGGGTTTTCGCGTCATCCTTTCGCCGCGTATCCCGTGCTATCTCGATTTTGTGCAGGACGATTCGCACAAAATTGGTCGGCGGTGGGGTGGTGCTTTCAACACCTTGGAGGTAGCCTACCGCTTCCCTGAAAGCATTCAAGCGCAATTGACGGGACACGAAAGCCAAGTCTTAGGCATTCAGGCAAATATTTGGACAGAGCGCATTGCCGATAAAAAACGGCTCGATTTTATGACCTTCCCTCGCTTGGCAGTCATTGCAGAGGATGCCTGGTCGCCTGCCGAACGCAAGAATGAAGCCGATTTCAAAGAACGCTTACCGTATTTCCTGAAATACTTGGACACGCAGCATATTGAGTATTTTAATCCATTCAACCCTGCCTCAACGCCGGAACCTTGGGGACCGGAGAAAGCAGATGCAACTGCTAATGGATAATAAAAATCTGTATAACAATAAATTACATTATGACAACAAAAATTAAAAACAGCATCATTGCCCTCTGCTTATGGGCAAGTTTGGCACAGGCTCAGACAGCATTGAACTGGGGAAGCCCGGATGTGCGCTATCCCCAATCGGAAGTGGCTCATCCAAGTAGTAAAAACACAGCCAATCTATCGCTCAAAGCGTGGAAAGGCGAACGGGTCAATGCGCAAGCCGTGTTATCAACTCACACCGATTTGATGGAGGTGACCGTTGCGGTGAGCGACTTGAAAAACGGCACATCAATCATTCCGGCATCAGCCATCAAAACCAATTTTGTGGGCTATGTGATGACTGACGAACTCAACAAAGACGGCAAAGGTGCCTGCGGACATCGCCCCAACAAGGCAGAGTGGGATTCGTCGATGGTGGCAGATATGCTTGATATTGAGCCGTTTATAGACCTCAAAGCCAATACCACACAGCCGATTTGGGTGAATGTGTGGGTGCCGAGGGATGCGAAAGCCGGAAAATATCACGGCTCTTTGACCGTTTCGGGGAAAAATCTGTCCCCTGCCTCATTAAATCTGGAAATAGAAGTGCTCAACCGCACACTCCCCGCCCCCAAAGATTGGGAAGTGCATCTGGATTTGTGGCAAAATCCCTATTCCGTAGCCCGTTATTATGATGTCCCCTTGTGGAGCAAGGAACATTTCGATGCGATGCGCCCGCTTATGAAATTGCTGGCGGATGCGGGGCAGAAAGTGGTTACGGCAACCATTATGCACAAGCCGTGGAATGGGCAAACGGAAGACCATTTCGACAGTATGGTGGGCAAAACGAAAAAAATAGACGGCAGTTGGGCGTATGATTACACCGTGTTCGACCAATGGGTGGAATTTATGCAGAGCGTGGGCATTGACCAACAAATCAACTGCTACACCATCATCCCGTGGGCGTTGAGTTTCGACTATATCGACCAAGCCACCAACCGCGTATTGTATGTGAAAGCCCAACCGGGCGATGCTTTGTATAATGAATATTGGGGCAGTTTCCTCACCGATTTTGCCAAACACCTGCGCCAAAAGGGCTGGTTCGAAAAAACCACCATCGCCATGGACGAACGCGGATTGAAGGATATGAAAGAGGCGATTAAAGTAATCAAAAAAGCCGATGCAGCATTTAAGATTTCTCTGGCAGGCAATTATCACTCGGAAATAGAAAAAGACCTCTATGATTATTGCATTGCCGTGGGACAAAAATTTCCTGCTGACGTGAAGGCAGATAGAACGAAGGCGGGCAAGATAAGCACGGTATATAATTGTTGCTCGGAGCCTCGCCCCAATACATTCACTTTTTCCCCACCGGCAGAAGCCACATGGCTCGGTTGGTTTGCACATGCAGGCAACTATGACGGCTACTTGCGGTGGTCGTATAACAGTTGGACAAAAGACCCGTTGCAAGATTCCCGCTTTCGGACATGGGCAGCCGGCGATTGCTACATAGTGTATCCCAACCGCAGCAGCATACGCATGGAACGGCTGATTGAAGGCATCCAGGATTACGAAAAAATCAGAATCTTGAAAGCAGAATTTGCAAGCCAAGGCAAAAGTGCAAAATTAAAACAGCTGGAGCAAATATTGTCGCGCTTCACCATCGAAGAACTAACGGCAAAAGGTGCCGGTCAGATGGTGGAAATGGCGCGGAAAAAGTTGAATGAGATGTAAAAAAGCCACCACTAAATAACAAAGGATTGGTTGGGTTCATACGTCCCAACCAATCTTTTAGTTTACTGAACATCCTGCCCATCAGGGGGTTACAGCAATAGGTGTAGTGTCATCGTCACTGCCATTGCAACTATTGCGCTTGCGATAGCTACAATGACACCCAATTTGATATGATTTGTTTTCATATTATTAAAAATTAAATTAATTGCCTCCGTTGTTAATCCTCTGCAAAGGTGGAAAGCGAAATACCTTTGCAAATTCGTTTGGAACTCTATTTGTTTATTTTGCGCCTGTTCAGACCATTGCGCCATTCCCCGTTGTGCCGATGGGACAACTTTAATTTAATAAATGAATAATTGTGTTCGATTGCAAAGGTACACTTTTTCTAACATAAAACCAAAATATTTCATCATCTATCCGAGGCAAAGCAGAGCCTCCACTTGCAAAATCCAAAATAAGTGCTTACCTTTGTGGCGCAACAACAAACTATTCCGATGATAAAATTAGAAAAATATCGAACAGGCATAACGCAATTATGTGATAAGTATAAAGTTGTGAAAAAACTTTATTTCTTTGGCTCTGTATTGACCCCGCGCTTCGACACAAAGTCGAGCGACATCGACGTTCTGATTGAAACAGAAGATATTTTCCCGGAAGAAAAAGGAGAAAATCTCATTGGACTTTGGGACGGTTTGGAAAAACTTTTTAACCGCAAAGTGGATTTATTGACAGTGGATTCGCTTCGTAATCCATTCTTAAAGAAAGAAATAGAACAAACAAAAAAACTCATTTACGATGGACAAAGTAAGCAAATATTTATTTGATATTAACAATTCTATTGCTTTAATCGAAAGTTTTTTGGTTGGGATAACAGATTTTCATGCCTATCAAAACGACCTCAAAACGCAAAGCGCAGTTGAACGCCAACTGTCTATTATTGGCGAAGTTGTCAATAAATTGCGGCAAGAAACAAACGACATCGCTTTGACTGACACTCGACAAATTGTTGAGTTCAGAAATCGAATCATTCATTCCTACGACAATATAGATGCTTCTATCGTTTGGGCAATAGTTAAAAAACATCTGCCTGTCTTGAAAGAAGAAATAGTGGGCTATATGTGATACCTATTCCACAAATGCCTGCATCGTGATTATTTTTTATGATTATCCGCAATCATACCACTTGGCTCTTACTCTTTGTCCCGCAGGGATAACACTTTATTAACCGTAGGCTTCAGCCTACGGTCAGACCGCCACCCCCGCAGGGGTGACACTTGATAGTGCCGTCCCTGCGGGACTATGGGATAGATGGCGGTGCCTGTCCGTAGGCTGAAGCCCACGGTTAATAAAGTGCTGTCCCCTGCGGGACAAAGCCACAAATTACTTTATATGCTATTTAGCGGTATGATTGCGGATAATCATATTATTTCTTGTAAAGCGCACCATAAGTCTGACACGCGCGATAGTCAGCCCCCTCTTTGTCCGTGCCGAAGGCATTCCACGAGGCGGGGCGATAGACGTCCACGTCTGCCACGTTGTGCATACAGACCGGGATGCGCAGCATGGATGCCAGCGTGATGAGGTCGGCGCCGATGTGACCGCCGCTGATGGCTCCGTGGTTGGCTCCCCAGTTGTTCATCACCGAATAGACGTCTTTGAAGGCATCGTTGCCTTCCACCAAGCGCGGCACGAACCATGTTGTGGGCCAGCCTTTGTCGGTGCGCCAGTCTAAGATGTGGTATTGTTCGTCGTCGAGGTCTGCTGTCCAGCCTTCTGCGAGTTGCAACACAGGTCCCAAGCCTTTCACGAGGTTGAGGCGCATCATCGTGCAGGGCATTCCGCCTTTCGACAAAAATTTGGAGGAGAAGCCGCCGCCACGGAAATATTCGCGGTTGGCGGGCACCCATTTGGTGGCATCGAGGCAGGCATCCGCCTCTTTTTCGGTGATTTCCCAGAAGGGTTTCATCGTTGGTTTGCCGGTTTTGTCGCTTTGGTAGCCGCTGCCGTCCAGCGATGCTGCGCCGGAGTTGATGAGGTGTATCAATCCGCCTGCTGCAAGTCCCTTGGCGGGTTTTCCGGTTACACGCTGGATGGCTTCCGGGCTCCAATAGGTGCGCACATCGGCGAAGATGGATGCCGCGTTGGTCAGCAGGTGTCCGAATAGCATTGCTGTGCCGTTGAGCGCATCGTTTTCGGTGGCCACGATGAACGGCTCGCGAATGCCCGTCCAGTCGAACGACGAGTTGAGCATCGCCTCCGTGAAGTCGGCGTTGGGATAGAAATCCGTCCATTGGCGTTGCCCTTGAAAACCGGCTGCGATGGCGTTGTGTCCCAACGATTCTTCGCCAAAGCCCATTGCTTTCAGTTTGGGGTTGCCAATCATCAAATCGCGCACGATGAGCATCATTTTGACACTAAATTCCCAGTCTTTTTCACTTTCGGCAGGCGTTTTTTGCAAATCTTTGCGGTTGCAAATGTCCTCATGCTGCTTGCAATGCTGTTTTGTCCACGCCAATGCCTTTGCAAATTCGTCTTTGTCGTAGATGCCTTCGGTCATTCGGCGGATGATTTCCACCTCGTCGATACCCTCGCAGCGCATTCCAAGATAATCTTCAAAGAAATCGGGGTTTACAATCGACCCGGCAATGCCCATACAGACTGCTCCGATTGACAAATAGGACTTGCCACGCATAATCGCCACCGCCAAAGCCGCGCGACCGAAACGCAACAATTTTTCCTGCACATCCGCCGGAATACCCTCCGTGCCGGCATCCTGCACATCGTGACCATAGATGCCAAACGCGGGCAACCCCTTTTGCGCGTGAGCCGCCAGCACCGCCGCCAGATACACCGCACCCGGTCGCTCCGTGCCATTGAAGCCCCACACAGCCTTCACGGTGTGGTTGTCCATATCCATCGTTTCGCTGCCATAGCACCAGCAAGGCGTTACCGTGATGGTTACGCCAACATTTTCGCGGCGAAATTTCTCCGCACAGGCAGCAGCCTCAGCCACGCGCCCAATCGTAGAATCGGCGATGACACACTGCACCGGCGTGCCATCGGGATACTTCAAATTCTTAGTCAGAAAATCCACCGTGCCTTTCGCCATCTGCATGGTTTGCGCTTCGAGCGACTCCCGCACGCCGCCCATTCGTCCGTCAATCGTGGGGCGGATACCAATCTTGGGCCATTCGCCCTGAAATCTGTTTTTTGACATTGTATCTTATTTTTATTGTTTATACATAAATCTTAAATCGCTCGCTTCGGAAACTTCCAACGTCCGAGTTCTGTTCCTTTACTTACGCTATCGACAACTATTTCCATAAATTTTCCTTCCGCCTTGCCGTGTATCACCGTCACTTCTCTGTCCAAATTGGGACCGCCGCCACAAATTTGCGCCCAGCCTCGTTTCGATGTCGCAGGGTCGTATTTGAAACGGTGCATGTGAGCGGTGATAACGCTTTGCACGCCATATTTTGAAAGCAACGGTCCCCACAAATCGGCGGCTTGACGTTGAAATTCTGCATAACCTTCCAACGAATCGCCGCCATTGGCTTTCGGGTCATCCGAAAAAAGCGGAATATGGCAGAACGCCACTACAAACGGTGCTGTGGCTACTGCCGGACTGAGTAATGCCCGTTCCAGCCAGCCGCGTTGCGCCGTGCGGTAAGGCTCAAACCGTGCCAAGCCTGCCCAAGCCGGGTGAATATCCGGTTTGTCTTCGCCGGTGTCTAAGCCAATCAATGCCAACGGTCCGGTGCGGACAACGAAATTGCGTCCGAAAGCGCGATTTTCCGGTGCCGGATGCTCCCACGCCGGAAGGGGCAGCGAAGTGTTTCTCGCCCACACGCCCCGATAATCATGGTTCCCCGGCACAAAAAGCATGGGTTTTTCCGTGGCGAAAGCGGCATTGCCGGGTCGTAAAACGGCTTCCACTGCCGTGTTGGCATTGTTGAAGCCATCGACCAAATCGCCGTTCCAAACGGTGTAGTCCGAGCCGAGCAACGCCAACCGCTCCGTGAGCCGCTTCAGGGTATCCTGATGGTTGTGCGTGTCGTTGATGACCGAAAAAGTGCCGGTCGTTTTCTTTGCGCCGGGTGTTTCAAACGAAAAAACATCGCTGTAAACCGGTTCGCCCCGTTTGAAGGCGTATGTGTGGACAAAATCAAATGAACAGGTAACTGTCCGGTAAAAATACCGCGTATTGGGTTTCAGATTGCGGATGCGGATTTGCAAAAAACGTTCATGATAGGGATTCTGACCGAAAAATTCGCCGTAAGCGACTTGGTCTAATTGGTCTTTTTTCGTACCCCATTCGACAAATCCGGTAGCCGGTCTGCCCACCGCCCAAACAACCGCAATATCCGTTTCGGTCGGGCACTGCAAAACCGGTGGCGAATCGACTAATGGCGCAGTGGGCAATGCCTCTTCACCATCGTCGATCGAGATATTCCGGAGATTTTTTTCTCCTGCCAACAAATTGGGAGCGGTGAATAATCCTGCTCCGGTAGCCGCCAATACGCCCAGAAAGTGTCGGCGGCTTGTTGCTGTTTGTTCAGATAAATTGCTTGCTAATTTCATCTTTGTATTGTTTTTTAATCACTTTCCGGTATCAGCGCAAACTCTCCAATCCCTGCCGGCGCATCATTCACCACGCCTGTTGCCACAAATCGCACCACTTGCCCGCGAGTCGCTTCCCCAAAGCGGATTTCTCGTTGGATAGGCGAGTTTCTGATGTTTGAAAATTCGCCTTCGGCGATGAGTTTGTCGTCGATGAAAAGTTGATAATTCGTGATATAATCCAACGCATCGCGATTTTGATTGGGCGTGTAGCGAAATCCGGTAATTGTCTGTGGTTCAGTCAATTGGATTACTAATTCGGGCTTGCTTTTCGGCAGGCGATAAAACGTATAGCCATTCCCATCAAATAATCGGGCTGTTTTTGCATCGTTCGGCGCAACGACGGAAAATGCCGTTGCGGGAATATCGTTCGTTAGAACAATTGTTATATCTTCGAGCAGGAGAGGTGCCAAATAGGCTTCCACATTGGAAATAAACACCGGTCCGCGCGCATCCAAAACGCGGATGCGAAACTGCTTCGCCGTCGCATCCTCAAAGCGCACAATCCGTTTATATCCAATCGTAGTGGTGGAATCCACCGCCTTCACAGGTTGCCATTTTTTGTTCTGCAATGTTTCGATGACGAATGAGCGCACCCGCTGCCCCAAAGTAATATCTTCCTGAATGAGCACGCGGTTGAAAGTCGTTTCTTTGGGGAATGTGAAGGTCTGTTCGTTGGGTTTTGTGCTCTTTTTTGCATTTTTCAGCAGATTTTCCTTAAAATCGTTGCGAATGACAGCCGCCCACTCCATCACGCGGGCGGAATCTATCGGGTGAATTTGTCCGGTCAGGGCAATCGGGAAATTCAAAATGAGGTTGGCATTGTGCCCCACGCTATTGTAGTAGTAATCAACCATTTGCGTGAGCGTGCGCACCTGATGGTCTTCGCGGGCGTGATAGAACCAGCCGGGACGGATGGACACATCTACCTCTGCGCCAAGCCATTTGGTGGCATTTTCGTCGCCTCTTTGACTGCCGGCATATTTCCATTTCAGGGCAGGCTCCGATTCATAAATGCTCCATTGCGTGGCATCTGCCCAGCCGCTTTCGTTGCCTATCCAGCGAATGTCGGGCACGGTTCCGCCGAAAATCATCGCTGTGGGATGCCGAGATTTTATTTGCCGGCGTGCCCATTCGTAATCATAATAAGTGACAGCGTCGATGGAGCGTTTCTCGTCGGCACCGCCATACCAGCCTGTGCCGCCGTTTGCGCCGTCGAACCAAAACTCAAAGATTGGTCCGTAGTTCGACACCAATTCCTCGATTTGCGCGTGGTAGGTTTGCACATATTCGGGCTTGCCATAGTTGGCGTTGTTCCTGTCCCACGGGGAAAGGTAGAAGCCCACTTTTAGCCCGTATTTGTTGCAGGCATCGACCAAATCGCGGACCACATCGCCTTTACCATCCTTCCAAGGGGCGTTTTTGACGCTGTATTCGGTCGTGGCAGTAGGCCAAAGGCAGAAGCCGTCGTGGTGTTTGGTGGTGAGCACGATGCCACGCAGTCCGGCAGCCTTGATGATGCGCGCCCACTGTTCGCAATCCAGATTTTCGGGATTGAACGTGCTTGCGGGCGTATTGCCATACCCCCATTCCAAATCGTTGAACGTGTTAAGCCCAAAATGCACAAAGGCATACATTTCCGTTTGGTGCCAAGCCACCTGCTCAGGCGTGGGCACGGGCGGGATGGGCGCAGGTAGATTTTCCGCACTTATGGTTGCTGCGGCTCCCAGTGCAGCCATCCATGTTAATAATTGCTTTTTCATGAATTTTATTTTTTTGCCACAAAGGTAGCGATAATTTTTGATATATAAACTATTCGATAAAAACTTCGGCATCTTCGGACATCAATCGGACAAACTTCGGACATTCAAGCAAAAATATATTTAGAATTATTTGTTTTTAGCGCTATTTTGGCGTTTTAATTGATAAAAACTACCTGCACCAATTGAGCCGCGGTCCAATCATCTTCTGCGGGCTTTTTGCGTGGTAGTCGCGGGCATTGCGGGCTTATGGGAATTCATAGAAAGTTCCAACACTCGCACCTGATATTTTTAGCACATTAAAATTTTCAACTAACTCTTTTAATTCGTAAGTCGCTGTTCTATTTGAAATTTCATTTATTTTTTGGTACTCTTTATTCGTTATTTTCCCCTTTTCTTTTACATATTCCACGGCTCTGATTTGTCGCTCATGTAATCCGAGTTTTACCAATTGTTCTTCGGTCAAATTGTTTTTGAAAAGCGTTACCAAAAATCCGCCGTCCCGCTCTATGAGTTCGGGTTCAGGAAGTTCCGCCTCCTTACAGGTGTCAATGATACGGATTGTGCCGCGCCCCCAAGCATCAATCAAACCACCTTTGAAACACACATCGGCAATAAGCGGGTTGCGCGGTCTTGACGAATGAGAACGCCGCAACGATTCCAAACTTATACCTTCGGGCAACATTCCTTCGTTCCAAATATTGATTTTGTCGTCATATACACGAATTTGAATAAAACTGCCCATGTAATTACGGTGTACCAAAGCATTAAGCAGCATTTCGCGAAGGGCAGGCACAGGATATTCGCCCTTTTCAATGCGAAAAAATCCTTCAAATTCGATATTCCGAATAAGGAACTTGTGATTTAACTGCTCTAAAACATTGCGTAGCAACACAATAATATTGCCTTCTTCGACTTCCTGAAAACGTAAATCTGCATCGTCTTTGGCAAAACACCCAATTTTGACAAATGTATTCGGATAAAAGCGACCGGGGTCTTTGCCGAACAAAACGATTGCAGCACGTTTGAGTTGTCCGTTTTCGGTAAGGCGCAGTTTATCAAGCATTTCTTCGGTAGTTAAACCCTCAACATCGGGCAAACGACCTTTTTCTTTCGACATCACAATATACGCTTTCAACGATTTTTCGTCAATGTCGGCGAATGTGGCTCGCGGCTCTACAACATCGTCCCAAGTTTGACCGCTACGTTTGAGCAAAAATTCGTTCAGTGCCGCACCTGTCAATTCCTGCTTCACGCTGCCGCTACGGTAATAATACCGTCCGCGTAATGAAATTGGCACAGAATAGGGCTGCACGATAATCTCTATAAAGTGTTTGTCGTCTTCCTGCAAAAGATTGACCTCGGCAGTAATTCCCATCAGGTTTTTGATTTTGTTGGGAATCTCGTCCATCAGGCGTTTGTAATCTTCCACGCCAACGACTGCACCGGCATCATCTTTGCCAATATAGATTTTGCCGCCTTGTGCATTTGCAAAGCCGCATATCCATTTGAGGTAGTCGTCGTGCCAACTTTGTTTGTATTCTATGTTTTGTTGCTCGGGCATACTTAATTTTACTCAGTATTTATCTGCAATTTTTCGGCAAAGGTACAAATAATTTCGAAAAAAAGAGAGAGATTATTCCTCTGCGGAATAACCCCTCTCTATCATTTATTGTCCATTTTTATCACCAACCCGGATTTTGTCCCAACTTCTTGTTGAGCGTCAACTGGTTGGTAGGGATAGGATAGAGATAATCTCTGTCTTCATTGAACTTGTAGCCCTGCGTACCGCCGTTCAATGTGTTTTTGAATATCTTGATGTAGCCGTTGGCATCGACTACCAATAGGGACACTCTCTCATCAAATATTTTCTGACGGGCAGTATCGGGCAGCGAGAGAGGCATATAATCTTCAAATTTGAATCCGTCCCATTGCGCCAACTTCGCGCCCACCGGCTCTTTGCCTACAATGAGTTCGCCGGCGGCTGCCCAACGCTTGATGTCGTCCACGCGGAAACCTTCGCAAGCCAGCTCCACTTTGCGTTCGCGGCGCACTGCCTGAATAATTGGAGTAAGAGAAGCAAACTCAAAGTTCGGGTCTGTTGCCACGCCCATGGTCAAGTCCGGCATCGGAGGAACTAAACGTTGGCGCAGTTTGTTGATACTTTTGTCCAAGTCGTCCTGATTGATGGTTCCCAACTCGGCTTTGGCTTCGGCATAAATCAGCAGCGTTTCGCCGTAGCGGAAGTAAATGAGCGACTGAAGTCCTTGACCTGAAGGGCGTTCAGATGCATAGCGGAAGTTATGCCCCTTGTATATCTGATACCCTGTGGGGGTGGATTCCTCCGAATCCCATCCATCAAATGAGGGTGCCATGAAATACACCGGTGGGGTTGCCGCTAACCAGCGGTAATGCTTGTTGTCGTTGATTTGAATGGTCTGCTCCAAACGCGGGTCGCGACCTGTGGCCACCTTCTGCAAACTTGCATCGTCATAACTTGCCGCAACAGGCGTACCATCATCTTTCAGATACGAGTCAATCAAGTTTTTAGTAGCACCTCTGCCCGAGCCGTTAGCCGCATATCTATCCCAAATAGTAGTGATAGCACCTGCCTCGGTCTTGCGAAAGAAAAGCACTTCCTTGCTGCTCGCATATTCATCTTTCTCCCGATTGAACAAATCGCGGTAGCCGTCGGCAACGCCCACATTGTCCAATGCGGGATAGCCTTTCGATTCTTCCAACGCAATGAGAGTTCCGGACACTTCTGCCGCTTTTTCCAAAAACTTGGTACTTTGATTGACCGCTGCTTTAAACTCAGTGCCCGCATGATATTTTTCCCAAGTGCCTTCGTAGAGCGCAATGCGCGCCTGCAATGCCATTGCCGTTTCTTTGGTTATGCGCCCTGTCCACGCACCACCCTCCCGTGCAGGCAGGTAACTAATGGCGTTGTCGAGGTCGAGCATAATAGAATCTACCACCTGATTGCGCGGCAAGCGTTCTGCAAGGAGCACATCCGAACTTGTGGTTACGGTGGTAGAAGCCCATGGCAACGGACCAAAGCGGCGCAGTTTGTTGAAATAAAAGATGGAGCGGAAAAACAACGCTTCGCCCACATACTGCTTCACTAAGTCAAACGAGGTCAACGCTTCCACCGCAGGATAGTGGTCAAGAAAGTAGTTGATGTCGCGCAGAGCCAACCAGTCGTCGTTGCCCCATCCGTTGCCGTCTGAGGGGATGTTTGACTCGCCGTTCATGCGGCTATTGTACTGATAGCGCACTTCCGTGTCGCTTCCGTCGTCGGCATCCCAGCCGTAGGGACCTATGGAGCCCCATCCGTCTTCGCGTGCCAGCAGGTCGTTGCGGCTGTACAGGTTATTTACATAGAGTTTCAAGTCGTTGGGTGATTTCCAAAAACTTACATCGCTAATTTTGTCTAATGGTGCTCGTTCCATAAAGTCGTCGTTGCACGACGTGGCAGTCAGCACTGTCAGCACACTCAGTGCTATGTATTGAATCTTTTTCATTTTTGTCTAAAATTAAAAGTTATTAAAACGTAAGATTAATGCCAAACGACCATGCCCTCTGCAAGGGATAAACCTTGCCGGTGTTGTTGACAATCTCGGGGTCAATGATTTCTATCAGATTGGTAAAAGTCGCCAAATTTTCTACGTTGGCAAATACTCTCGCCTTCTCAAACTTGACCTTATCGGTTATCCATCTGGGAAGGGTGTAACCCAACTGCATATTTTTGACGCGCAGGTAGGATGCGTCTTGCAAATAGCGGGTTTGCGCACGCATATTTTTGGTGCTGTTGAAATAGGCACGCGGATAGTACGCATTGACATTCTGATTTTCATCCGTCCAGCGGTCGGTATGTACGGTAAAGTACGACGACTGCCATTCGTTGTTTACAAAACCCCAGAAATAGTTTGCGTTGTCGGCAAACATAATGTCGCGCTTGCCCACGCCTTGCAGAAATACGGTGAGGTCAATTCCTTTCCACTCGGCATTGAGGTTCACGCCGAACGAGAAGCGCGGCGTAGAGTTGCCTATAACCTTGCGGTCGCCCGGTTTGTCCACGGTGTTCTCGCCAATGTCAATTTTGCCATCGCCGTTGAGGTCGGCATACTGCACATCGCCCGGCTTCCACTGGCTACCGCTGATAGATGTCTGAATGGGTGCAGCGTCAATTGCCGCCTGGTCTTTGAACAGCCCTACGGTTTGGTAGCCCCAAATTTCGCCCATCGTCATGCCGTCATACCACAAGTCGTCAATGAGTTTGGTGGGATTGTTGAACTTAACGATTTTTCCTGTATAGTCGCTCAACACAAGTCCGGCACCGTAAGATACCTCGCCAATTTTGTCCTTCCATCCAATGGTGAGGTCAAAGCCGGTGGTTTCGGTTTCCGCGTCGTTTATACGGGGAGCGGATGTTCCCAGCAGTGCCGGAAGTTTTTCGCCGAAACTCACAAAGTCCTTCGCAGTGCGCTGGTAGTAGTCGAAACTGAGGTTGAGT